>CALCTH010000207.1 GCA_937893795.1 uncultured Myxococcales bacterium | reverse complement strand
CCCCCCGCGCTCGCAGGGCCCCACGCCCTCGACGACGCGCCGGACGCGCTGGCCGCCGTGCTCGCGGACGCGCCGGCCCGGCTCTACGTCAGCGCCGACGGGGAGCTCCCGCTGGCCGCGCTGCTGCGCATGCTTCGGCGGCTGGGGGATCAGCCCGTGGTGCTCGCCGTCGCGCTGGCGCCGGGCGTCCCCTTGCCGGCGCCCCTACAGGCGGGTCGCTCCGCTCTCGGGCTCTGTCCCGAGGGCCTGCCACGGGCGTCACCGGAACGCGCGCTGGGAGGCCTCGATGCCGATGCGCTGCGACGGCCGCTGGGTGCGCTCCAGGCGTCGGGTGCCGCCTGCCTCGCGTCGGCCGCGCCCGAGTCCGCGTCCGGTGGCCGTATGCGGATCACCTTCCGGATTCAGGAGACGGGCGCCGTCGCCGAGGCCTGCGCCCTCGAGGACGATCTGGACGATAGCGGCGTGCGCACCTGCCTCCTCGACGCCGTCCGCCGGCTCCGCTTCGACGCACCGGACCCGCCGGGCATCGTGGACGTCGCGGTACCGCTCGTGCTCACTCCAGACCGGAGCGCGGCGCCGCGTGGGGCGTGTCCGGGCTGAGGCGATCGCGCAGCGAGTCGTTGAGGCCCGCGAGGGCATGACGGTACTCGTACCAGGCGCGAGAGAGCGCCCGCGGGGAAGGAGACGCCTCGGGCTCCGCGCCGAGCGCCTCGGCATAGTCCCGCGCGGCCGCGTGGAGCGCACGCGCGCTCGCGACCAGAGCCTCCGTCGCGGCAGCGAGGTCTTCGGGGGGAATGAGCGCGCCGAGGGTCCGCGAGAGCTCCGCGAGCTCTCCGTTGCACCGGCTCACCAGCTGGGTCGCGAAGGCGGCGCCTCCGCCCTGTACTTCGGCGGCGAGCGCCTCCTCGAGCTCGGCGTTGCTCCGGAAGCGACGCCCGGGCCCGAGGGCACAGGCGAGGTAGGCGTCGACGTGCCCATCCGCCCCGTTCACGTTGCGTCCGAGGATCGCGTAGGGGCCGCTCGCGTCGCCGAGCATGACGCCGGCGAGCCCCGCGGCCACCGTCAGCCCGAGGGCGCCGAGGGCGAGGACCACGCCCGGCGCCCGACGGCGGAGCGAGCTCTCCATCGCGCCCGGCCGCGACGTCCGGGAGCCCTGCGTGGACGGGTGCGCTTCGCTCTCCATGGTCCGACGCGGCGCGGCCGCCTCACTCCCCCAGGTTGAGCTGGAGCCGCGAGCCCGGCTGCCGGAGCTGAAGGCCCCCGGTGCCCCCGCCCCCGCCGCCGCCGAGCTGGAGGCCCCCGCCGCCGAGCGTCGCGTCGTCCCCGAGCAGCGAGGGACCGGCTTCGTCGTCGTCGCCGAGCAGCCCCCCGCCGCCACCGCCGAGGAGCGAGGAGTCGCCACCGAGCTGGAGGCCTCCCGGGTCGGCGAGGTCGAGCCCCTCGTCGTCCTCTTCGAGGTCGAGCTCGTCATCCGGGATCTCGTCGAGGGGCCGCTCGAGCGCCGTGGGGCCGAGGAGCGTCCGGATGCGCTCACGGAAGGTCGCCTGCTGGTCGTCGGGCGTCAGCTCGAGGGCCCGCCGGGCCTGCCGGCGCATATCGTCGTAGCGACCCGCCGCGCGAAAGATCTGCGCCGCCTGGAGCAGCGTGTTCACGTCCCAGGAGCGCTCCGAGACGGCCTCGAGCGCCAGCTCGGCGGCGGTCTCCGGGTCCCCCGTCGCCAGGTGATACTGGGCCCAGAGGGAGCGAAGCTGGAGCAGGTCCGGATCGATGCGCTCGGCCTCCTGGAGCTCGCTCCGGG
Organism: uncultured Myxococcales bacterium; assembly: GCA_937893795.1. Taxonomy (GTDB): domain Bacteria; phylum Myxococcota_A; class Polyangia; order Polyangiales; family Houyiibacteriaceae; genus CALCTH01. The sequence goes on along the minus strand of CALCTH010000207.1, from coordinate 4,252 downwards.
CGCGGTCCGTCTCGCGGCGCGACAAGTGGATCGTGGCCAGCGTGGCATGCGCGGCCGCGTACTCCGGGAAGGCCTCGAGGGCCTGCGCGAGCTCGCGGTTGGCCTGCTCGACGTCGCCCTTGGCCATGAAGACCCCGGCGAGGAGATTCCGCCGGACGCCGTCGGGCCGGATGTCGCGCGCCGCCTCGAACTCCCGGACGCCCTCCTCGAGGCCCCCGCTGACGAGGAGCACCGCGCCCCGGACACCGCGTACGTAGGGCGCGCGCCGATCGAGGCGCAGCGCCGGCCGGACGCGCTCGAGGGCACGCACGGGCTCGTTCTCGCGGACCAGCGCATGGATGGCACCGATGCTCAGCGCCGCGGCCACGGCCTGAGGGTCGGTCAGGGGCCGGTTCTCGACCGCCGCTTCGGGATCGTGCCCGCCGTAGGGGTCGAAGATCGTAGGCGTGCCCTCACCCACGTCCCCGGGCCACACCGCGACGCCGAAGTAGCCGAGGTAGCCGCTCGGGTCCGGCGGCCGGCGGTCGCCCTCGAAGCGCCAGATCTCCGTGACCATGGCGTCGACGTCGGCCTCGCGGAGCGCCGACGCGCAGGCCGCGGCGAGCTCGAGGGGGTAGAGGCGGGTCCGTTCGTCGCGCGCCAGGCGCCCGGCGGCCCACGCCGCGTGCTTCACGGGAAGCTCGCGCGGCTGCGTCAGGCTCCAGGGCACGAACGCGCCCGCCTCGGCACGCGTGCGAACGTGCGCCATCAGGGCACGCGTCTGGGCCAGTGGGTCCCCGCCCTCGGCGTGCTCCGCGAGGGCACGAATGGCGTCGTCGGCCGCGAGCAGATCCCGCTCGCCTACGTCCGCGTCCGCGTCGCGGAGCGCGTCGCGGAGCTCGCCGCTCGACAAGGGCTCCATGGCCACGGCGCGAGACCCCCGCGACTCCTTCTCGCCCCCGCCGAGCGCGGCGTAGCCGCCCGCGGCGAGCGCGACGGCTGCCAGGACGGCGCCGGGGACGAGCCAGGCGGGCCGCCCGGCTTCGCCGGCCGTGTCTTCTTCGAGGCCACCCTTCCGCATGCAGGCCGGGCAGCGGGAGGGCGTACTCTCCGCCGAAAAGCGATGCCCGCAGTGCACGCACCGGTAGCGCGTAGCGCTCCCGCCGGTCTTCGCCCCGCTCTTCTTGCTCTTGGCCTCCGCCGCCTTCGCCTTGGCCTTCGCCGCGGCGCGGGCCGCCGGGCTCGCTTCGTCCTTACCTGCGTTGCTCATGTGCCTCGCTCGCCCCGCGGGGGCCCGCGACTCGACCGGGTAGCAGCTCCGCGGAGCCTTCGCTACGGCCGAGGCTGGAGGCGAGGCCGCCGGCCGGCGTGTACCGTGGGCGCCATGGACGCGCCCGCGCACCTCGCGCTCTATCACTTCGACGCATGCACCTCTTGCGGCGAGGTGCGCCGCGCGCTGGAGGTCCTGGGGGTCGAGGCCGAGCTTCGTGACGTGCGAACCGAGCCGGAGCACCTTCACGAGCTGCGGGAGGCCACGGGCCGCACGACGGTTCCCGTGCTCCGCGTCGAGACGGCGGCGGGCGCGGTGGAGTGGCTCGCCGAGTCCCGGGCCATCGTGGCATGGCTCTACCAGCGCTACGGGGAGGGGAAGCGCCCTCCCTCCCTCGGGCCCCAGGTGCACCGCATCGCGGGCGTGCTGATGTGGGTCCTCTTCGGGCTCGCGCTCGTCCGCCCGACCGAGCGCGATCTGCTCTTTGGTGGGGCGCTCGGTCTCGGCGCGATGCGGGCCTTCCTCCAGGCCGCGCGGACGCGAAGCGCCCTCCAGGCCGCGATGGGCAGCGTCTTCCTCCTCGGCGTCGGCTCCGTGGTGCTCTCGGCCCGCGGTGACGACGCCCTTCCGTGGTGGTACGGCGCCTACGCGCTGGCCGGGCTGCTCGTCCTGGGGCTCGTGATCGCGCGAGGCCGCCGCGCGCTGAAGCGAAGGACCTGAGTCGGCCGGCGTCAGGGCGCCCAGGGGTGGCGCGGACCGCGGTCCCGGCAGGCGGGACGGCTCGCCGGCGGGCAGTAGATGCGCATGTGGAAATGGTTGCGGTGGGGATGTCCCGAGGCGGGCTGCACCATCACGCGCTCGGCGCGGTTCAGCACGGAGCGCGGCGCGCGCCGGCGGCGCCCCGTCCGCAGGAGACGGCGCTCGATCGACGCGTGAACGAAGAGGTACTGCACCCGGGCGTCCCCGTCGGCCACGAGCTTGGCCACGAGCTCCCAGTTCCGGTCGTCGTCGAAGGTCAACGCCTCGTTCGGCGCGATGCCGCGGCCCGCCCCGTCGAAGGCCGCGAAGCCGTAGGGCGCGTAGGGCCGCCCGCGACCGTCCAGCATGTAGAAGGCGAGGTCCGCGTCCCGGCCGTTTTGATGCGAAGCATGACCCGGGAGGCGCCCGCCGCCCTCCTTGGAAAGCTCGCCGACGCTGAGCTGAGCGCCCGGGAGGCGCTGATGTACCCGGAAGGCCGCGCGCTCGAGGAGCTGCACGAGCTCCCACGTGCCGTAGAGCGCGTCGCCGCCCTCGCGTTGCCCGTGCTCGGCGGGCACGATTCGCAGGTGACGCGAGGGGCGGAGGCGCACCCCGTTCCGCAGCCGGCCGTCGAAGGGCAGGCCGAGGCTCCGGCTGCGTCGCGGAAGTCGCCGGGCGCCGGGTCCCCGCGTCGGATCTCGCACGCCCCGGTCTGCAGCGGCCGTGGACGGTGACATGCCGAGCACGCTGGCTAGCGGTAGGGACGGCGAGACCGGAAGGGGAAGCGCGACCACCCCGGCGAGCGCCAACGCGGCCACGTGGACGAACGAGAGGGCACGCGGCATGGCCTGCCGCTAGCAGGCTCCGCGCGGCGTGGGCCAGTTTTCGGCGGCTGACGTCACCCGCGAAGCAGGCGTCCCTGGAGCGCGCCCGAGGCGAGCTGCGCCCGGAGCGTCCGCTTGAGGACCTTCCCGCTCGGCCCGAGGGGCAGCGCATCGACCATGACCAGCTCGCGGGGGATCTTGTTGCGCGCGATGCGGCTCCGCGCGAAGGCCTCGAGGGACGCAGCGAAGGCGCGGAAGGCGTCCGGCGAGGACACCGGCTCCCGCGGTACCACCACGGCCACGACCTCTTCGCCGAGGTCCTCGTCCGGGCGACCGACGACGGCCAGCGCGCGTACGTCGGGATGGTGCTGGAGCGCGTCCTCCACCTCGGAGGGGTAGACGTTCGCGCCCCCCCGAAGGATGAGGTCCTTCAAGCGATCGACGATGCGCAGGCGCCCTTCGGCATCGAACACGCCCACGTCGCCGGTGCGGAGCCAGCCCTCCTCGAGCACCGACGCGGTGGCGGCGGGGTCGTCCAAGTAGCCGAGCATCAGGTTCTGCCCGCGTACGAGCACCTCACCGCTCGCGCCGAGGGGTGGATCGCCCCGAAGGCGCAGCTCGACCCCCCAGACCGGACGACCGCTGGTCGAGGGCGCGGCCGGATGGGGCGGCGCGTCGACGCAGCTGAACGTCGCCTCCGTGAGCCCGTAGCCCTGCCGCACGTCCGCGCCGAGGCGGGCTTCGGCGCGTTCGCGGAGCGCGGCCGGCAGAGGCGCTCCCGCGCTGAGGCACCAGCGCAGCTCCTGCCACGGCGTGCCCGGTACTTCGGACCACCGGCGGAACATGGTCGGGACCCCGGGGAGCCACGTCACCGACGCCGCGGCCGCGAGCTCGAGACTCCCGGCCGCGTCGAAGCGCTCCGCGAGCACCACGCGTGCCCCGGCGAAGAAAGGCGCGAGCACGGCCATGCGGATGCCGAAGGAGTGGGTCAGCGGGAGCACGCCGAGCACCACGTCGCGCATGCCGAGGCGGAGCGTGTGCTGCACGAGGGCCGCGGTGTGCGCCACGAGGCTCCCGTGACCGATGGCCGCGCCCTTCGCGGTGCCGGTGGTGCCCGACGTGTAGAGGACCATCGCGAGGTCACCCGGGGCATCGACGAGGCCCGCGAGCGCCGGGCCCGAGGCCGTCAGCGAGGAGGCGGGGAGCCGGGGGATCGTGGTCGCGGCCCGGCGCACGGCCTCGGCGGCCAGCTCCGCGCGTCCGGCGTCGTGCACGAGCGCGACGCAGCGCGCATGGTCGAGGCGGAAGGCGAGCTCCGGCGCCGCGCTCAGGATGGGCACCGGCACGACGGCCGCTCCGGCGTAGAGGATGCCGAACCACGCCGCCACGAAGTCTACGCCGTTCGCCGCCGTCAGGGCGACGCGATCGCCGGGTCGCACGC
>CALCTH010000206.1 GCA_937893795.1 uncultured Myxococcales bacterium | reverse complement strand
GCCCCATCCGTGGGGCCTGCCCGCGGCGACGATTCGCACGCGAACGACGCGCCTAGCAGCGCGAGGACCGGCAGGAACGAGCGCACGTGACCAGCGTACCAGCCACTTCCGTCGCGCGCGCCCAGCCCACCCGGTCTGCCTCGAGGAGGCCTTCGGGGTGCACGCCACCCGACGACGAGGGCATGATGGGGCCATGAGGAGGCGTCACCGCGGGGAGAGCGGGCCGCGCGCCGGCCCCGGCGCATGGGCCGGGAGCCTCGGCCTTCTCCTCGGTCTTCACGTCGCCGCGCCGGGTGCCGCGGCGCAGGAGCTCGACGCCGAGCACACGCGCATCACGACCCGCGCCGACGTATCGCTCGCCGTGGAAAACGGACCCGGAACGAGCCGCGAGGAGCTCGGTCCCTTCGGGGCCGTCCTCGGCCGGCAGCTCGGAGCCATCCGCGTGTGCTACTCGCGCGTCAGCCGGCAGCGCCCCCACGTGCGAGGCGTGCTCAGGCTGAGGGCCGTGCTCGAGCCCGGCGGCGGCCGCGTGGAGCTCACCCGCGACGAGGTGGGCGACGAGGAGCTGCGGCGCTGCACCGTGGACGCCCTCGCGGCGGCGCCCTTCGAGGAGCTTCGCCCGCCGGGGAGCGCCTACCTGACGCTCACCTTCACGAACACGGCGGCGGAGGGTGCCGAGCGCATCCGCGCCCGAGGCCCGAGCGCCACGGCGGCCGTCACGCGGAGCGCCGATGGCCACCTCGAGACCGAGGGCGGCACGCCAGGGGGCGAGGTGCGCTTCCGCGTCGTCGCCCCGGCGGACGCAGACGAGGCGAGGCTCCGGCTCCTGCACGGCGCGCTGCGCACGCACATCGCGCTGCTGCTGGACTGCCGCCGGAAGGCGGGCCGACGCGCGTCGCCCGCCGGCGACATCACGCTCGACCTGAACGTCGCCCGTACCGGGCGTGCCCAGGCGCGCACGCGCGAGAGCACCGTGGCCGACGACCGCGGGAAGCGCTGCCTCGAGCGAGGCCTTCGCCGCATTCGCTTCCCCGAGGCCGCCCAGGGCCGCGTCGCGCTCGTCGTCACCTTCGGCGCGCCGGCCACGCCGGCCGGGCGCGCGGCCGAGGGGGAGGCGCAGAGCGAATGAGCGCGACGGAGCGTCTCGATCTGGACGACCCGCATCGCTTCGCCTTCGACGCCACCGTGCAAGACGCATGGCGCCGGGAGGCCGGCGCCGTCCTCGTGCTCGATCGGAGCGCCTTCTACCCCGAGGGCGGCGGCCAGCTCGCGGATCGCGGGGTGCTCCACGCGGGCGACCGGGAGGTGGAGGTCCACGACGTGCAGAACGATGGCGGCCGCGTGCTGCACTACGTGAGCGCCCTCGTGCCGCCGGGGACGTCCATCTCGGGCCGCCTCGACCGCGCCCGTCGCCTCGAGCACATGGCCCTCCACACGGGGCAGCACATGCTGAGCCGCGCCTTCGTCGACGTCGCCCGCGCGGAGACCCGCTCGGCCCGCCTTGGCGCCCAGGCCGCGACGCTGGACCTGGACCGCCCGAGCCTCGCCGACCGGCTGCTTCAGGCGGCGGAAGACCGAGTGAACGAGGTCGTGGACGACGACCGCCCGGTGCGCACACGCACGGTGACGCCGGAGGAGGCGGCGACGCTGAAGCTCCGGCGCACGCCGAAGGTCCTGGGGCCCGTGCGCATCGTCGAGGTCGAAGGCTTCGACCAGACCCCCTGCGGCGGGACGCACTGCACGCGGACCGCCCAGGTGGGGCCCGTGAAGATCCTCGACGTGCACAAGCATCGCGGGGGGCTCCGCGTGACCTTCGCGGCCGGACGGCGCACGCGGCGCGTCCTCTCCGCCGAGTCGGCGTCGCTTCGAGACCTGGCCGCGCGCTTCAGCTGCGCTCCGACCGACGTTCCCGGAGCCGTGGCCAAGCTCGAGCGAGAGCTGCGCGTGACGCGCGAGTCCCTCGGCGTAGCACGGAAGGGGTGGGCGACGGCGCTGGCCACGGTGCTCGCCGCGACCCCCGACGACCCGCTCGTCCGCACCCTCGAGGACCTGGACCGCGACGCGCTCCGAAGCCTCGCGCAGGGGCTCACGCGCGAAGGGAGCCGGGTCGTGGCGCTGGCGGCGCCGCAGGGCGACACCCTCGCCATCGTGCTGGCACGTGGTCCCGAGGGGAGCCTCGACTGCGGTGTGCTGCTCCAGAGCCTGGCCGCCGAGCTCGGCGGCGGG
>CALCTH010000205.1 GCA_937893795.1 uncultured Myxococcales bacterium | reverse complement strand
GCCACCACGAGCCCCACCGAGCGCATGACGCGACGGGAGCCGAGCGCGGCGTGGGGGCGACGCATGGCCGCATCATGGGGGAAAACGCGCGGCCTTGCTTTCACGGCCACCCGCGCGGGGTGGACCGAACGTCGACGGGCGCCCCCGTCTCGGGGTGGGCGAAGCTCAAGCGGGACGCGTGGAGACGATGCCCGGGCCCATCGAGCTCCGGGCCGCCGTAGAGCGTGTCACCGAGCAGCGGGTGACCGAGCGTGGCCAGATGCACGCGTACCTGGTGCCGGCGGGCCGCGCGGGCGCGGACCTCCACGAGGCTGACGGCGCCGGGAGGCGGCAGCGCCGGGAGCGCGCGCGGCGCGCTGCTCAGGATCTCGGTGGTGGCGGCGCGCGCGCCCTCGCGGGCGCCGGCCACCATGCGGCGGCGGTCTCCGGGGTGGTGAGCCACGGGCAGGTCCACGCGCTGCGGGGCGCGGACGTGGCCGAGCGCCAGCGCGAGGTAGCGCTTGTCGATGCCGCCGCCGAGGAGCGCGTCCCGGAGTCTGGCGAAGGCCGCGTCGTCGCGGGCCGCGAGCACGAGGCCGCTGGTGCCCGTGTCCAGGCGATGGAGCAGGCCGGGCTCGCGCGGGCGGTGGCCGACGCCCGCCATTTCCGGGTAGCGGGCGACGAGGGCGCCGGCGAGCGTGCCGCGCTCGTCCGGGCGCAGCGGATGCGTGGGCACGCCGGCCGCCTTGTGGACGACGACGAAGCGCGGGTCCTCGTGCACCACCTCGAGCGGGAGGTCCGGGTCCGGCGCGGCGCGGAAGCGCGTGGGGGGCGGCAGCTCGGCCAGCGTGACGATGTCGCCGGGTGCGAGGCGGACGCCCTTGGCGGCGCGGCGACCGTTGACGCGAAGGGCGCCGCTCGCAGCGAGGGCCTTGGCCTTGGCCCGGCTCATGCTCGGGACGCGCGCCACGAGAACGACGTCGACGCGCTGGCCGGCCTCGACCTCACCGACCTCGAGGCGGAGCGCGAGGGGCTGGACGTCGTCGTGATTCACGGGCCTCGCCTAGGCCGGCGAGGGCGAGCGCGCAACGGCAGCGCCTTGCTCACGCTCGAGCCCGGCGCTAGCTCGCCGGCGTGGCGGTGGCTTGGCGCGGTTTCTACGCGATCGTCTCGGCGGGCTCCGAAGCGCGGGATCCGGTGAGCACGGCGGAGCGCATCCTCGAGGCGCGACCGGCGGTGCTTCAGCTGCGCTTCAAGGGCGACGACGACCGGCTGCATCTCGCGACGGCCCGCGCCCTGCGCCAGCGCTGTGCAGGCGCCGGCGTGCCTTTCGTGGTGAACGATAGGGCCGACATCGCGGCGCTGGCAGAGGCGGACGGCCTCCACCTCGGCCAGGACGACGTGCCGCTTCGCGAGGCGCGGAGGCTCTTCGCCGGGCCCATCGGCGTGTCCACGCATGACCTCGCGCAGGCCGAAGCGGCGGCGGCCGAGGGAGCCGATCTGATCGGGTTCGGACCCGTCTTTCCCACGCGCTCGAAGGAGCGACCGGACCCCGTGGTGGGGCTCGAAGCGCTTCGCGCCGTGTGCGCGCAGGTGCCGGTCCCGGTGGTGGCCATCGGGGGCCTCGACGC
>CALCTH010000204.1 GCA_937893795.1 uncultured Myxococcales bacterium | reverse complement strand
CCCCTCGCCGTGCCCCGCGCCGCGGCGAGCGCCGGGGCGCTTTCGGACGGCAGCTTCCTGGTGGCCGGCGGCGGGAGCGCGGACGCAGCGCCCGCCGAGCTCGTTTCGCCGAGCCGCAGCGCGCTGGCCCTCGGCGAGCCCGAGGGCGTGCGGGATGCGCCGGCGCTGCTCCCGCTCCCCGACGGCGCCTTCGTGCTGGGCGGACAGGACGCGGACGGCATGCCTCGCCGCGACGGCCTCCGTGTGGCCGGCTGCCCCGACGCCTGCGTCGTGCTCCCGGGCCCGCGCAGGGAGACCGCGCGCCCGGGAGCGGAGGTGGACACTGACAACGGTCTCATCGCCGGTGGCGCCCCCGGCGACCCGAATGCGCAGCGCATCGAAGCCGTGGAGGCGGGCGAGGTCGTGCTCCGCCACACGCTCGTCCACGCCCGCGAGCGCCCGGGTCTCGTCGCGCTCTCGGACACCGTGCTCCTGGTCCTCGGCGGACGCGACGAGGCGGGCCCGCGCGAAGACGCGGAGCTCTGCGTCGCCGCCGCGCCCTGACGGGAGCGGTCGCCGGAACGCCGGCCGCGCCGAGTCGGTCTGCGGCCCCGAACGCACCCGCGGATCGCAGCCGTGAGCCACGTGGCCTGTGACGCTACCCGCCCGAGCGAAGTGCGTGTCCGGCCACCGGCCACGGCGGGCGTCCCGTAGCCACGGACGGCCTCACGAATTAGGCCCCGCTTCCCCTCCATGAACCCGCGGCCGAACGACCGATCGGCGGCGAGCTGGTTGTGAGCTCGGCAGCGGAGGCGGAGGTTGGCCACCGTCGTCGTCCCGCCCATCGCCCAGGGCACCGCGTGGTCGAGCTCGAGGCAGCCCGTCTCGCGACAGCGTCGGCCCTCCGGTGAGACGTAGGTGCAGCGTCCACCGTCTCGCCGCCACACCTCGCGTGTGGTCGCTGCGGAAGCTCTCCGCCCGTCGGCTATCGCCTCGGGCACGAGCATCGCGGCCGGTCGCGGCGCCATGGGCCGGAGTCTCTCTCCGCAGCGCATCCCGCGCGAGCGACGGAACCACGGCTTTCTGCCCCGCCATCCCCCACGCGAGGCACCTCGCTCGCGTCTCGGCACGGGCAACACGCCGACAAGCCGCTTCGGGTTCGTCTCGGGGCCCCCAAAAGGCGATCGACCCGGTGACGACGCCTTTGCCCTCCGCCCAGGCGCTTCTCATCCGGGCGCTTGGACTTTGCCCTGGCCACCTTGCGCCGCGTCCGGCTTCGACGCGTTTTGCCCTCGCCGAAAGGGACGGCCACGCGGCCGCGCGCACATTGCCCCGCCCGGGAGTCGTGCCCATGGCCCTCGTCGGCACCGCCCGCCGGCGTTCGCGAGAGCGACCGAGGCGAATGGCGCAACTCTGACGCTGTGCCGGATCGTGAGCTCACGACCGATCACGAGTTGCGGGCGAGCTCGAAGCCGACGCCACGTGGCCGGTCGTGTTCGAGGCACTCGGCTCAGGGCAGGTCGAGACGGTAGGCCTGACCGCCGACCCCGGCAAAGACGTCGCCGTCCGGGAGCGCCGCTACGACGCCGATGAGGCCGCCTTCCGGCGCGGGTACCGTGGTGCCCGCCAGCCACAGGACGGCATCGTCGCGCGTGCAGCTGAAGCTCCCGTCCATCTGCGGGACGCAGCAGACGTCGACGTGGCCGACGATCGCGCCGCCCGCGGGCAAGGTGGCGAGGCGCGCCGAAGGCTGGAACGCGCGCGCCCCACCGCAGGCTCTCCCGGTGGGAGGCGGCGCCCCGCAGTCCGCGAGGTCGTCGCCGAGAGTGCACGTCTCGACGGGCTGGAAGATGGTGTCCTGGAAGTAGCCGATGAGCGTGCCCTCGGCGGAGTCGAGGGCCAGGCCTTGGGCGTAGCTGCGGGTCGTCGACGAGAAGCGCGTCTGCCAGACGTTCTCGCTCGTCAGCTCGCGTAGGTACCAGCTCTCCGCGTCGCAGAGGACGCCCGAGTGCGCGGCGACGACGGTGCCGGCGGCGTCGAAGGCGGTGACGACGCGGGGCGTCGGGAACTCGCTGCACGCGATGTCCGGGACCTCGATGCGCGTCGGCGCCTCGGGGCTGCCCAGCTCTTTGAGGTAGAGCGCGTCGTTGGAGAACACGCCGGGCAGGCTCCCTGTCGTGAAGGTCCGCTCCGCGACGTGCGCGAGCAGGCGCTCCGAGCCGTGGAAGAGCAATCGAAAGAGGCCGCCTTCCCCGACGGTCGTCTCCGCGAGCGACGTCCAGGCCTCCTCGTCCCGCTGGAGAACGCGAAGCGGGCCATCCTCCGCATCCAACACACCGCCGACGACCAGCCGGCCGTCGAGGGCCGCGACCAGGTCCACCGTGGGGCGCACGTCGGCGCCGAAGGGGAGCGAGAGCTCTCGCCAGCCGTCGCCCTCGCGCTCGAAGACCCGCGGCTGCGCGCCGCCCCCGGGCTGCGTGGCGACCACGAGCCCCCCGTCGGCGAGCACGGCGACGTCGAAGAGAAAGCCCTCGAGCTCGTCCCCGAGGGCTACCCAGCGATCCGCGAGGGACCCGCCATCGCTTCCGGCGTCGCGTCCCGCGTCGCCCTCGCCCCCGTCTGCGCCGGCCTCGGCCCCGAGGTCGGCCACGCCGCCCTCCATCGCCCCGGCATCGCGCATCGTGCCGTCCGCGGCGGCGTCCGCGGCCTCCCCCGAGCCCGACGCGCACGCTGCCACGAGCAGCCCGCACACCACGCCCCGCATCGCCCCCTCCGCCACGGTCCACCTCCCGGCTCGGTCGCTGCGCATAGGCTGGCAACGCCCTCGCACGACGGCGACGACCTCCGTGCGGCGCCTCTCGACGCACGGCCGGGCACGTGACCGAGCCCTGCGAGAGCTAGGGGACGGTGAAGTCCAGCGCGACGGACGCGCAGGGGTCCGTGAAGGGGTCCAGCGTCACCCGGACCCACGCGCGCCTTTCTTCCTGCACCGGCGTTTCCAGCAGGTACGTGCGCGTGGCGCCGGTCACGACCCGAAGCCGCGGGCTCTCGACGGCGATGACGCCATCGAAGGCGTTCCAGACCTGGAGCCGGTCGCCGGCCGCGCTTCGCGCCGGCTGATTGCACCGGTCGGCGAGCGGTTCCGTATCCGTGGCTCCGAGCGCGAAGTCGTATTCGGAGCGAAGCCCAGCGGTGAGGATCATGATCCTAGCCGGCGCCCCCGACCCGAAGTCGTCCACGGCCCCGTCGCAGAGCACCGCGAGGTCCGTCGCCGTCGGGTCGTCCGGGAGCGCTCCGTCGTTGCAGCCGAGCCACTCGCCGCGCAGTCCGGCGGCGACGTCGCTCGGCCCCGGGAAGGGCGGGAAGCTCACCGCACCCGTCGTGCACACACCGTCGACGACGACGGACATCGCGCAGGGCGCTACGGCGGAGGCGACGTCGCCGCCCACGATCTCGAGCACCGTGACCGCCGGCGCGCCTTCGACGTCGAGGAAGAGGAAGCGTCGCCCCGCCTCTTCCACGTAGCCGAGGTTCCCGAGGCCCAGGCGGTCGCGGTTGCAGGAGTGCCGGCCCACGCGGCCGGCCGCGGCGTCGAAGGAGAGACTGAAACGGTCCGCGCAGACGCCGCCGGTCACCGTGTGCCAAACGCTCCCCTGGAACACGATGTCGCCCACGCTCGCGCCGTCGCACGCCGCCCCGAACGCGAAGCCCGGATCCATGAAGGTCGCGCGCGGCACGTCGCCACAGACGGCGGTGCGCCCGTCCAGGGCGCCGGCGGAGCCCAGGTCGAAGGGCACCGAGCAACCACCGCCGCAGTCCGTCGCGAAGTCCTCGGGCGGCGCCGCGTCACAGCCCTCGTCGACCTCCCCATCGCAGTCGTCGTCGCGGCCGTTGCCGCAGGCCTCGGCCGCGCCCGGAAAGACGCCGGGGTCGCGATCGTCGCAGTCCCCGCCCGCTCCCGCGCACGCCGCGTCCGGGACGCCGTCACCGTCGTCGTCCTCGAAGTCGTTGATGGCGATCACGAAGTCGGCGCGGCCGTCACAGTCGTCGTCGCGGCCGTTGCACACCTCGTCGGCCACCGGGCTGATCGCCGACGACGTATCGTCGCAGTCGTTGCCGAGCAGGCTGTGGCCCGGGACGACGCTGCTCGAGAGCACCGTCTCCCCGCGCGGGTTGCCGTAGCGGTCGCCGTCCACGTCGGGGAACCAGAGGACGGCCCGGGGGTCCTCGTCGATGCGCTCGTCGCAGTCGTTGTCGACGCCGTCGGAGACCTCGGGCTGCGGTCCGTTGATGAAGGGATCCGTGTCGTCGCAGTCGAGGGAGGATGCGCTCGTGCCCGGGATGCCCGGGCACGCCATGAGCGGCCGGTCCGGGTCGCCGTGCAGATCCCGGTCCGCGTCGATGAAGACCGACTGCAGGAGGCCCTCGTCGACGGTGCCGTTGCAGTCGTTGTCGAGCTCGTCACAGACCTCCGGGACCGCCGGGTTGGTCCCGGCGCGCGCGTCGTCGCAGTCCCGGCCGCAGGTGCTTCCGTTGCAGCACGCCTGGTCGAAGAAGCCGTCGCCGTCGAGATCGCGCTCCCCGAAGGTCGTCGGGTCGCAGTCTTCGTCGCGACCGGCGGCATCGCAGACCTCGGTGGCTCCGGGGAAGACGTCGGCGTCGGCGTCGTCGCAATCCGTGCCGCCGCAGGCGACGTCCTCCGCCCCGTCGCCGTCGACGTCCACGCAACTCGACGTGCACTCCTGGAGGTCCTCGTCGCAGGCGCTTGCCTCGCAGGGCGGCGTGCCGGCGGCGCAGCCCCGCGCGTCCGAGGCGGAGCCGCCGGGCATGCACACCTCCGGGCCATTGCAGTAGAGGCCGTCGTCGCAATCGGCGGGGCCCGTGCACAGCGTACGGCCGGCGTCGAGGGTGCCCTCGCCTCCTGCGGGCGGGCTTCCACACGCGAAGAGCAAAGAGACGAGAGAGAGACGGGCGGCGCAGCGGGTCGTCAGGGACATGAGTCTCCGAGGGGCGGCGTGGCTCTCGGCCGGTCCTGGGCGGAGACGCCGGCTCGTCCAGCGCCATGAGAACGGGCCACGTGGACGTCCACGCGGCCCGAGGACCCTACACGCCTTCGCCGAACGAACGAAGGCTCGCCGCGCGCCGAGCGGGCCCGAAGCCGAGCCCGCCGACGCCGCTCACGCCGTCGGGAGCGGACCGTGGTCGTCGCAGTGATCGCCGTGCGGGTGATGGAGGTGACCGTCGACGAGGTAATCGACGTGGTCGCCGTGACGAACCGGCTCGTGTCCGCAGCCTGGCCCGTGCTGGTGGGACGCGTCGTGTCCCGTGCATTCGTGGCCCGAGGTGCACGCATCGTTCGCCGCGAGCGCATGCACGACGCACCCGTTCGGGGTCGGGTGGTGAAGCTCGCCGTCGACCAGGTAGTCGACGTGGCCGTCGTGCTGGACGGCCGTGTGGCCGCAGCTCGGGCCGTGGGTGTGGTTCGGGTCGTGGCTCATGACGTTTCCTTGGTCGGAGGCGCCTCGGCGACGTGCTCGAGGGCGTTCTCGATGAGCTCGACGACGTGATGGTCGTCGAGCGCGTAGTACACGTGGCGTCCGTCTCGCCGGCGCCGGACGAGGCGCTCCCGCAGCAGCACGCGAAGGCGCTGCGACGTCGCCGGAAGCTCCTCGCGCGTCACCTCGGCGAGCTCCGAGACGCACACCTCGCCATCCCGCAGCGTCAGCAGGCTGCGTAGGCGTCCGGGGTCCGAGAGGGCGCGGAAGAGGCGCGCCGCCGACGCGAGCATCTCGGGGTCCGGAAGCGTGAGCGAGGTGGGCGCGTGCGAATGCGGCGCGACCGCGTCGTCGTCGCCACGCTGCCCCTCATCGCCGTCCATGCGCATGCCGGAACGCTACAACACTTGCGCAAGCATGCAACTGTTAGCTGCGGGATCGCGGGCCCCACCGTGAGCGCCCGCGTTGACGGCAATCCAGCCGCGGGCGAGATTCATGTGTGACGACGGCGGCACCGGCGTCGCACGCCTGCGGCGTCTCGGGGCGAATCCATGCGGCGACTGGGGAAGTACGAGCTCGAAAGCGAGATCGGCCACGGCGGAATGGCCACGGTGTACCGCGCCCGGGATCTGGTCCTCGAGCGCTGCGTCGCCGTGAAGGTGCTCCACCCGCACCTCCGCAAGTCCAGCGAGGCTCGGGAGCGCTTCACGCGGGAGGCCCGGAGCGTGGCGCGGCTCCGCCACCCCTACATCATGGAGATCCACGACTTCGCGGGCGAGGACGCGGAGGAGAGCTACCTCGTCGCGGAGCTGCTCACGGGTCCGACGCTTCGCGAGCTCGTCGACGCGCACCGCCTCCCGGCCGAGGCCGCGGTCGCCTTGGCGCTGCCCGTCGCCGAGGCCCTCGCGGCGGCGCATGACGCCGGCATCGTTCACCGCGACGTGAAGCCCGAGAACGTCCTGCTCCACGAAGGCCGCACCGTGAAGCTCACGGACTTCGGCATCGCGCAGATGGTCGACGCGCACAGCTTCACGCACACGGGCCAGATCCTGGGCTCTCCGGGGCACATGGCCCCGGAACAGATCGAGACGGGCGAGGTCGACGCCCGCTCGGACGTCTTCGCCCTCGGGACGGTGCTCTACCTCCTCGCGACGGGAACGCTGCCCTTCCACGGCAAGAACGCCCACCAGGTGCTCAAGCAGGTCGTGGACTGCGAGCACCCCGATCCGCTCCGCCTCCGGCCGAGCATCGGCAAGGAGCTCGCCCAGATCCTCCAGCGGGCCATGGCCAAGGCGCCGGAGGACCGCTATGCGAGCGCCGGCGAGCTCGCGGGTGCGCTCCGGGCGTTCCTCCTCGACCACGGCATCGACGACCCCGCGGCGCTCCTCGAGACCTTCCTCGCGGACCCGGAGGGCGAAGCCGAGGTGCTCGAGCGCCGGGTGCTCGTGCGCCTCGAGGCCCGGGCCGCTGCGGCGGTGGACGCGGGCGACCGCGGCCTGGCGCTCGTGCTCTACGACCGCATCCTCGCGCTCGACGAGGAGAACGAAGGCGCCCTCGTCGCCGTGCAGCGGCTCGCGCATCGCCCGATGCGATGG
>CALCTH010000203.1 GCA_937893795.1 uncultured Myxococcales bacterium | reverse complement strand
AGCCGGTGGGTGCGCCGGGGGGCGCTGATCGCCGTGCTCGCCTTTGCGGCCGTCGTCACCGGATCCCCGCTGCTCGGCGTGCACGTCCTGCCCATCGAGGCGGCGCCGGACAGCTACGACACCGGCGACCTCGCCGCCGCGCTCGTCCACGTCGGGCCCCACGCCGAGGGCGGGCGCGTCGACTACGCCGCGCTCGCCAGCGACCAGGGAAGCCTCCAGCGCTTCCTCGCGACCGCCGCCGTCGTCGGGCCCGAGGCGACCCCGGCGGATTTCCCGACCGAGGCGTCGCGCCTCGCCTTCGCGCTCAACGCCTACAACGCGAACGTGCTGGTGGCGGTGCTCGCGCACACGCCGATCGCGAGCGTGCACGACGTGCGCGGACCCCTCGAGCCGACGCCGGGCTTCGGCTTCTTCTGGGCCCTCAAGGTCCGCATCGACGGCCGGCGCACCAACCTCTTCGACTACGAGCACGACGTGGTGCGGGCCTTTGGTGACGCGCGGGTTCACGCCGCGCTGAACTGCGCCTCCATCAGCTGTCCGCCCCTCGCCCGGCGCCCCTACGAGGCGAGCTCGCTCGACGCGCAGCTCGACCAGGCCATGCGCCAGATGCTCGCGCTCCCGGCGCAGCTGCGCGTCGACGACGACGCGATCCGGCTCTCCGCCATCTTCGACTGGTTCGCCGGGGACTTCGTCGCGCACGCGAAGCGCCTCGGCCTCGCGCCGCCCGATGGCCGGGGAGGCGACGAGGGGTGGCTCCTGGCCTTTCTCCTCGCCTTCACCGACGGGGAGCTCCAGCGCTCGCTCGAGCTCGGAGCCCGCGCGGGGCTGCCCCTCGCCTACGCGCCCTACGACTGGGGCCTCAACGACGTGCGGCGCTGAGTCGCCGAGAGCCCACGCGAGCGGAAGCCCTTATGCTCTTCGCCGTGTCTGGCTGGCGCACCGAGGATCAGGCGCTCCTCGACCGACTGGAGGACGCGACGCTTGCCCGGACGTTGCTGGAGAACCTGACGCGAGGACGCGAGGACCTGGGACGCCGTGGCGGCGGGCTGGTGCATCACCTGCGCGCGCTCCCGCGGGGCGAAGACGCCCGGCGCCGCGCCCTCGAGGGGGACCGGGCGCCGCTGCTCGAGCTCGCGCGGCCGAAGCGCTACGCCGGCCTCCCGCCGGAGCTGCTGCATCACCTGGCACTCTTCGAGGAGGCCGCCGATGCGCGGAGCGAGCGCGCGCTGGCGGCGTGGCGCGCGCTCGCCGCCGAGGGGGACTACCTGGCCTCCCGTGCGCACGTCGTCGTAGGCGATGCGCTCCCGGCCCGCGAGCGCGTCGAAGCCGCCCGCTCCGTGCCCTTCGCGCTCCTGGGCCGGCTCGAGGACGAGGCCCGCGCCGGCGCCGAAGCCCGCGACCGCCCCTCTGCCCACGCCCTCGCGGCGCTCGGCGAAGCGGCCATGGCGCGTACCCTCGCGCTCACGGGGCTCGGCGCCGAGAACGCCGTCGCCGCCGAGGCCCGACGGCGCGCACGGCAGGCGCGGGACCGGGTGCTCGACGCGGCCCTCGCGCCGCACCGCGACCGCCTCGACGAGCTGGCGACCGAGGACGTGCACGCGGAGCACGCCGCGGCTTTGGAAGAGGTTGCCCGCACCTGGCGCTGGGCCGGTCAGGACCCGTTCGTCGCGCGCTTCGCCGTGGAGCGTGCCGTGCCGCTCGGCTGGGTCGCCTACAACGCGAAGCGCATGACGACGCTCCGGACGCTCGACGGCGCGCTCGCGCCGCTCGTCGACGCCTTCGCCCGGAACATCCAGGACGACCCCGCCGAGCTGGCCTACGCGGGCCCCTGCGCCCAGCTCCTCGTCTTCCGCGCCGAGCTCCAGGCCCCCTTGCCCGCGCAGATCGAGATGGCCGAGACGGCCGTCGCCGTCTGCCCCACGCATCGCAATGGCCGCCTGGTCCTCGCCGACCTGCTCACGCTTCGGGGCGAGCGCGCCCTCGCCGACGCCGGCCCCTTCGCGCGGCGCAGCGCCCGCACGCGGGCGCTCGCCGACTACCGCCGGGCCCGCACACTCTTCCCGAGCCTCGCATCGCTCCCGCGCCTCGCGGACCGGTTGCTGCGCGAAGGCGTCGTGCTCGACGACGAGGAAGGCCCGAAGGCGTGAGCGACGACCTCTACGCCCGCTACGGCCTCGACCCGCTGGCCGACGCGACGGAGCTCACGGAGCGCTTCCGCGAGCTGCTGCGTGAGGCCGTAGGCGAAGCCGAGGAGTCCGCGATCCGTGACGCCTGGGAGGCGCTCACGCTCCACCCGCGCCGGCGCCACGCGGCGGCGCTCCGCTCGCTTCCCGAGAGCCATGCGCCGACGGGCCGCGCCCCGCGGAAACCTCGCCGCGCGCCGGGCCTCTCGCTCGCGGACGCGCTCGCATCGCTCACGGTGGACGACCTCGTCGCCTGGCCTTCGGTCGCCGACCCGCTTCCGCCCGCTCCCGCGCTGCCCGCGCGTCTTTCCGACCACCTCGAGAGCGGCGACCCTAGCGACGAATGACGCAGGCGCCGCACCCGCGGAGGCACCCATGGCGCGACCCCAAGGACACCGCAGCATGAGCAAGCTCTACGTCGACCGGCCCATCGGCATCGACCTCGGCACCACGAACTCCGAGGTCGCCATTCTCGACCCTTCGGAGCGGGATCTCCACGTCTACGCGGATCGCTTCGGCCGGAAGACCGTGCCCTCGGCCGTCGCCTGGGACCCCGACGCGCAGTCCATCCTCGTAGGCCGCCCCGCGCGGGCCCGGCGCGGAGAGGCGCCGGGGCCCATCGAGTCCATCAAGCGCAAGATGGGCCAGAGCGAGCCCGTCTCCCTGGGCGAAGGCGCGCCCTCGATGCGCCCGGAGGAGGTCAGCGCGCTCCTCCTCGCCGCGCTCCGCCAGGCCATGACCACGCACCTCGAGGCCGGCGCGCCGGAGGGCGTCGCGGTGCACGCGCGCCGCGCGGTGATCACCGTGCCGGCCTACTTCGACGCCCCGCAGGTCGAGGCGACGCGGCGCGCGGGCGAGCTCGCCGAGCTCGAGGTCCTCGGCGTGCTCCAGGAGCCGACGGCGGCGGCCATCTACCACACCTGGAAGCACCGCCTCGGTGACGGCAACGCGCTCGTCTACGACCTCGGTGGCGGCACCTTCGACGTGTCCGTGCTCCGGCGCCTCGGCGGCGAGTACCAGGTGCTCGCCATCGACGGCGACAACTTCCTCGGCGGGGACGACTTCGACCGCCGCTACGCGGAGCACCTGCGGCAGCGGCTGGTGGAGCGTGGTTACGCCCTCGACCTCGACGTCGCCGGGAACCCCGAGGACGCCGCGCGCTTTCAGCGCCTCGTGCACCTCGCCCAGGAGATCAAGGAGTCGCTCTCGACGGCCACCGTGGTGCCCGTCTCCAAGCGCGACGTGCTTCGGGACCAGCAGGGCGAGACCGTCAGCGTCGACGAGGAGGTCGGCCGCGACGCCTACGAGGCCATCATCGCGGACCTCGTGGAGACCACGCTCCAGTGCTGCGAGCGCGCGCTGGTGCGCTCCCAGGAGGTCGGCGGCGTCGGCGCCGCGAACCTCGACCAGGTCATCCTCGTGGGGGGCTCGACGCGCGTGCCGGCCGTGGTCCGCGCGGTCACCGAGCGCCTCTGCGTCCCCGCCGGCCTCGACGGTCCCCGGCAGGACGAGGTGGATACCTGCGTCGCCCTCGGCGCCGCCGTGCACGCGGCGCAGCTCGGCGGGCTCCGTCTCTCCACGGAGGCGGCGGGCGGCCGGGCCCAGGTGCTCTTTCGCTCGCCGCTCGTGGCGCGGGAGCCCGAGCTGAGGCTGGACGTCGAGGTCGAGGCCGCACCCGACGGTACGCGCTCGCTCGCCCTGGTCGACGACGAAGGCGTGCTCGCGGATTCGGCCATCGACGCGGTGCCGAGCGAACGGCTTCGCCTCGACGTGGAGCTCGGCGAGGAGGCCGACCAGCCCGTGCGCCTCGAGCTCCTCGGCGGCGGCGATGCCGCGCTCGCCACCCTGCCCTTCGTGCTCTACCGCGGCGACCTCCGCCCGCGGGCCAGCAGCTTGAGCAAGCCGAGCGTGGTGGCCAAGGACCTCGCCCTCGAGGTGCTCCGCGCGGGCCGCCGGGAGCGCAAGGTGCTCGTGCCGCGCGGCGCCGGGCTGCCGCACGAGGCCGAGCACCGCTTTTTCACCGCGGACCGGAGCGGCGCCGTCGTGCTGCGGCTCCTTCAGAACCGGCTCCCCATCAAGACGCTCGTGCTCGACGTCCCGGCCGAGACCGAGGTGGGCACGCCCGTGGACCTGACGCTCCGCTGCGATGAAGCGATGCGCCTCGAGGCGCGCGCCACCGTGGCCGGGCAGGAGCTCTGGGCGCAGATCGAGCCGGCCCAGCTCGAGGTGCCACGCGACGCCGAAGCCGTGGAGGCGCTGCTCACGCGCGCTGAAGAGGTCGCGCGTGGGCTCTGGGGGCGGGACGCGAGCCACTACCGCCGCGAGCACGAGCCGCTGGCCACGGGGCTCCGGGAGGTGCTGCGGACGGACCCGGACAAGGCCGCGGCGCTCAGCGCCCGCCTCCAGCTCCTGGTGGCCGAGTTCGAAGACGCCACGGGCGACGGCCTGGCGCCGCCCATGCACCGCTTCGAGGCCGTGCTCGATGCGCTTCGCCGCGTCGTCTACCGGGCCGCGGGCCCCATGCTCGGCATGGACACCGAGGGCTGGGAGAGCCGCATCCAGAGCCTGGAGGGCCGCGCCCGGGACGCCTGGGAGGGGCGGGACGCCGCGGCCTGGCGCCGGAGCTACAACGAGGCCCAGGCGCTCTACGAGACCGCATCCGAGCAGGAGTTCGCGAGCCGCGGCCGCGACGACCCGGCCACCCTCGATCGGCGCCTCGCGGGCTGCACGGCCTGGGCGAGCCGGCTGAAGAGCGAGCTCGTCGACTTCGTGCCTTCGCAGACGCCGGAGGTACGCGCGCTTCAGGTCGCCGAGCGCGATCGGCTCTACGCCGCCCTCGAAGCCGACGTGCTCGGGCCGCTCGCCAAGCTCGCCCCCGACGGCCCCCCGCCGGCGCTCCGGCAATCCCTCGACCGACTCCGCGCCGAGCTCGAACGCATCGAGCGCGGCACCGAGCGCCTGCCGCAAATCGGTCTGGTCTCGGAGCGTTAGCCGTGAGCCTCGCGCTCGAGAGCGCCGAGCAGGCAGCGGCGCTGCTGGGCCCGGTGGCGGGGCT
>CALCTH010000202.1 GCA_937893795.1 uncultured Myxococcales bacterium | reverse complement strand
GGCGGAACGATCCGATTTTGAAGCTTCAAAAGCCGAGCCTAGGCGCTTCGATCGCGTTTCTCCGCTTCGAAAGGCTCGCCTGCTCGTTTTCATAGGGGTTTTCGCTCATTCGGCGCACCCGGGTGGCGCGGCCCCGCTTCGGGGGGCTTCGCCCGAGGATCCGAACCGTCGCGGGATGCGCGAGGGCTCAACCATCGAGAGAGCCCAACCAGCGACGGACCTTCTATCGCTGGAGGCATCGGCGTGACGCACTCCAGGCCGAGCCGCGACGTATCCGACCACCCGGGGAGCGGCTCAGCGCTCGCTCTTGGGGACGCCATGAACGTAGCGACGAGCCCGCCCGTGGGCGCGAGGGGCCCCGCCCTCCGCGAGGCGCGTGCGCACGAGCTCCGGCACGACGCCGCGGGCCCCTTCGTTGCGCGCCCGGACGGCGTCGAGGCGCCCCCGGGCAGCCGCGTCGGAGCGGAGCAGAAAGTGCTCCGCGAGGGCCAGGTCGATCTTCTCGAAAGTGTCGTCGCGGCGTGGCCTCGACGCGGGCGAGCGCGTCCGCGTAGGCCGCGAGCGTGCCGGCGCCTTCGGCGTCGCGCTCGGCGGCGAAGCGCCCGAGCCAGAGCAGGTTCTTGAGAGGTCCCAGCGATTTGGTTCCAGTGCCGTAGGGGGCGCCCTCTGTCTCTGGGTAGCTACGCAGCGGGGCGTGGCCACCGTAGGCTGGTGGCCATGAACCGACTAACACCCCTCGCCCTTGCCCTGCTCGTACTCGCCGGTTGTGGCGACGACGGCTTCTCGTGCCCGAACAGTGCGAGCCTTGCCGGTGCCTACGAAGTCACCTTCACGCGGGTCGAGGATTGCACCGGACGGATCCCGAACCTCGAGGGCACGGTCCTCGTGGAGACCTTTGAGGACCCGGCACGCGTTAGCCCGGACGACCCCGGTTGCATGACAATCGCCCGCACCTTCGAAGCGGATGCCTGCTTCTTCCGGGAGGCCACCCGCTGCGACGCCTCGGTGGACCCCGAGGAGGCCGACGAGATCTTCGAGGTCCAATGGACCAGCGCCACGACGATCGAGGGTGAGTTTCTGTTCACGCCGGCCGTGGGACCCAACGCGGGGTGCACCGTGCGAGCGGACTTCGTGGGCGAACGGCTGTGACCTCACGCGGCCTCCTCGTCGGCCACAGCGACCCAGAAACGTCATCCAAGGCGCGGGCCCATACGGCCCCGCCTGGTCCACGTGAAGCTCGACGACGGGGCCGGCGAAGGCGACAAGCTCCGCGAGGTCCGTCAAGGCAGCTCCCGAGTGAGACCGGTCGCGGTTTGGAGTTCCCTTCGCAAACTCGTTCGCGAGGCTTGTGTATACCCTCGTCCTCTTAACCCTCCTACGCCGCAGCCCGTCAGCGCGCGATGACGAAGGGCGCCTGCAGCCGGTGACGCAGGGACCATTGGGTCTCCTGGCGCGCGTACGATGCGCGAACCGTCGCGCTGGGAGCCGGCGCCGTGCGGACGTCCAGTTGGAGGACGTACGACCCGGGTGCGAGCGGATCCACCAGCCCGACACCGTCAGCGCGGACGCTCTCCGTCTCTCCGGAAGCCAGAGGAATCGGGACGTCCATGCCGCAGCCGCGAGCGCGTCGTGCGGGTACGAGACCGTCGGGCGCCTCTCGCAACACGCGCCCATTGAACCCACCGGAGCCGGACGGGTGAAACTCCTGGGCCGTCCCGTTGTGGAGGACCCAAAAGGGCTCTCCGTCGGGCCATGATTCGCCCGACGGCTGCAACCTCAGCTGAGCGGGCGCCGGGGTCGCGGCTTCGACGTCGAGGACCATCTGCACATAGGAGGGATCGCCGCGCTCCATGAGCAGCAGCGTGAGCTTCAGCTCCGTCGCTTGGGCGGGCACCACGTATTCCACGCGCGCCTCGTCGCGCCTTGGACGGGTCGTGTTCGTGTCGTAGCGCGCGACCACGACGAAGTCTCCTTCCCGTGGGTGCGGGACGGGGTCGTTCGAGCAACGCATCGGCGAGTCGCCCGTGAGCGTCGTGCGACAGGCCATTACGTGGCGACGGGTGCCGCGATGGGTGACCACGATTTCGAGGGGGCCCGTCGATACCGTTTCGGAGATCACCAAGAAGCGCGCCGGAACCGACGCCGGTGGCTGCGCGCCCACGTGAACGCCCGCGACGGAGTGGGGGGCGAGCACGACGAGAAGCGCCAAGAGCGCCACGTTCGGCGTCGGCCGCAGCCAGCAGAGGGCGGCATGCGTGCTTTCCACGCGCTCCATCGTGCCGTAGGCGACGCCGGACGACCACGGCGCTACGCCCACCACATCGGTCGCGGACGGTCCCGCCGCAGGCCACGCTCCGGGTATCGCGCCCGATAGCGGCCACGTGGCCTGTAAACGGAGTTGGCACTCGGGCCGGGGACGCACAGCCGCCACTTCGACCCACGAGTCCAAGCGCCGCTACCCGAGTCGGTCGGAGCCTTCAACCCGCGACGCATCTTCGCCAACCCGCGACGCGTCTTCGCCAACTGGCGACGAAAGAGGCGCAGTTCAGAGGCCGTCGGCGCGAGGCGAATGCCAGTCAGAGAAACGCGCCTTCAGTCCGTCGCGTCGCGCGCTGTTCGACGCGATGATGTCCACGCCCCCGTCGTAGGGGGCAAAGACCTCGCCCGACCCCGCGTCCATCCAGAGGGCTCGAAACGCGTCTTTGGCGATGGCCACCAGAGCCGCGCGTTCGGCATTTGCATCCCATCGGCAGCGGGTTGACCAGAAGGAGATGTCGACGAGCTCGTCCGGCCCACGGTCCGACTGTCTCATCGCGTGGACGCACTCGAAGCGTCGTCCTGGAGTGCTCTCGAAGAACCCCGTCGCACCGACCTTCGAGAGCTCGTAGCGCGGGACGATCAGCCTGCACTCGGACGTCAGGACAGCACGAGCCACCGCATCCTGGCGTTCGAGCAGTTGCTCCAGCTCGTAGGCGTTGGCCGGGTATCGCTTCGAGTTTGGAAGCGAGTGGATGCGGAACCAGCGATCCGAAAAGGCGATGCGCAGGCGATGGCCGAGCGGCTCCGCTTCGCCGTAGCGCTCGGACCACCAGCGAGGGAAGAGCCCGGTGCTCATCGACTGGCTCCCGAGTCTATGAGGGCATGGTCGGGTACTCCGAGAAGCAGCCTTCGGCCATGGGTGCCACGCCGAGTCGCGTTGGTCCGGCACACCAACATCCGATCCGTCGCGGGTTGAGGAGAGCGCAACATGAATCGCAGGCCCAGATTCAGATCCGTCAGAACGCGATCCGTCGCGGGTTGGAAAGTGCTCGACCTGCAACAGACCTTCCTTTGGTCACACCTATTCGCAAAGGACCGGCCCCTCATTTCGTCGCCGAGTCATCCCTGATGAACGCTCCACGGCCGTCGTTCTCGAACACGTGGAGCTGCCCCCCACCGCGTGAGAGGGCCAGCCCCGGCCAGGCGTCGTCACTCACGGTGAAGAGGTGACAGCCCACGGCGTCGCCCGGCGCGAGGCTCCAGAGCTGGGGAACCCAGCCGGGCATGCCGACGCGGATCCCGTCGACGGCTTCGATGGCGTCGTAGTCGTCCTCTTCGTCCCCTTGAAGGCGAAGCCAGGCTTCCGCCTGCTCGACCAGGCGAGGCGGCACGAGGCGGCGGTCGGGAAGGCCCCAGCGCAGGTGGCGCGTCAACCGTCGCGGAGGGGGTATCCAGTCGCGCTCGGGGTTCTCCGGAGGCGGGTTTCGACCCTCGACGAGCTGCGCGGCGTTCCACCATCGCAGGGCGAAAACCTGCTCCACGCCGTCCGGGCCCTCGTGCCAGCAGGGACTCCAGAGCAGCTGGAGCACGTCGGTGCTCTCGGGAAAGGGAAGCTCCGGAACGTCCTCACGGAGGACTTGAAGGACCGGCACCAGAGTTCGGTTCCGGGGCGTTGAAGGGTCGAACCCAAAGAGGAGCTGAGGGAGGTCCGTGCTGGGCCAGGGCGCGTTGGAGGGCCAGGGAAAGGGGCCACCGATCTTGGTTGCGAGCGCCGAAGGGGGCGGCCCCGCCTCATCCACGCGGAGCTCCACGACGGGCCGGGCGAAGGCGGCGAGCTCGGGGAGAGCCGTCAGGATGGGAGGAAGCGAGACCGCCACCTCGGAAACCTAACCCGGTGGTACAGGCCACGTGGCCACGTGGCCACGGCCGAAGAGACCGAGGAAAGCACTGACGTTCTCTCCTTTCTCGGGTTTGGCTCGGGCCACCTCGGGAAAGGGCGCGGGAAGAACGAAGCGGCTACCGTTCGGCATGACGCGTTGGCGACTCATCCTGGGGGTGCTCCTGGGCTGTTCCTCGAGCGCGGCGGAAGCCGGTTCGGAGCTACCGCCCTTGGCGGCCTCCTACGAGGTCGTCTTCGAGAACATCACCGAAGAGGGCACGGGCCGAGGCGCGGCGGAGCTCCTGGGGGACGCGGTCGTTCGCATCGACCCGGACTTCGAAGCCGGCACCCTGCGATGGGCCGGTCCCTTCGCGGCCGTCGTCGAGACCGAGCTCGTGGCGGCCGGAGGCGGCGCCTTCACCGCGGACACCGCGTTGCCCATCGCCGCCAGCAGCGCGCTGGCCTTGCGGTGGCGACTCGAGGCGATGTCGGGGACCCTCATCGAGACGCGCGCTCGCCCCGAGGGCGTCGTGCCCGTGGGCGGCGTCGTCCTCGCGGAATACGTCGAAGAGGGAGGCCTCTCGACCGATGTCTTCGGCCGCAGCGAGCTCGACGCGACGATGCGCTTTCGCGCCGACCTCACGGCTCCCGACGCCCGCTTGCGCTCGCCGGACACGCGCCTCGACGGGTCCGCGCTCTTCCCCTGGTCGGAGCTTCGCCTGGACGTGTCGGAGCCGCTCGAAGCCCCCCTCGAGAGCGTCGTTACGTCCGAGGGCGAACTCGCGCTGCACCGCGAGACCGACCAGGGCGCGACCTACCTCGTCTTGCCGCCCGAAGGCGGCTGGAGCGGGAGCGAGGTTCGCGTCGGCGCGCTGGAGCTCGTCGACGCCGTCGGCAACGTGGGCATGGTTGTGGGCCTCGCGCTGCCCGTCGTGAGCCTCGCTGCGACGGATCACTTCGGGCCGGACGTCGGGCGCGCAGGCGGCTGGGGCAGCCAGCCCGCGGCGCTTCCCGAGGACTGCGGAGGTTGCGCCGAGGTCACCGTGTCCGGCGTCGGCTTCGCGGCCTCGGCCGGTGTGCTGCTCGAGCTCGACGCGGCGGAGCCGGTGGTGGGGCTTCGCGTGACGGCGGAGCTGCCCGAGGTACCGAGTGGCCCCACCGGCGTGAGCGGAGCGGGCTTCTACGAGCTCGCCCTCGCCTTCTTCGACGGGACCACCCTCACGCGCTTCCCCGGCAGCCGCGAGGGGCGCGTCGAGGCCACCCTCCCCTCCCCGGCGACGCGCGGCTTCTTCGTGCTCGCCGTGAACATCCTCGAGGCCGAAGTGATCAACCGCCGCGAAGCCACCGCGCGTATCACGTCCGTCGAGCTTCTCCGCGAGTAGTGACGGAGCGTCAGCAGGGTGGCCACGTGGGTGGTGCCCGCGAGACCACGATGGACTGCCACATGTACTGGATCTCCGTCGTCAGCGTAGGCAACCGAGTGACGGGCGCGCTGCTACGGGTAGCCGTACGTCGCCGTCCGCTCCGTCCAGCTCCGAGCGAAGAAGGGCCGCGCGGGCCCTACGTTCGACTAGGCCTAGGTTCGCGGTGGCGCGACCGGGCGGCCTTCGACGAATGCGTCGAAAGCACCGTGGAAGGTGCCGTTGCCGAAGCGCGCCTCGTAGACATCCTGGACCACGAAAAACACGTTCTCGCTCCCGTGCGGCGTATCCCAGCGCCGCGGATGCCCGGGGTCTCGCACGTCGGCCATGAGCATAACCGCGGACCGGAACGTCTCGTCGTCGGCCGCAACGAGACTCCGCCAGTAGCTTTCGCCCTGCACACGATAGATGCGGTCAGGTCTTCGGTGCCGTCCTCAGAGAAGCCCTCGGGCCCGTCCCAGGGCGCGCGGACCTGGTGCGCCGCTTCGAAGACGTGGTCGGCGAACGCCAGCAGCTCGGTCTGCGCGAGAGAGCCCAACGCCCTTCGAAGCGCCGCGGGACTCGGGAACGAGGAATCGATGATCGCCCAAGCAGCCTTGGCGCGCATACTTGCTCCTACTCGGCGCGGAGGCGCTTCAAGGCGGGCTCCCCTTCGGGGCGCAGGGTGAAGAGAGCGCTGGCGATCGACTCGACTCGTGGAATCGAACGCAGCGCCGCCGCCGGGTCGCCGTGCGGAGCGATCCACCAGTCGCACTGGTCCTCCGCCGCCCACAGCAGGAGGTCGGTGGCGTCCCCGCGTAGGCGGTAGGTCGTGTGTCCCGGAAAGCCATACGTTCGCGGCGCCTCCGTGAAAACCTCACGCAGCGCCGCGAGCATTTCCGACGAGATCGGGGGCGCCTGCGCGGCGTAGACGATTCGCTCGTCCATGCGCCCGTCCTGCACGCGGCAGCTCAGCCACGTGCTGAAGGTCGCGCAAGCAAGCTGCCAGCCAGGCATCCATTCCACCTCGATGAGCACCCGTGGATCAGGGCCCTCGTGCAACGGGATGGCCCAGGTGCATACGCCCTGGTTCTCCCACAAGAACGGCAAGAGGCTCGCTCCCGTGGTCGCAGAAGGGCCTATCGCCACCGACAACAGCTCCTCCCGCGGCACGGGCTGATCATCCGACCCGAAAAGCAAGGTCCCCGGCCAGGCATCCGTGAGCACGAGCTCGGCGAAGGCCTCAGGCAGCGCCACGCCCACGCGGCGCTCGATGGCGAGGCGGGCCGACGGAGGCAGCGGCTCTGGAGCCACGCCCAAGAGCTCGAAGACCGCGTCGAGGTAGGCCACGCCCCATTCTAGCGAACCGCCCAGCACCACCCGAACGGAGACGGACCAAACAAACGAAACCAAACCTCGGGAGGCGTTAGTCTGCATGAGCCCGCGCAAGCCAGGAAACATGGGGAACGGTTCGACGAGCCATCTGGCTTGTTGGCCACCGCTCCTTTCTTCATCGGCGAGCTCGCCCTGTACTTCTTCTTCTGTGCTGACTGCAGCGCTGTGACGGTGATTACGCAGCCGGGATAGGGGCAACCGCAGACCAAATGAGGTCAAAGCGTTCACGTTCGGCCGATCTGCGCGTTGACGATGAGGCCGCCCGAGATACGCACTCGAGAGAGGTGTCCGTGAAGGGCTGACTCAACGAGAGAGACGCCGAACTAAGGTGCCAACTCCGTTTACAGGCCACGTGGCCGCTATCGGACGCGATACGGACCTCGAGCAGCTCCGCCGAGACCCGAAGTAAGGGCGACGCCTGCTCGTCGGCTGGCTGAAGGTCAACCCGCGGCTGCCGCGGGGTCTCGGGCTCCTCGTCCGTAGGCAAGCGAAACGCACCTGCGCGAAGAATTACGCGGGTACTTCCCCGCCCGGGGAACTCAGCCGTCGTCCGTCACCGCGACGCCCAGCTCCGCGAGCTGCTTCGCGTCCACGCGCCCCGGCGCGCCCGTCATCAGATCGTTGGCGCGCTGGGTCTTCGGGAAGGCGATGACGTCGCGAATGGACTCGGTTTGCGCCGCGAGCATCGCGACCCGGTCCATGCCGAAGGCGATGCCGCCGTGGGGCGGGGCGCCGTAGCTCAGGGCATCGAGGAGGAAGCCGAACTTGTCGCGGCCTTCCTCTTCGCTGAGACCGATGACCTCGAAGACCTTCTTCTGCACCGCCGGGTCGTGAAGGCGGATGGAGCCGCCGGCGATCTCGAAGCCATTCAGCACCAGATCGTAGCGGTAGCACTTCACCATGCCGGGATCGGTCCCGAGCTTGTCCACGTCCTCGTCGTGCGGTCGCGTGAACACGTGGTGCGCCGCCGCGAAGCTGCCGTCGTCGTTCTTCTCGAAGAGCGGCGGGTCGACGACCCAGAGCAGGTTCCAGTCGCCCTCGGTGCCCGTCTCCGGGATCATGCCGAGCTGCTTACCGAGACGGAGCCGGAGGTTCGCCATCACCGTGTGCACCCGGGCTTCCGGCCCGAACTGCATGAGGATGAGGTCGCCCTCCTTCGCGCCGCAGGCCGCGTTGATGGCCAGGCGAAGCTCCTCGGTGATCACCTTGGCGAAGGGGCTCTGCGTCCAGGTCCCGTCCGCCGCGACCTTGGCCCGCGCGAGGCCCTTCGAGCCCATCTGCTTGGCGTGCTTCTCGAGCTCGTCGGTCTGCTTCCGGCTGAGCCCATGCTCCGCCGGCACGACCATCGCCTTCACGATCTCGTCCGGCAGCTCCATCCGGTACGTGCCGTCCTGGAACTTCTTCGCCAGCGGCTCGAGCAGCGGCACGCCGCCCCCGCCGTGCTCCACCACGAGCTCCGTGAGGTCCACGTGCTCGAGGCCGAAGCGCATGTCCGGCTTGTCGTTGCCGAAGCGGCGCATGGACTCGTCGAAGGGAAGCCGCGGGAAGCGCCCGTCCGTGTAGCGCTCCCGGAGATCGACGCCGAGCACTTCCTTCCAGAGCCGGAAGACGAGCCCCTCGAGCATCTCGAAGAGGTCCTCCTGGTTGATGAAGGACATCTCGACGTCGATCTGCGTGAACTCCGGCTGCCGGTCGATACGCAGGTCCTCGTCGCGGAAGCAGCGGACGAGCTGGAAGTAGCGGTCGAAGCCCGCAACCATCAGCAGCTGCTTGTAGAGCTGCGGGCTCTCGGCGAGCGCGTAGAAGCTCGCCGGGTAGAGCCGCGCCGGCACCAGGAAGTTCCGGGCGCCGCCCGGCGTGTACTTCACGAGAAAGGGCGTCTCGACCTCGAGGAAGCCGTTGTCGTGGAAGTAGCTCCGCGTCTCCTGGTTGAGCTTGCTCCGAAGCCGCAGGTTCCGCTGGAGCAGCGGCCGCCGGAGATCCAGGTAGCGGTGCTCGAGGCGCTTGTCCTCGCCGGTCTCGACGTCGTCCTGGATCTGGAAGGGCGGCGTCTTCGCCTCGTTGAAGACGTGAATCTCGGCGCCGAGCACCTCGATGGCGCCGGTCGCGAGCCGCGGGTTCTCGAGGCTCGTCCCGTCGTCCTTCTGGCCGCGACCGCGCACGGTGCCGCGGATGCCGAGGCACCACTCGCTCCGGGCTCGGTCGGCGATGGGGAAGTCTTCCTTCGGGTCGAAGACGATCTGCGTGAGCCCGTCCCGGTCGCGCAGATCGATGAAGATGCAGCCGCCGTGATCACGGTAGCTCTGCACCCAGCCGAAGAGGACGACCTCTTCCCCGATGTGCGCCTCCCGCAGCTCGCCGCAGGAGTGGGTTCGCTTCAGCTCGTCGATGAATCGCGCCACGCTTTCGCCTCTCTGCCCGCTACGTACTCGCCGGGGCGCCGGCCGCAAGCCTGGACGATCAGGGGCGCTGGAAGGGGTAGAAGTCGCCGCCGAGGTCGAGGAGCTGCGTGAGGGCGTCGAGCGCCTCGCGCACCTCGCGGATGAGCGCCGGGTCGACGAGGTCCTTCGGAGCCAGCCGGTCCCGATAATGGCGCCCGATCCAGGCGTCGAGGGCGGCCTCGCGCTCCGGCGTCAGCACGAGCCCGGGATGCAGCACGTCGCCCTCCCCGAGGGCCACACGGAGCCGGAGGCAGGCGGGACCGCCGCCGTTGCGCATGGACTCGCGCACGTCGAGGCGGTGCACCGCCGCGAGCGAGGTCTCGGCATGCAGGCGCGCCAGCACCTTCGAAGCCGCGCCCTCCCCGGCCTCCTCCGGCACCACCAGCTCGAGGCCCCGGGGCGTGCTCAAGAGCTGGCCGTTGAAGAGGTAGGAGCGGACGGCCTCGGCCACGCTCATCTCGTCGCGGCGCACCTCCCAGCGCTCGAGCGCGAAGCCCGCCTGCGTGCACGCGGCCTCGAGGGCGTCGAGGGGCTCGGCGAAGGCGTCCTCGTGGTGGAGGAGCACGTGCGCGTTGCCCACGGCGATGACGTCGTTGTGAAAGACCCCGGCGTCGATGGCCTCGGGCGCCTGCCGGAGGAAGACGGCCGCGTGCACGCCATGGCGCCGGGCGATGGCCTCGCTGGCGGCCCGCGTCTGCCGCGCCGGGAACCGCGTCGGCGCGTCGTCCCGCCCCGCGCGGCCGTAGACGAAGAGCTCGACGCCCGGCGCGCCCGGCTCCCCGGCCGGGTGGAAGCGCGTGTGGTTGGCGGCCCCTTCGTCGCCGAAGGCCGGCGTGGCCGGGAGCGGCGCGTGCATCACGGCGCCCGGCAGTGCCTTGCGGAGCGTGCGAGCGGTGGCGCCGGGCTCGAGGCTGCGGTGGAAGTTGGTGACGAGATTCGCCGGCGTGAGGTGGAGCCGCCGGT
>CALCTH010000201.1 GCA_937893795.1 uncultured Myxococcales bacterium | reverse complement strand
CCGGGCGCACGGCGATCACCTGCATCCCGTCCTCGCTTCGCTCGACGGCCTGGGTGTGGATGCTGACGAGCGTCTGCCCGTCAGCGCGCGGCGTCTCGAGGAGGATCTGTGCGGGTCGGATCTGAAGTCGCGGCATCGGTCACTCCTAGAAGGCGGTCTGCGCGGGAACGGCGATGGTTCGCGAGGCGTTGGCGGCGCTCAGCGTCACGGTCTCGGAGACCTCCTCGAAGCCGGGAGGCGCGAGGATCTGGACGAGCACGTCGCTCCCCGCGTCCGCGGCGTCGTAGGCGTAGACGAGGGTGGGCGACGTCCCCGCGCGGGCCTCCTCGCCGTCGAGCTCGGTGCGCGGCGGAGCGCCCGCCTCGTAGAGTCGCCACTCGAAGGTAGCCGGCGCGGTGCCCTCGAAGGCCACGTCAAGGGTCAGCGAGACCTGGACGGGCGGCACGTAGTAGGCGCCCGAGTCGCTCTGCATCCGTGCGATGCCGGGGAGCGGGTCTCCGTTGGAGTCGATGACGCGGACGCCCTTCAACGTCGCGCCCGCCGTCCCGATTACCTCGCCTCGAGCCGTGTCGATGTTGTCGCCGTTCGGGACCAGGAGCTCGGGCCAGTTGAAGGCGAAGATGGTCTGGAAGTTCCCGCCCTGAGCGATCGCGTAGTTGAGACGGGCGAAGAGGTTGGCGGCCGAGTCCGTGGTCTGGATCGTCACGCTCCAATCGAGGCCCTGCCAGGACACGGGCGTCGGGTGGACCGTGACCGTTCCGACGAAGGCGCCTGGGTCGCTCCCGTCGAGGTCGTCGATGTTGATCGGGTTCACGCCGACCACGTAGAGACGCGGCTCGAGCGTCGACTCCTCCAGCTCGGCCAGGATGTCGAACGACGTCGGCCGGAAGCCCGCGCGCTGCGTCTTCACGACGAGATGCGTTCCCCCGGTGAAGTAGCGTACTGCCTGCCGAACGGCGCCGGCGGGGAACGCCACCCCATCAGCAAAGGTGCTCGTCTGCGCCCTCAGCGTGAAGCCGGTATCGGAGAGACCCGTCGTTTGAATGCCCGCATAGAGGCGGTTGATGGCGCCGGTTGAACCGAACTCGACCCACCCCGCTCGCTGCAACAGATTCCGCGAAGCGTCGTCGGCGAACGTGGCGCCATGGAATACGCCGTCCGAGCGCCCGAAGACGGCCTCCCCCGCCGTCTCCGAGAGAAGCTCCATCGGGAAGAACTCGCCCCAGAGGCGCTGGATCGAGATGAAGCTGTCCATCAGCTCCGAGTAGAGCCTGCCGACCGGCATGGCCTCGCGGAGCGTGAGCTGGAGGGTCGCGAGGTCGTAGCTCAGCGGGTCCGTTCCCGAGCCGATCACGGAGCCGCCGCTCAGGACCTCGAGCGCTGCGGCGGTGACCGTGCTGTCGTAGTTCCGGTCCGCCTGGAAGAGGGCGCCCGCGGGGATCGAGGAGCCCGCAGACGTGAGGTCCTCCAGGAAGATCCGCTTCGGTAGGTAGCCCGCCTGGCGGAGCACCAGGATCACGTCGGCGAAGTCCGTGACCTGGTAGTCGAGCTGCTGGTTCGCGACCGAGCTCGTCACCGAGTCGAAGACGCTGTAGCCCGTCGGGTCGGCGCCATCGGCCACCAGCTCGCCCGCCGACGTCGCCTGGAAGAGCACGGCGAGCGTACCCGTCGGGAGGCCGGGCAGGGTGAGCTGCGCCGTGACCTGCGTGGCCTCGGGCGCATTCGGCGTGAAGAACGACGCCGCGTTGTTGTAGATCGCGTAGTAGGTCTGGGCCCAAGCGACCGAGTAGTCCGTGTCCCCGTTAGTCGGCCCGATGAGGAGCTCGTCGTGGTCGCCATCCGGTCCGTTCGTGAACTCACCGGATCCGACGCGGATCTGGTTGAAGATCGGCGAGCCGCCGACGCCGACGTTCGAGTTGGCCTGCGCAACCTGTGTCCCATTGCGAAGGATCCGGACGGTATCGTCCGCAAGGAAGACGAAGGCATAGTGAACGACGTCGCCGGGCGACGTGGTGCTCTCATCTACGAAGGCGATCTGGAAGCCGGAGTCGCCCTCCATGACGACCAAGAGGTTGTCCGTCGTCTTCTGCACGCTGAAGCGCACGAAGCTCCCGGGTGCGCCCCGGACGTCCTGAATCTCAAAGAGGTCGGAGCCGCCAGCGGGGCGCTGATTGTGGCGGTGCCAAAGCGAGACGATGGCGCCCCGGTTGTCCGTGGATGCGTCGACGTCCCAGGTAGCACCGCCAAAGTTCTCGGCGTAGTAGCCGGGGCCCGTCGACGTGCCGCGCATGGAGGTCGGCGAGACGATCGCCGGGCCCTGAAGAGGCGGCGTCGCGACGTCGCTCGTGAGGCCCGCGCCGTTGCCCGTGACGTCGATGTACTGCGGTGCGGGCCCTGAGGGGTCTTGCTCGAAGTCGTAGGCGTGGGCGTAGCTCGAGTAGACGGCGTCGCGACCGATGTCCTCCGTGGCGGCCGGCTGCGTCTGCGTGCCCACGCTCGACCGCCACCAGACATAGATGAACTGCGCTACCCCGTTCTCGAGGTTCGTCGCGCGGACCCGGCCCTCGAAGGTGGAGAGCGCCGGGTCGTTGTCGAGAGTGATCCCGAGGAGGTGGAACGGGAGCTGATTGATCCCGTCCTGGTCGGCGCTGAAGCGCACATCGCCGCCGTTCGCCTGGCACGGGA
Organism: uncultured Myxococcales bacterium; assembly: GCA_937893795.1. Lineage (GTDB taxonomy): Bacteria > Myxococcota_A > Polyangia > Polyangiales > Houyiibacteriaceae > CALCTH01. The sequence continues at coordinate 7,633 of CALCTH010000201.1, read as the reverse complement.
TGGTCCCGTCCAGATCGAGCATGTCGTCCGGGAGCGCGTCCGCCGTGATGCGCAGGAGCATGTGCGCATGCGGACCGCCCACGACGCTCGCGGTTGCGAGGGCGATGCGGGCGCGGCGGTTGTAGTCTCCCGGGGTAAACGGCATGCGCTAGCTCGCGAGCTTCAGGCGCGAGGCCTGGGCCACGTAGTCGGAGAAGAAGGCCTCGCCGGCGTTGCCGGGACACGCGCGCTTCCTGCGGCCTCCCCAGCGGTCACCGATGGAGTGCCAGCCGAGCCACTCTGCGGCGTCTTCGATGCTCTGGCCGTTCTGCTCGGCCCACCAGGGAATGACGGCCTCGGCGCACTCCTCCTGATGCTTCGAGAGAGGGTGCGTCGTCTTGTTGCCCTGGAAGCAGCTCGCCTCGCCGTCGTCGTTCGCACGGCGGCCCGTGTGCCAGCCGCGGTCCTCCTTGCGGAGCGCGAGAAAGCAGACCCGGTTCCGGTCGTAGTCGAAGAGGTCCTCCTCGGGGAGCCAGAGCGCGTAGGCACAGGTCGGGAAGTTCCGACGCCGAACCACGAAGCGCGCGGACGCGGCGAGGCCAGGAAAGCCCGCACGCCCGCGGGCGCCGGAGTGGTGGCCGAAGAGGAACCGGGGATCCCCTCCGGTGCGCACGGACGACCAGCGAGGCTTGCCGCGCTCGAGGAGGTCGACGACGTCGAGCAGGTGGATACCGCCCGAGAGTCGCGCGTGGAGCTTCGCACCGGAGGGGATCAGGTCAGCCATTGGGATCCGTGGGCCAGTCGGCGGGCCGCTGCGCGACCTTGGGCGGGTTCTCGGAGAGCTCCTTGAACTTCGCGGAGACCTGCGCGTTCGTGAGGCGCTGGCCGGTCACGCTCTCGGCGATCGACTGTGCGACGGGGATCCCAAGCTCGAGGAGGAGGCCGAAGATGCGGAGAGCGGTCATTGGAAGATCTCGGTGAGAGGGGGAATCGGGCGCCCGAACGACGCGAGCATTTCGGCCACCTCGCCGTAGAGCTCGACGAACTCCTGGAAGGCTCGGAAGACGGCGTCCGTCGAGAGGCCGGTCGTCGAGGCGAGGAAGGTCCACTTCCGGTACGCGGCGACAAGAGCCGGCTGGGTGTCGAACGACCGCTCGCAGCGCCGCCAGAAGTCGCTCCCGACGCCGCCACGAGCTTCGAGCCGCTCGGTGGTGCACTCCGCATCGATGCCCACGCCAGCGGCGTTGATGACCTCCCAGGCGGCCTCTGCGGACGCGAGGTGGGTTCGAGCAGAGCGCGGCGCCACGACGTCCGGCTGGCTCGCGTTCACGCAACCGGTCAGCACGGAGAGCGCCAGGAGGGCGCCCAGGACGGCCGGCGCATTTGCGTGGAGTCGGCGGAGCACGTCGCCCGCCGCGATGGCGTCGCCGGGCCCGTCACGGTCGCCGAGGCGAGACTCGATCATCTCCGCGATGCGGCCGGCGCCGACGTCGACCACGCCGGATGCGGCGAGCTCGCGCTGGACGAAGCCAAGGGCCCAGGTGAGCTTTAGGCTGCCCTCGGGAAGCTCCCCGCGCTGACGCGCGAACTTCAGGCCCATTTGCTCGGCGTACGTGATGCCGTCGTCGACCTTCGAGCGGATGAAGGCCTCGAGCTTCTCGTCCTCCTGGAAGCGGAGGAACTTCGCCAGACGTCGCGCGAGGTAGGCCGCGATGACGGCGATCGCCGGCCCCGCCAGGTCGGCCAGGATAGGGATCGCCATCTCGAGAATCGCTTTGAAGGTGTCCATGGTCTTTCACTCCCCGCGGCGAAATACCGCGTTCATTCGCTCTTCGATTCGGTTGAGCTGCTCTTTGTGTTCTTCGGACAGAGTCTTCAGTTGCTCGAAGCGGACCGCGTTTCCTGCGCTCTCTTCCTTCAGATCGCTTACGGTCTCGTCGAGGATCTGGATTTGCTCGCGGTTTCGCTCGACCGCTCCCTGCGTCTGGTCCAGCTCGGCCTTCGCCACTCCAACGGCAAAGATCAGCGTCGCCGCCGCCATGAGGGTCTTCGCGTTCAGATGCGGAATGGCGGTCATGTCTCAAGCCCTGCGATGGTTTGCTCGCACCAGGCGATGATCCCGGGCGCGGTGTTGTCCCGAAAATCACGGGAGCCGGTCGCGTCAGTAAGCGACCAGAAGCCGACGTAGGCGACGTCTAAGTTCGCGTAGTCCGAGTCCGTTTCCGGATCGAATCCGATCGCAGCGATGCCAGTCATTTCGTGGCCGCTGCCCACCGTCGCGAGCGCTGGAGTCTGGCCGGACTGGTAGACGACGTTGGGCTCCGCTGTCCCCGTCCTCACGTAGAGAACGGCCTGCCAACCGGCGCCGTTGATCGCCTGCGGGAGCGCCACATCCGCGCTGGCTCCGCCACCATCCCACCGAGCGGCGACCAAGAAGTTGTTGTCGACGTTGTCTTCGTGGAAGTAGCGCGATACCCCAACGCTCGTGCCGCGAAGGATGAGGAGCGTCGCGGAGTGAGCAGGGCCGGAGGCCAGCGTGATCGGCTCGACGTTGCGGCCGGCGCGGCCGGTCACCAGGGCGCGGAAGCCGAAGAGGTCGACGTAGTCGATACCGGCCGTCGTCTGGGCGATGATAGGCGTCGTCGCGCTCGGGTACGCCACCGCGTCGCGGCTTGCCGCCACGAGGCGATCGAAGGCCGACGAGAACTGCGCGGGATCGTGGACCGCCGCCGTCCACTGGGAGCACGTCCCGCAGCCCGCGTCAACGATCCCCGACGGGGTTAACCACGCGCCGGGAGAGGCCGTCGCCGGGTCGATGGCCGGGATGCCCGTCGACTGGGTGAAGGTCACTTCGGGGACCGGCTGGATGAGCCCTCCCCAGAGGTTGATCGCCTCCACGCGGAGCGTCGCGTCCTCGCCGTCGAAGCGCGACACTTCGCCGCCAAGGTCCGTCGCGTCGATCTCGGCGCCGAAGAGGTCGGCGCCGGCGTCCGTGAGATCGACGATCTGAAGCTCGGTCCCGCCACCGCTGACGTTGCGCGTGAGGATCGCGCGCGCGGACTGCGCGTGCTTCGTGGTGACCTGGACGAGGACGGGGTCGGTCACCGTCGCCGCCGGGAGGGGCGAGTCGATCGTCACCGTGGCGGGGTCGATCGTGAGGTTGACCGTGACGCCCTTGGGGGCGCGAGCCTGGAGAAGCTCCACGAGGTCGAGCGCCTCGCCGGTGTTCCGGCCGGCGAACTGGATGTCCACCTGGTCGGACGAGGACGACGAGGCGCTCAGGAGCGTGAACGGAAGCGCCTGCTCGATGCGCGCCAGGAACTCCCTCGAGAGCGGGCCGCCCACCAGTCGGAGGCCGATGAGCTTTCGGCGGGCCTCGGTCGGATCGAGGCCGAGCCAAGTCCCGAAGGTGTCGAAGTCCGCGGTGATGCCATCGAGGCTGTTCGTGAGGCGCTCCCAGTCGGGAAGGAGCTGGTCCGCGCCGGCGACGACGGCCTCCTCGAGAAGGTTCGCCGCCTCCTGCTCGACGCGGTCGAGCTCCACACCGCACGCCTCGAGTCGCCGACCAAGGGCGCTCGAAGGATCGCGCGACCACGCCGGCCCTCTCGGGAGGAGGGCTAGGAGATCTGACGCCGCGGCCACGGCTCTGTGGTGCCGCTCGCAGCGCGGAGACTGCTACTCAGCGCATCACGGGAAGGTGATGGTTCCGAGGACGTTGATGGAGCCCTCGGACGGCGGCGAGACGTCGGCGGTCGGGGAGGTGAGCGTGTAGTCCTCCTCGCCCGCCGCGGCCGAGATGGCCTCTCGGATCTTGCTGATCGGGATGGTCCCGTCCGGATCATCCGCCCCCGGGACCGGGCCGGCGGCGGGGTAAGGCATCGCCGTCTCGCGGAAGAACATCGCCTCCAGCTCGGTGCGAACGGCCGCTTGAACCTCGGGCGTGTTTGGCGTGAGGGCGGAGAAGGTGAAGTTGACGGGCGCGGCCGTCGGGCCATCGACGGTCACGGTCTGGTTGAGCGGGGCGCGGTCGCCGACGTAGTCGCGGACCTCAGTCTCGCGCGCCGGCGCCGGGAAGAGGAGCTGCGACGTTCCGGCGACGCCGTCGAGGAAGTAGAGCAGGATGGTTCCGGCGCCATTCTCGCGCTCCCACGCGCGGGCCACGCCCGGGACCTCGAGTGCCCAGGCTGCGTAGTCGCCATCCGCGCCCCCGCGCGGCGGAGTCGAGAGGGTTCGGAGCACGCGGGCGCGGAGCTCGTCGATGGTCTCGATCTCGGAGCCGCCGCTCATGGTACCGATCGTCCCCGTCGACTCGACGCCGGCGATGGGGGTCGTGAGCGTGATCGGCGTCCCGAGGGCCTGGTTCGCGGCGGCGCCGGGCTCGAGCGCGTCGAGGAAGACCGAGACGTTCCCGCCGTTCTCGCCGGCGGCGATCCGGACCTCGTACTCCTGGCCGTCGGCCGTGGCCGCCTGCACGCCGGCGCCGATGCCGGCGCCCGTCGAGGTGAAGGTCGCAGTCCCGGTGGCCGTCTGGCTTGGAAGAAGCTCGAGGCCGAGGAGCCTTGCCCATCGGATCACGAAGTCGTCGTCCGCCGTGTCCGGGAGGATCTGCTCGGCGCCCCACGCGATGTGACCGTGGAGGCCGTGGGCCGCGCCAGCGACGACGCGGGCCAGGACGTCCTCGACGCTGCGTCGGAGAGGCGCGACGTTCAGGATGACCGCGAAGTCGTTTCGGGCGCGCTCGATGAGGTCTTGGAGAGATGGACGCTGGAAGGGCACGGGGACCTCACTGAGGGCTGAGGGTGAAGGAGATCCGAGGGCGCCAGTCGCCGTCGATCTGGACCGAGACGTGGAGGTGGATCACGCCGGGCCGGAGCCGCTCGACCTCGACAACCACGCTCTCCGCCACGCCGTCGTCGAGGAGCCACTGAAGCGCGAGCTCGGCGCCCTCGCGGATGATGTTGATGGCCTCGGCGTCGTCGCGACCGCGGGCCGCCGCGAGCCACACGCGGGAGCCCTCGACGTCCCCGGCGATGGCCGGGAATGCAGAGCCCCACCATCCGCCGCGGGAGGCGCCGTCGGCGACCTCGAAGGCCTCCAAGCGCTGCTCCGTGAAGAGCGAGATGATCACGGCGGTCGTGATGTCGTCGCCCTCGAGCGCCGCGGCGCTGTCGATCTCGACCAGGTCGGCGAAGCCCTCGCCGTTGTTCCATTGGAGCTGGATCACGTCGCCCTCACGTTGTCCGCGGCAACGGGGCCACGCTGAAGCTCGTAGGGGTCCGTGGCGTCCGGAGGCAGGCCGGGAGCGAGCACCGGCTGGGGCCCGCCGCTCGTGGCGATCGGTGGGTGGACGTGGTCCAGAAAGGCGTCCTCAAGCTCGTTGAGACGGTCCTCGACGCGGTCGGCGCGAGCCACAAAGTCGGCCGCGCTCTGGGCCCCGAGGTGGACCGTTCCCCCACTCTCGAGGAAGACCAGGTAGGCGCCGGCCTGGTAGAGCCCGCCCTCCCCCTCGGCGACCTCCGCCGCGGGCCTCTGGTCGCGGTTCTGGGCGAGGACGGCCACCGGGTAGTCGCGGTCCCCGCCGACCGAGAGCACGAGGACCTCGGAGCCCGCCGCCGGCCGGAAGCTCAGGCCGAAGGGTTGGACGTGCTCGACGTCGTCCGGTGCGTCCTCGCCGGGCATCTCGACCTGAAGCGTCTGGGCCTTCAGGGCGTCGTCGACGAGACGCACGACGCCGCGGACGACCATCCCGGCGACGCGCCGGCGAAGCTCCGCCCGGAGCTGGTCGAGGGCACGTCCGACGGCGCTCACGGCCGACCTCCAATGGCGCGCACGGGGAAGGTGCGAACGGCGTCGAACGCCTCTGGCCGGGTGCGCTCGCGCGAGGTTCGGCGGACCTGGGGTCGCGCGTAGCGCGAGGAGGTCACGATCATCAGGCTCTCGGTCTCGAGGCCGAGGACCGGGTCGGTCACCGTCACCACCCGGTTCGGCCTCCAAAGCTCGCCGGTGCTGTCGTGCCAGCCGCCGAGCGTGTAGTTCACGCGCTCGGACCGCCCGGCGCGCGTGTTCCGGGTCACGATCGCGCGCTTCTGGACGTCGGCCCGCGAGTCGCTGGCGGCGATGATGGCGAGCCGTCGGAAGCGGCTCACGCCCTCGTCGGTCTCGATCACGAGGTGATGCGTCTCGACGCCCGAGTCGGTGTCGGTGGCGCGCCTCTGCCCGGGGAAGGCGTACTCGCGGAAGCGCTGCCGGTGGTCGCGCGAGCGGCTGCCCGAGATGATCCTCGACTGGCCGTAGCGGAGCGCGCCGGCGGACTCGTTCCCGGCTCGCGTGATCACGAGCGTCCCCTCGACGTCGACGAGCACGGCGCCACGGTCGCGGGCGAGGCGCTGAAGCACGTCGCCGATCCGCTCGCCGGCGTCGATGGTCACGCGCCGGAAGGGCTGGGAGAAGTCGCCGCTCACGACGACCGGCACGCCGTAGGGCTCGGCCAAGGTCGCCGCGATGTCCGGGAGCGAGACGCTGCGGAAGCGCCGGGTCGCGCTCGCCGCCGAGCAGTCCACCAGATCGATCAGGCGCGAGGACCCGGTGAGGCTGAGCGCCTCCTTCGCCGCGCCCTCCTTCGTGGCCTCGTACTGCGCGCGGTCCGACGTGACGTAGCCGGTCAGGAGGCGCGTTCCGGCCGCGAAGATCTCGACCGGGGCGGCGGCCTGGAGGTCGAGGCGCCCTCCGCCCTGAAGCGCCCGGGACTCCCACTGGAAGGTGAACGACGCGGCGAGCGCGTCGAGGCTCTGGGTGACCTCCCCGCCCTCGAAGCCGCCGAGACGGTGCCCTCCGGATCGGACTTCGAACTCGAGGTCAGTCACGAAGGACCTCGAGCGTCACACCGGCGGCGAGGCGCCCGGGGTGCCGGGGGAAGTTGCGGTCGACGATATCCGCCTCGCGGCGCGCGTCGCCGTAGAGCTCGTGGGCGACCACCAGGGCCGGCACGGGCGCGTCTGGGGTGAAGTCCCGAACCTCGGGCAGGGTGGCCGCCAGGGCGTCCAGGGCCCGCCCTACGGCCGCGCTGGAGTCGCAGAGAGCGCCGAAGAGGTTCACGGCCTCCGTGCTCGTGCCCGAGGCCGGGCCCTCGAGCTTGAAGTCGTCCATCGCGTCCTGGAGGCGGTCGCGCGCGTCGAGGGCGTCGCGCCGGGAGTCGAACGGGAGCGCGAGCACGGCCCGTGAGCCTTCGATGATCGCGGTCCCGCGTACGAGAGCGACGGTCGCGTCGCGGAGCTGGCCCTCGTTCTCGCCGCGGGTCGTGCTCCGGTCGCTCGCGAGGAGGTCGCGCCCGAACTCGAAGAAGTCGACGAGCGAGTCGATCACGCCGAGGGCGACGCTCTTCACGCCCGTCCCGGTGAGCGCTGCCGCTTCGGCCAGCTCGATCGGGAGCGCCAGCGTCGCGGCGACGGCGCGCTGGAAGGCCAGGGCCGCCTGAAGCGGCGACTGGACGAAGGACGTGAGCGTGTTCGTGAACTGCCGCGTGCGGACCGTGTAGTCGTCGAGCACGCCGAGGCGCTGGGACACGTTCGCGTGCGTGCGCGCGATCTGGCTGGTGGCGTCGTCGAAGGCACTCCGGGCCGCGAGCTGGTGGACGTCGGGGATCGAGCCGGCGGGC
>CALCTH010000200.1 GCA_937893795.1 uncultured Myxococcales bacterium | reverse complement strand
GTCGACGCCGCCGGCGCGCCTGCCGTGTCCCGCGCCGGGATCGAGAGCCGCGAGAGCCTCCTGCCCAACTAGCCCCATGACCCGGTCCACCCTCGCCCTCCACCTGGCGTGGCGCTTCCTGCGAAGCGGCCGGACGCAGTCGGTGCTCATCCTCGCGGGCGTGAGCGTGGGCGTCGGCGCCTTCGTCTTCATCTCCGCGCTGCTCGGTGGGCTCCAGGCCGACCTGGTCGAGCGCACCCTCGGCACGCAGGCGCACCTCGTGGTGCTGCCCGACGCGCCTCCGCCGCGTACCCTGCGGGAGAGCCGCGAGGGCGCGCTCTTCGCGCGCCGCGTCGAGCCGGTGGAGCCGCGGCTCCGGCCCTTCGACCAGTGGCAGCGCGTCGTGCGCGCGATGGAGGGGACGTCGGGCGTCGCGGCGGTGTGTCCGAAGGTCTCGGGGGCGGCGCTCGCGGTGCGGGGGAGCACGGAGGTCGGCGTCGAGGTCGTCGGCGCCGACCCGGGGCGGCTGCGCGAGGTGGTCGACCTGCCGGGCTTCCTCGTCGCGGGGCGCTATCGCCTCGCGTCCGAGGCGGCGGTCGTGGGCCGCGGGCTGGCCGAGGAGCTCGGCGTGGACGTCGGCGACCCACTGCGCCTCAGCACGGGGCAAGGGGAGCAGCGGCTCCGCATCGCCGGCATCGTCGCCGTGGGCGCGTCGGCCATCGACGACCGCTGGGTCGTCGTGTCGCTCCGCACCGGGCAACAGCTGCTGGGCCGCGTCGGCGACGTCACGGCCATCGAGGCCACCGTGGACGACATCTTCGCGGCCGACGCGGTGGCCGCGGACATCGCCGCGCGCACGGGGCTCGTCGTGGAGAGCTGGATGGACCGGAACGCGCAGCTCACGACGGCGCTTCGCTCGCAGGACATCTCCTCGGGGATGATCCGCCTCTTCGTCATGGTCGCCGTGGCCATGGGGATCGCCAGCGTGCTCGTCGTGAGCGTGGTGCAGCGCCGCGGACAGATCGGCGTGCTCCGGGCCATCGGCGTGCCCCGGCGCACCGTGCTCCAGGTCTTCCTCTGGCAGGGCGTGCTCCTCGGGGGTGCCGGCGCCTTCCTCGGGAGCGCGCTCGGCTTCGTGGTGGTGGCGGGGCTCCAGCGCTTGCTCTTCTTCGACGTGCGCGTCGGGCCCACGGTGCTGGCGCTCGCGGCCGCCATCTCGATGATGACCGGCATCGTCTCGGCGCTCGTGCCGGCGCGGAGCGCCGCGCGCCTCGACCCGGCGACCGCGATCCGGGGCGACGGATGAGCCTGCTCGCGCTCTCGGGCGTGCGCCGGAGCTTCGGCGAGGGAGCGCTCGCCGTAGAGGTGCTGCGCGGCATCGACGTGCGCATCGAGCCGGGGGAGATGGTCGCGCTCATCGGTCCCTCGGGCTCCGGCAAGAGCACGCTGCTCAACATCATGGGCCTGCTCGACCGGGCGACCTCGGGCGAGGTCGAGGTCGGCGGCCGCGCCGTGACGAAGCTCGACGACGAGGGGCTCACGCAGCTCCGCGGGGAGGCGCTGGGCTTCATCTTCCAGTTCCACCACCTCATCGACGCGCTCTCGGTGCTGGAGAACGTGATGATGCCTTCCGCCGCGCTCGCCGGGGGCTTCACGGGCGCCATGGAGCCCAAGGCCCGCGCGCTCCTCGAGGCCGTCGGGCTCGGCGACCGGACGGGAGCCTGGCCCCGCGAGCTCAGCGGCGGGATGCAACAGCGCGTCGCCATCGCGCGGGCGCTGATGAACGACCCGCCGCTCGTTCTCGCGGACGAGCCCACGGGCAACCTCGACACGGCGACGAGCGACCAGGTCTTCCGGCTGCTCGAGGCGCGGAATCGCGAGCAGGGCACCGCCTTCCTCATCGTGACCCACGACCCCTCGCTCGCCCGGCGCTGTCGTCGCGTGCTGCAGCTGGTCGACGGGAGCCTCGTCGCCGACGGCCCGCCGGACGGGGTGCTCTAGCCCCTGCGTTCCCCCACGGCGCGCCCGTTTACACCCGCGCGTCCGTGGCGACGGTGAGGGAAGACGCGGAGGTCATGCTGGCCTCGCGCGCAGAAGAGATTCACCGACGCCTGGGGGGACGCCGTGACGCTTTCTCGCTCTCATCGCTGGATGCTGGCCGCCGCCGTCATCCTCTCCGCCGCCACCTTCGGCGTGGCCCAGCAGTCCGGCGAGTCGGTGCTCATCCGCGAGGCGCAGGACCAGGACCTCTATGTGGCCGGGTCCGAGGTGCGTGTGCTCGCGGCGGTCGAGGGCGACGTCGTCGCCGCCGGCAAGATCGTCGCCATCGAAGCGCGCGTGGCCGAGGACGTGATCGCTGCCGGCGAGAGCGTCAGCATCCGCGCCGCGGTCGGCGACGACGTACGCGCCGCGGGCAACACCGTGCGCATCGCGGCGCCCGTCGCCGGACACGTCGTGGCCGCGGGCGAGACGGTCTCCATCGAGCCCGGTCAGCGCGTGGAGGACTTCGCGTGGCTCGCGGGCGAGACCGTCGAGGTGTCCGGCTCCGTCGGCGCGCTCCGGGCCGCCGGCGAGCGCATCTTCCTGAACGGCGTGGTGCGCGGGGACGCCGAGCTGATGGGGTCGAGCATCGAGCTCGGGCCCGACGCCGTGGTGGAGGGCGACCTCCACTACGGCAGCGAGGACCCGCCCACGCTGCAGGAGGGAGCGCGCGTCACGGGTCAGCTCGTCGCCGGCGAGGCGCCGAGCCTCGACGAGGACGAGTCGAGCGCCGGCTTCAGCATCGTCTCGCTCCTCGCCCTCATCGTGGGCATCGCCGCGCTCCGCTTCCTCTTCCCCCGGGCCGTGCCCCAGGTGGCCGAGGTCGCGCGCGTGAACTGGCTGCTCTCGCTCGGCATCGGCGCCGGGGCGCTCCTCCTGGTACCCGCCGTCGCGGTGCTCCTCTTCATCACGAGCGTGGGCTGGATGCTCGGGCTGCTCGTGCTGCTCGGCTATCTGAGCGCGCTCCTGGCGGGCGGCCTGGTGGGCCTCTACGCGGTCGGCGCGACCGGGCTGCACCTGACGGGTCGCGAGGCGGTCGCCCCGTGGCTCGAGATCATGGTGATCGCCGTGACCGTCGTCGTCGTGCGGGCCGTTTCGGCCATCCCCTTCCTCGGCATCGTCTCCTTCGCGGTCTTGCTGCTCGGCTTCGGGGCGCTCTCGCTCCACGCCTTCCGCCGCTATCGCGCCGGCTTCGCGCGGCGGGAGCCCGCGGGCTGAGCTGGGCGATCGCACCGCATCGGACGAGGGAGCGGGCGCCCGGGCGAGGCACGGTGTAGCGTGCCGCGCATGCTTGCCTCGAGCTCCCGCGAGCCGCTCCGGCTCCGGCGAGATTCGCTCCTGACGTTCCTGCTCGTCTCCTCGCTCGCCGCCTGCTCGCGGGTGGAGCTGAGCAACACCCCGGCCGAGGGCGCGCGCCCTCCCGTCGATGCGTCGACGGCCGACGCCGATCCCGGTGACTTCGGCACCGACACCTTCGTCGACCGCGGAGACGCGGGCGTCGACATCGGGGTCGACCTGGCTGTGCCGGACCTGGGCGATGGCCTCGACGCCGGCGACGACGGCGGCGAGGAAGACGGCGGTGTGCTCGACGGCGGCGACGACGGGGGCATCGGCCCGGTCGGCGAGTGCACATGGGCCCCGCGGGGCGGTCGCGTCGCGCTCTCGCTCGGCGACGAGCTCGGGCCGGCGACCTACGACGTCGAGGGCGAGAGCGCCCTCGTGGTGATCCGGAACACGGGGAGCCGGGACGTGCGCGTGGGGATCGTGCCCGACGACCCCGTCGAGCCGCGGCGCATCGCCGTCGACGACGGCATGTCGCCCATCACGCAGCTCTATGGCGCCGGCGTGGGCTTCGTTCTCGCGCGCGAGTCCTGCTTCGCGCAGGGCGCCCGCAGCGTCGACCGCCGCCTCGAGGTCACCGAAGGCGCTCCCTTCGCGTCGGGTCCCTGCGCCTACGGGGCGGGGCGTGGCCGCGAAGGGATCGCGGCCATCAGCGAGACGACCCGCGCGCTCCAGTTCACGAGCGACGCGGCCGACCGTCCCACGGGCGCCCGGCTGGGCGAGTCCTTCGTCTTCGACACGGGCGCGGCCACCCCGCTGACGCGAATCCTCATGGCCAACGAGGCCCGGACGCTCGCGCACCGCTTCGACCCCGCCGGGCGCGGCTCGCGCTTCCGCGCGGCGGACGGACGCATGGAGGTCGATACGCGGACGCTCTCCGAAGTGGTCGCGGTGGCCCCCGAGGGGCGTGACCGGGGCACGCTCGTGCTGACCGGCCCGGTGCCGGGGCTCCTCCGCTACCCCGCGGCTGGGGGCGAGCCCGAGGTCCTCGACCTCCCGCCGGACCTCGAGCTGCCGGACGTCCCCACGCTCGTCTCCGGCAGCCGCCACGCGCTCCTCGTCGACGACGACCTGACGCTGCACGCCATTCCGCTCGTGCCGGGCCTGATGCGCCAGGAGATCGCCCTGAGCACGCTGCTGGGCGAGACCGATTCCATTCGCGTCCGCCAGGTGCTTCTGGTGAGCCACGCGCCGACGGACTCCGTCGGGGTGGTCGCGCTCCGCGAGTCGGCCGCCGGCCGCGACGCCTCCTGGCGCGCCTTCCGCTGCCGGGAGTAGCGAGCCGCAGCTGCGGGATCGCTGGGCGGCTGAGCGCTTGCCTTCTACGGTGCGCATATGACGCTGCTCCGCTCCGGCAACCTGCCGTCCGAGGTCCGTGACGGTCTTCCGACCGAACCTCTCGCCGAGCGTGGCGGCCTCACGCAGTTCGGCGCGCACCGCGTCACGCTCCCGCCGGGTGCTCGGTCGTCCGAGCGGCATTGGCACGAGCGGGAGGACGAGCTGGTGCTCGTGCTCGCCGGCGAGGTCGTGCTCGTCGACGAGGCGGGAGCCCACGTGCTTCGCCCCGGGGACGCCGCGGCCTTTCCCGCCGGGGTCCCAAACGGGCATCACCTCGTGAACCGGAGCGCCGCCGACTGCGTGCTCCTCGTGATCGGCACGCGCGTCCGGGAGGACGTCTGCCACTACCCGGACACGGGCCGCCGGCTCGTCACCGCGGGCACGCGCTGGCAGCTGCTCGAGGCCGACGGTCGCGTCCGCAAGGAGGGCACGCTCCCCGAGCCCTTCCCCTGCACCTGCGGTGCGTAGCGGCCCACCGTACGAGGCCGCCCATGGGGAGAGGTACGATTTCGCCATGCCCCTCCTGGAGATCGAGATGGTTGGTGAGGCGCCGGCGCCGCCCGGCCTCGCGCGTCGCCTCGCCGACGACGCGGGAGCCGCCCTCGAGAGTCGGCCCGGTGGCACGTGGGTGCGGCTGCGGATGCTCGACCCGAGCCTCTACGCGGAGAACGGTGGGCAGCCCGCGGGGGCGCAACCTGTCTTCGTCCGCCTGGTGATGCGCGAGCGGCCGACGGGGGCCGCCTTCGCCGCGCTCGTCGCGCGGCTGACGACGGCGGTGGCCGAGGCCTGTGCTCGACCGCGGGAGAACGTGCACCTGCTGGTCGACGCGGACGCGCGCGGACGCATCGCGTTCGGAGGGCAGGTCGTCGACTGACGACAGCTAGGCTCGCCGGTGCGCACGCCCGAGGGCGCAGCGTGTCGGAGCAAGGGTGAAGCCGGAGGACCTCGATGAGCGAGCATCGCAAAGCCCAGATCGTGAGGCTCCTGAAGGGCATCGAGACCGGCGACCCGGACGCCGTATCCGTCGTCGACGAGGGGCGCTACATCCAGCACAACCCGCAGACCCACGAGGGGAGCGAGGGCCTGGCGGCGCTCTTCCGGCGCCTCGCCACCACCAACCCCCGCGTGAACCTCGTGCGCGTCTTCTCCGACGGCGACTACGTCTTCGCGCATACGGAGTACGACTTCGCCACGCGCCGCATCGGCTTCGAGATCTTCCGCTTTCAGGGAAACCACGCGGTCGAGCACTGGGACAACATCCAGCCTCGCCGCGGACCCAACGCCTCGGGGCGCAGCATGGTCGACGGGCCGACGGAGGCGACGGACCTCGAGGCGACGGAAGCGAACCGCGCGCGCGTGCGCGCCTTCGTGGAGGAGGTGCTCGTCGGGCGGCGCCTCGAGCGGCTCGACGAATTCGTCGCGGACGACCTGGTGCAGCACAGCCCCTCTCTGTCCGATGGCCGGGAGGCGCTCCGGGCCCTGCTCGAGACCGGCCGCGTGACCACCACGCGCCTTCATCGCGTGCTCGCCGAGGGATGCTTCGCGCTCGCCGTGAGCGAAGGCGAGCGGGACGGCGTGCACACGGCCTTCTACGACCTCTACCGCGTGCACGCGGGGCGCCTCGTCGAGCACTGGGACACGGTCGAGGCCGTCCCGCCCGCCGCCGAGTGGAAGAACACGAACGGCAAGTTCTGAGGGCCGAGGAGCCGAGCCCTCAGAGCAGATCGAGCACGCTCGCCCAGCCGCCATCGCTCGGTGGCGCGATGACGTGATCGGCGCCCGCCTGGGCGCACACCGAGCCCCGCACGGCGACCGAGGTTCCCGCCCACCCGAGGAGCTCGAGGTCGTTTCCGCCATCGCCCAGGGCGACGACGTCCGCCGGCGCGACGCCATTGGCCGCGCACCAACGCGCGACCGTGGCGCGCTTGGTGGCGGCCGGAGGACCGACCGCGAGCCACCCGCCGCCGTAGGTTGCGTCCGGGCCCACATGCACGGCCGCTCGCTGCGCGAGGCGTGCGCCGACGGCCTGCGCGCGCGTCCACGCGCTGCCCTCGATGCCACAGAGCGCGAAGCCGATGACCCGTCCGGACGCGAGCACGGGGCCGGGGTAGTGCGTTTCGGCTCGCTCGAAGCTCGCCCGATGCGCGGGACTGGTCGCACAGCCCGGGGGGAAGACCACGTCGGTCGTCTCGTCGCAGACGTAGACGACGGGGGGCAGCCGCGCCTCCAGGAAGGTGTCCCACGTGGCCGCGGCCGCCGCGTGCGAGAAGGCCTCGCGGTGCCATTCGGTACCGGAGCGCAGGTCCGTACCGGTGGCCCCGTTCATCGTGACGAGGTTTCCGGCCCATCCGAGCGGGTCCAGGCCGCGGCGCGCCGCAGCCAGTCGCCGGCCGGTGGCGAAGAGCAGCCGGATGCCCTGGGCTTCGAGCTCGGCGATGGCCCGTCGCGACCTTGGGTGTACGCGCTCGTCGTGCGACCAAAGCGTTCCGTCGAGGTCCGACACGACGACGCGGTGTCGGTAGCCAGCGTGCGGCCCGCGGGCAGCGCCTCGTGCGTTCGGCTTCTCGCCCACGCGGCAGAGCGTAGCCTCGGGGCGTGAGTGAGGCTCCCGTAGTGAGCGGGGGGAGCCGATGGCGCCCATCGTGCCGGCTGCCACGATTCTTGCTCCCCGTGGTGGCGATGACCCAGTGGCACAGCTTGGCAGCGTGCATGCTCCTTCTCGGCGGGGGCTGCTTCGCGTCGGTGGTCGATGGCCGGCCCGACGTACCGCCCGACGGTCCCGACGTCGGGAGCCCGCCGCCCGTGGGCGACGCCGGGACGCCCGTGCCCGAGCCCGACGCCGGCGCGCCTTCCTGCGAGCCCGCGCCGGAGACCGGCCCGGAGATCGACCTCGTGCCCGTCGGCAACGGCGGCAACTGCCGCGGCGACTTCTTCGCCGAGCCGCGCAACGTGCTGCTCGAGGGCGCGGTCGTCTCGGGCGGTGTCCTGCGCTTCGACGTGCTGACCTCTCTGGCGCGCGACCGGGACTACCGCTGTGCCATCGAGGTGCGTGGCGTCGGGGCCGAGGCGGAGCCGATCCCGCGGCGCGTCGGGTCGTCACGCTTCCTCTTGGTGCAGCTGCGGGATGGCGCGCTGAGCGTCCGGCCGAACGACATCTTCTGCGAGGCGCCCTGCGACCTGCCGCTCACGCTCTGGGTCGGCACCCTGCGCCTGCCCGCGAACGGCCCGCTCCCGGCCACCGAGTGGCTCGAGCTCCGCGCCGGTGAGAGCGAATGCGTCGTGACCTCGCGCTGCAGCCAGCCCCGCTTCCCCCTCGTCGCCGAGGCGCGCGGGCTGGTGTCGACGACGGCGCCGGGGCTGACCTCGAACGGCGTGATGCCCACGCCCATCGCCGGCGCCGGGCGCCTCGACGTGCACGTGTATTCGAGCGGCGTCGACTGCGGCCCGGACGATGGCGGCGCGACGCCCCTCGTGAGCGCGCTGGTGCACCACTGGCAGGACGCCGACACGCCCTGAGGCACACTCGGGCGATGGCGCCGAACAGACAGCCCACGCTGCCGAGGTCGTGCTCGCGCTCGTGGTCGTGCTCCAGGCTGGCTGTTTCGCGAGCCTGGTCGATGGGCGCCGCGATGACGTCGATGCCGGCGCGCCGGACCTCCCCACCGCCGTCGACGGCGCGGGGGCGGGCGCAGTGTCGTGCGAGCCGGCGCCGCTCGAGCCGCCGGAGGTGAGCTTCGATCCCGTCGGCGCGGACGCGGAGTGCCGCGGGGCCTCCTTCGCTGCCGCGCGGACGGTGATGCTCACGGCGGCGGACGTCACGCCGGGCGGCGTGCTTCGTTTGGACACGCTCACCTCGCTGACGCGCGACGGGGACTATCGCTGCGGCATCGAGGTCGCAGGACTGGGCGACGATGCCCCGCGCATCGCCGAGGGGCTCGGCGCGATGCGCTTCGTGCTCGTGCAGGCGCGGGATGGCGCGCTCGTGGTCCTGCCCAACGACGTCTTCTGCGAGGCGCCGCTCTGCCCCCCGCCCATCGGCCTCTGGGTCGGCGCTCTGCGCCTTCCGAGCGATGGCCCGACGGAGGCCGTCGACTGGCTGCGCCTGGACGCCGGGGAGGGCGAGTGCCGCGTCCCCTCCCGCTGCCCGCAGGAGCGCTTTCCGCTCCAGGTGACGGGCCGCAGTCTCGATCTGCGCGTGGCTCCGGGAGAGCGCGACGAGGCCCCTCTCATGCCGCCCGTGCTCGGCGCCGAGCGCCTCGTCGCGCGCGTGTTCCAGAGCGGCACCGACTGTGGCCCGGCCGATGCGAGCGCTCGGCCCGTCGTGCGCGCGCTATACACCACGCCCTGAGCCGATTCCCCGCGCGCCCTGCGAGGCTGGCCGTCGTCGCAGAGTGACTGCGTGGTCTGGCCTGGACCCCGGGAGGGTGGCCATGCGTCCTCCGAGTGCCGCTGCCCTTCGCTCACTCGCAGACGGCGAAGTCGAGGGGCTCGAGCAGGCCGTCCGCGCCGCGGACGAAGCAGCTCGTGTCGGTCGCGCTCGCCACCCAGGTCGCGAAGCGCTCGAGAGCCGCGAAGGCCGGGTCGTCGGTCCGGGCGGCACCGCCGAAGGCGAGGGCGCGCGCCCAGCCCGTGACCCCCAGCTGCTTCGGCGGATCGCCGGGCAAGAAGACCTCGCAGCCCGCGCAGCTCCGCCCGTAGCCCGTGCTGTCGACGCGGCCGTCCGACGTGGTGCGCGCGACCATCCCTGCGAGCGCCGGCGCGAGCTGGGCCTCGAGCGCCGGGCTCGCGGGCGGGAGCGCGAGCCGGTCGGCGGCCATGTAGACGTTCACGGCCTGGTAGTTCGTGTCGGGTCCGCCGGCCTCCCGGTAGAAGCCCTCGGCCTCGTCGAAGAGCTCCGTCGCCAGGCCGTCGAAGCGCGTCGCGGCCGCGCGCGCGGCGTCGCGGGGCGCGGCGTCGAGGGCGGCGCATGCGGCGAAGGCCACGGCGTCATGAAGGAGCCGGTTCGGTGTGGTCGCGTCCGCGGCGACGAGGACCTCGGCTTCGCCTACCAGCCACGGAAGCGCGCGGAGCAGGGCGTCGCGGACGGCGTCTCGCCGGGCGGGGCTAGCAACGGCGTCCGCAGTGGCGCTCGCCTCGAGCGCGAGGAGCGCGGGACACGCGTCGCTCAGGAAGAAGGCGCCGCCGCTGGCGACATCCCCGCGCGTGGGCTCGCGCCCCATGGCGATCTCCTCCGGCACGTCCGACGGTACGCGACCGTCCGCCTCGATCACCTCGGCGCCGACCTCGAGCGCGCGGAACGCCCGGGCGGCGATCTCCGGGTGCTCGAGGGCCAGCGCCAGCCGCAGCGCGAGACCGGCGCCGAGCTGGAAGCGCGGGCTGAAGAGCGCCCCCCAATTCCGATTGCGCCCGAGCAACCCGCTCTCGTCCGCGGGCACCCCCGGCGCCGCGAGCGCCTGCGCCACGTCCGGCACGCGCGCGGCGACTGCCGCGTCCAGCGCGAGCAGCTCGACGTTCCCGAACCAGCGGTCGGGGTCGAGGCCGCGCGCCGGGGCCTCGGCGCGCCAGCGGCGCACTCGCCCCGGTCCGGCGTTGTAGGCGGCGAGGCAGAAGTCGAGCTG
>CALCTH010000199.1 GCA_937893795.1 uncultured Myxococcales bacterium | reverse complement strand
AGGTCATCGGCCGCGCCGGGAGCGGCGTGACCACGGGCCGGGTGCGCCGCGGACGAGGTGCGACGGCGCCCTGCGGCTGGTGCCGCGGAGGGAGCCGGTGCACGCCGACGCGCCCGCGCTCTTCACCGACGACGACGCGGCCGTCCCGGAGGCGACGCTCCGTTCGGACCTCGACGCGCCCGTCGGGCCGCGTCGTGCGAACCACGGTGTGCACCGTCCCGTTCGGCCGGACGCGCCGGGTGCTCTCGATGATGGTGCGTCCGCGTTGGCCCGTGCGGACCTGGCGCCGTTCGACCACGCGGGTTCCGTTCGGCCGGGTGGTCACGCGCCGGGTGGTCCGCACGCGCTCCCCGCTCGGCGAGGTGCCGACGGTCCGGGTGACCCCGGGAGCTTGCGCGCGCCGTTGCGCCTCGACCGAGGTGGGCCCGAAGGCCGTAAGGGCGAGAGCCGCGACAGCGGCGATCCAGAGGCGTGCGTGCATCGTGCGTCAGGTCCTTTTCCGAGCCCCATCCGAGCTCCTGAAGACCGACGCACCGAATCCGAAGTGATTCTAAAGCCGCAGAATTCGGGGCCACTGGGCGCCCGTGCCCGTGCCCCTGCCCGCGCGAAGAAGGTTCGACATCGCTGGCGACTCGGAGGGGGCTCGTCCGGAGCGTCGGGCCGTGCACCACGGGCATGGGCATGGGCAGGGGCAGGCGAGCGGGACGCTTGGGCGTCCCGCTATGGCGTCCCGCTAGGGCGATTTGGTTCCCGGTGCGGGGTCGAAGGCGAAGGAGCTCAGCAGCGCGCGGAAGGTGGGCACCCACTCGTGCCAACGCTCGGGCGGGCCGTCGCACATGAGGACGTAGCCGACGCCGTCGACCACCACGGCGCGGCGCACGGTCCGGTAGGGCGGCGCCTGGTCCGGGAAGGCCGCGTCGAGCTCGATGGTCGGCCGGCCGCCGAGCTCCGCGTCAACGCTCTGATAGAGCCGCCCCACGTGCGTCATGTTCTCGAGGCCGAGGGTGACGTAGGCCTGCGTATCGCCGCCGGGGAAGGGCTCCACCTTCAGCACGCAGCGCGGCGTCATACCCTCGCGGGCGTCGGGGCCTTCGTACTTGGCGGCCACGTGATGGACGAGGCTGGCGCGCGCGCGCCAGCCGGGAGGGACGCGGAAGCGATAGCCCTCACCCACGTGAAGGGGCCACGTGGAGGTGTCCACGCTGGCGCGCGTGCCCGGCGCGCGATCGGCCGCCCGCGGAGCAGACCGTGCGGCTGCCACGGTCGCGCCGTCGAGCGATGCCGGCATCCCGACGGGCGCGTCGAGCGCGGGAGCGTCCGCCTCGAGGAGCTCGGCCAGCGCGTGCTGCAGCGCGACGGCGTGGGGTCGCGCGGCGGGGTCTCGGGCCAGGCAGACGTCGACGATCGCGGTGAGCCGCGGCAGCTCCGGCGTCAGCTCCGCCAGGGGCGTGGGCGCCACGGTGGCCGCGCGGATCAGCACGCCCTGCGGCGTGGGCGCGTCGAAGGGATGGCGCCCGGCCACGCTCTCGTAGAGCACGACGCCCACGGCCCAGACGTCCGCCGCCGGGGTGACGTCCCGGCTGCTCATGAACTGCTCCGGCGCCATGTAGTAGGGCGTGCCGAGCGCGTTGCCGGTGGCAGTGAGCGTCCTGGCGTCCCGGTGCTTCGCGAGCCCGAGGTCGAGGAGCTTCAGGGCATCGCCGGGACCGACGAGCACGTTCTCGGGCTTGAGGTCCCGGTGAACGAAGCCGGCTTCGTGCGCGGCCACCAGCGGAGCGAGGAGCGCATGCACCAAGCGGAGCGCGTCGCGTCGGGTCGTGCCGGGGCGACGCAGGCGCCGGCCGAGGTCCTCGCCCTCGAGGAGCTCCATCGCCAGGAAGAAGGTCCCATCCTCCGCGTCGACGCCCGCGTCATAGACCTCGACGAGCCCGGGATGCCCGATGCGCGCCGCCGCGCTGGCCTCGCGCCGGAAGCGAACGGCGGCCTCGGGGCTCGTCACCACCTCGCGCATCACCTTCAGCGCCACGGGCCGGCGGCTGAGCACGTGCTCGGCGCGGTAGACGGTCGCCATGCCGCCGGAGCCCAGCGTGTCCTGGATGACGTAGCGGTCCCCGACGATGTCCCCGCGGCGGCGCATCGAGCGGAGATTAGTACGGCAGACAGGACTTCTGGGCCGCTGCGCGAGCAGCGCGTCGTACGCTCCCGGCCGGCGCCGGCGGCGCCCGGAGGATCCCCATGCGTGCAGCCATGATCACCGCCCTCGAGGGCCCCGACGCCATCGAGGTGCGCGAGCTTCCCGACCCCACGCCCAAGAAGGGTCAGGTGCGCATCCGCGTCGCCGCCGCCGGGGTGAACTTCCCGGACCTGCTCATGAGCCGCGGCCTCTACCAGCTGCGGCCTCCGCTTCCCTTCGCGCCGGGCGGCGAGGTCGCCGGCGAGATCGACGCCGTGGGGGAGGGCGTGACCGGCTTCGCCGAGGGCGACCGCGTGCTGGCCCTCAACTTCTTCGGAGGCTTCGCCACGCACGTCTGCGTGAGCCAGGCGCAGCTCCTGGCCGTGCCCGAGGGCATGAGCCTCGAGGTCGCCGGCTCCTTCGCCTTCACCTACGGCACGAGCTACCACGGCCTCGTCGACCGGGGGCGCCTGGCCGCCGGGGAGCGCCTGCTCGTGCTCGGCGCCGCCGGCGGCGTTGGACTGGCCGCCGTCGAGATCGGCGCGGCGCTCGGCGCCGAGGTGGTCGCGGCCGCGTCCACCGCGGAGAAGCTCGCGCTCACGGCGGAGCACGGCGCGGCGCACGGCATCAACTACCGGGAGGCCGACCTCAAGAAGGCGGCCAAGGCGCTCGGCGGCGTCGACGTCGTCTACGACCCCGTCGGCGGCGACTACGCGGAGCCCGCGTTCCGCGCGCTCCGACCGGGCGGGCGGCACCTCGTCATCGGCTTCGCCGCGGGCTCCATCCCGAAGCTCGCGCTCAACCTCCCGCTGCTGAAGGAAGCCGCCCTCGTCGGCGTCGCCTGGGGCGCCTGGGCCATGCGCCATCCCGACCGGCACGTCGCGAACCTCGAGGCCATCTTCCGGCTCCACGCCGAGGGCAAGCTGAAGCCCCACGTATCGAAGAGTTACGGCCTCGACGAAGTCCCCGACGCCCTCCGCGCCATGGACACCCGCGCCGTGCTGGGGAAGGTGATCATCGCCCCGTAGGACGCTTCCCAAAGCGTCCTACCCCCTGCCCGTGCCCGTGCCCGTGCCCCTGCCCAGCCCGAAGAGCCCACGCAAGAAATGAACGCCCATTCATTTCTCGCCTGACCTCCGCTAGGCTCCCCGGCCATGGACAAGGCGATCCTCACCTGCGCCGTCAACGGCGTGCTCACCAACCCGAAGCAGCACCCGGTCCCGGTCACGCCGGAGGAGATCGCCGCCTCGGCCAAGGACGCCTGGAACGCCGGCGCCTCCATCTTCCACATCCACTTTCGGCAGCAGGCCCCGAACATGGGTCACATGCCCTCGTGGGACCCGCAGGTCGCGAAGGCCCAGAGCGACGCGATCCGCGAGGCCTGCCCCGGCGCGATCATCAACCAGACCACGGGCGTCGTCGGGCCCGACGTCTCCGGTCCGCTCGCCTGCCTCGAGGCCATCGCGCCCGAGATCGCCGCCTGCAACGCCGGCAGCCTGAACTACCTCAAGCTCCGGAAGAACGGCGCGTGGGCGTGGCCGCCGATGCTCTTCGACAACCCGGTGGCGAAGATCGAGAAGATGCTCGCCGGCATGAAGGCCGTGGGCGCGCGCCCGGAGTTCGAGTGCTTCGACGTGGGCATCGCGCGCTCCATCGTGCTCTACGCGGGAGCGGGGCTCACGGAGACGATCAACTACAACTTCGTCATGGGGGTCGCGTCGGGCATGCCCGTCGACGCGCGCCTCCTCGACCTCCTGCTCGACTACAAAGACCCCGAGGCGCCCTGGCAGTGCACGCTCATCGGGCGGCAGGAGATCTGGGAAGTGCACCAGGCCGCCGCCGACCGCGGCGGCATGCTCCGCACCGGCGTCGAGGACACCTTCTACCTGCCGGACGGGGACCGGACGTCCGGCAACGGGCCGCTCATCGAAGCCCTCGCCACCTGCGCCCGAAACGCCGGCCGAGAGATCGCCAGTGCCGACGAGGCACGCGCGATGCTGGGCCTCCGCGCCGCTGCCTGAGCCCTCCCGCGGCGTGAAGCGCCGCCCGCCGCGCGCGGGATGACGAAACGATGACGCGCCCTTCACGTCCCGCGGACGCGTGCCGTTGACTCTTCTGGCAGGTTGAGGTCGTGCCCCCGTCCATCGTCTCCATCGCTGGCTTCTGCGATCCGGTCGCGTCCTGGACGCACCTGGGGGCGGCGCTCGCGGCGCTACTGCTCGGCGTTCGCTACGTGCGGAGCGGTCGCGACGCGGCGGCGCGCGCGGGCATGACGGTCTTCGTCGTGGGCTCCATCTTCCTCTTCTCGATGAGCGGGACCTACCACCTCCTCGAGCGCGGCACGCACGCCCGCGACGTCCTCCAGCTCCTCGACCACGCGGCCATCTGGGTGATGATCGCGGGCACGATCACGGCGGTGCACTTCGTCGGCTTCGAGGGCGGATGGCGCTACGGCATGACGGCTCTCGTCTGGGCCGGTGCCATCGCGGGCCTCGTCCTCAAGACGGTCTACTTCGACGTCATCCCGGAGGCCCTCGGGCTCTGGCTCTACGTGGGCCTCGGCTGGCTCGGCATGGTCAGCTTCTTTCGCCTCCGGCGCCTCCACGGCGCGGACGCCACGCGCCCCGTACTTCTGGGTGGGCTCGTCTATACGGCCGGCGCCATCGTCGAGGTCCTCGAGGCGCCGTGGCTCGCCCGAGGCGTCATCGGACCTCACGAGCTCTTCCACGCGGCCGTCGTCGTGGGCGCGGCGCTGCACGCTTACGGCATTCACCGCATCGCGCGCCGAGCGCCCGAGTCCCCGTCCCCGGTCGCGGCTACTGCCCTGGCATAAGCTCGACAAGCGCTCGACAAGTGCCGCGTAAGTGGTACGCCCTTCATGATCTCTCCCGCATCCTCGCGGGTCGGGCCAGCCGGGCCCGCGGCCGACTCGGCGTCTTCATAGCGACGAATCCCCACCGTGAGACTGTCCGGCACGTGCCGGGACGCTCGAACCACGGCGGCGAGCACAGAGCGAGTTGAGAGAGACATGAGCAAGAAGCTTTTCGTGGGCGGCCTCGCCTGGGCCACGACGGATTCCGGCCTTCAGCAGGCTTTCGAGCGCTTCGGTGAGATCATCGAAGCCAAGGTCATCACCGACCGCGACACGGGGCGCAGCCGAGGCTTCGGCTTCGTGACCTTCGCGGACGGCGACGCGGGCTCGAGCGCCATCGAGGCCATGGACGGCACGTCGCTCGACGGCCGCAGCATTCGCGTGAGCGAGGCGCAGGACCGTCGCGGCGGCGGCGGTGGTGGTGGTGGCGGCCGCGGTGGCGGCCGTCGCTGGTGACCGCCCCCGCTTCGCGAGCCTTGCCGCGCCGGTCCTGAACCGGCGCCTTTGACCCGACGCCTCCCGCCTCGGCGGGGCGCTTAGTCGGCGCCGGGCCCCTCGCGGGCCCCGCGTCCTCAGCCGAGCAGCGCGTTGAGGCGCTGGAAGAGAGCCTCGAAGCGATCGAGCGCGTCGGGGTCCGGCGCTGCCGCGCCCGTCGCGAGACCCGCCGCGGCCCGCACCCGATCGAGCTCGACGCCCTCCGGGAGAGCAGCGCGTACCTTGCCGAGCACCGGGCCTCCCTCGAGGTCCGTCGCCCGAAGCGTTGTGCCGTGCGCCGCGTTCACGAGCGCGGCGGTCGTCTTGGCGCCGAGGAGGTCTTCCGCGTCCGCCTCCGGAACGCCCATGGCCTCGGCGTAGGAGGTCGCCCGGTTGCGTACGAGCAGGTGACGCTTCTCGAGCCCCTCGATCATCGTCGGGTCCGCGAGGCGAAGATCCGCGAGCACCGCGAAGGGATGCGAGGGCTGGAGCCCGGAGAGCGCCACGTAGGCGGCCAGCCGCGTCGCGCCGCCCATGGGCACGAGGCGCCAGCGCGGGTCGAGGCCGGCGCGCCGCGCCGCCTTCAGCGCGCTCGACATGGCCTCCACGATGACGAGGTCCGCCGTGCCCTCGAGGAGCAGGCTCGCCGGCCCCGCGGCGAGGTTCTGCTGGATCTCGAGCGCCAGCGCGCCGGTGAGCGGGAAGAGCGTGTCCTCCTCGGCGGCGCTCACGTCCGTGAAGACCTTCGTGCCCTCGATGGCGTCGTAGTCCTCCGCGTCCTCGTCGGGCACGAGGTCCTGCACGATGCGCACGCGGTCGAAGCGCGTCGCCTCGATCATGAAGGGCGAGTGCGTCGTGTAGACGAGCTGGTGCTCCGGGTTGCTCGCGACCTCCTGGTCGAAATAGCGGAGCAAGTCGCGCTGGGCCCTGGCGTGGAGCGAGAGCCCGGGCTCGTCGAGGAGCAGGACGAGCGGCTGCTCCTTGCCCTTCTCGGCGGAGTACCAGGCGAGGAAGGAGAAGAACCAGACGAAGCCCGTCGAGCGGTCGCCGAGGCCCGTCGAGACCATGTGCTTGGCGTCGTAGACCTCGCCCCAGAGGTTGGTGCCGTCGCGCATTCCCTCCGGGTCGTCGTCCTGCGCGGGACGCACGTCGAAGTTCATGCGGAGGTCCTGGTTCTGCGACCAGTAGGTGAGGAGCTGGCGGCTCAGCCGGTTGCTCGCGCTCTGGAGCGCGTTCTTGAGCCCGCGCGTGCGCTTGCTTCCGAGAAGCTTGTCGAGGTCGAGGCGCGCGAGCTCGAGGAGGCCGAGGAGCGGCAGGTCCGAGGGCAGGAGCGCTTCGGCGTCCCGGCGTGCCTTGAGCGCCTCGAGGTTCGCCCGCCCCGTCATCTGGTAGTAGCTGTCGAAGTAGAGGAACTTGGGCAGGCCCTTGCGGAGCGTCGTGTTCCAGACGTGCATGGAGAGGCTGCCGTGCGCGAGAACCTCGTCGAGCGCGTCGCGAAGGCGAACGAGCTCCGTCTCCTCGCGGCCCTCCAGGAAGTCCCGCAGCGCGAGCGGGTCCGGGAGGTAGGGCGCGCATTCGTGCGCGAGCGCCGCGGGCACGCCGGTACGCACGAGGAGGTTCCGGTCGAAGGCCTCCGCGTCCACCGGCACCTTGATGAAGCGCTGGTTCCGGCCCTTGTCGCTCGCGAGGTAGCCCTTGGAGATGAGCACCGCGGGCTCGGTGAGCACGCCCGGTCCGAAGGCCTCTTCGATGGCTGCGAGCTCGCCTTCGTCGAGGGCGAAGCTCGCCTCGATCACGGTCGCGTGCTCGCGCGTGCCGTCCTCGACCTCCTGAAGGTAGTCCTCCGCGGCGGCGCGGGGGTAGTCCTCGACCGGGTCGAAGTCCCCATCTGCGGGTACGATCGGGTTCAGCTTGTAGAGGGCCTGGAGCAGGCAGGTCTTGCCCGCCTCGTTCTTGCCCACCAGGCAGGTCACCTTGCCGAGGGTGAAGGGGTCCGAGTCCCAAATGGACTTGAACTCGCGGACGTGCACGCGCTCGAGCTTCATCGCAGGGGCCTTCGCTGGTTCTCGAAGAAAAGGAAGCGGTTTCGGTCAGGATCGGGCCGCGAGGCGAGCCTTCCGGGTCACACGACGGCGCCGCACCCTACGTCCGCCTCGACCCCGGCGTCCAGACCGCTCGGGCCTTCGTGGCCACGCCTCGTGCCCCACGTCACGCGGGCTTTGTTCAGCCTTTGGGCGTAATCGCGTCGCCTAAACCTCGACTCCGGGTGGGCACGAGGAATGCGTAAAGCTGACTTGACACCCGCACCTGTCAGGCGACATTGTCGCCTCTGGGCTTCGGGCGGTCCGATCAGCCGCGCCGAGAGACATGAACGCGATGAAGACCCGCATTGAAGCTTCGCTGCAAGCCGCCCTCGAGGGTGTCGACCGAGACGCGCCGCCGCGCCTCCGGGCCGCGCTGCACCACGCCGTCTTTCCCGGGGGTGCCCGCGTCCGTCCGCGCCTCGCGCTGGCCGTGTCCGGCGCGTGCGGCGGCCATCCGCCGGGCCTCGCGCTCGCCACGGGGTGCGCGCTCGAGCTGCTTCACTGCGCCTCTCTCGTGCACGACGACCTGCCCTGCTTCGACGACGCCGACCTTCGCCGGGGCCGTCCGAGCGTGCACAAGGCCTTCGGGGAGCCCCTCGCGGTCCTCGCCGGCGACGCGCTCATCCTCCTCGCCTTCGAGACCGTCGCGCGCTCGGGGCATCTCGCACCCGAGCGCCTGCCGGCGCTCATGACCCTCCTCGCGGAAGCCGCCGGGCCCGCCAGGGGCCTTGTCGCCGGTCAGGCCTGGGAGAGCGAGCCCGAGGTGGACGTGGCGCGCTATCACCGTGCCAAGACGGGCGCCCTCTTCGTCGCGGCGACGCGGGGTGGCGCGCTCGCCGCGGGGGCGGACCCGCAGCCCTGGACCCATGTGGGCATGCGCCTCGGCGAGGCCTACCAGGTGGCCGACGACCTCTGCGACGCGCACGCGACGGCGGAGAGCGCCGGCAAGCCCACGCAGTGCGACGTGCGCAACGACCGGCCCAGCGCCGTCACGCGCCTCGGTACGGCCGGCGCGCTGGCCCGGCTCCAGGACCTCGTGGCGGAGGCGGTCGAGGCCGTGCCGGCCTGCGAGGGCCAGGACGCGCTCCGGGACCTCGTCGTGAAGATCGCCGAGCGTCTCGTCCCGGCGAGCCTCCAGCACGCGGCGGCGTGAGCGCGAGCGGCGTCCCGACCCTTCTTCGTCGGGCCGTCGACGCCGCCCACGCGCTTCGCATCGGCATCCTCTCGAGCCCGCGCTTCCAGCGCTGGGCCGCACGTTTTCCCTTCACGCGTCTGGTGGCGCGGCGCCGAGCCCGCGCGCTCTTCGATCTCTCGGCGGGCTTCGTCTACTCGCAGGTGCTCCGCGCCTGCGTCGAGCTCGAGGTCCTCGAGCGGCTCGCCGAGGGTCCGCAGCGACCCGAAGAGCTGGCGCGCGCCGTGGGCATCGCGCCGGCTGCCGCCGCGCGCTTGCTCCGCGCGGCGGCATCCCTCGGGCTCGTCGAGGCTCGGAGCGACGGCCGCTTCGGCGTCGGCATCCATGGCGCCTCCTACCTGGGCAACCCGGCCGTGAAGGCGATGGTCGCGCACCACGCGCTCGTCTATGCGGACCTCGCCGAGCCGGTGGCGCTGCTTCGTGGGGACGCCCCCGCGACTCGGCTCTCGAGCTTCTGGAGCTATGCGGGGCCGGCGAGCCCGGAGGCCGAGGCCTACTCGGCGCTGATGGGGCGCTCGCTGACGCTCATCGCGGAGGACGTGCTCGAGGCGGCGCCGCTCGGAGACGTCCGGAGCCTCCTCGACGTGGGCGGTGGGGAGGGTGTCTTCGTCGAGGCGCTCGCCGCACGCGCACCCGAGCTGACGCTGGGGCTCTTCGATCTGCCGGCGGTCGCCGCGCGGGCCGAGACGCGGCTGAGAGAGCGTGGCCTCGGTCGCATCACCGTGACGGGCGGGGACCTCTTCGAGACGGCGCTCCCGGGTCCCGTCGACGCCGTATCGCTCGTCCGCGTGCTCCACGACCACGACGACGCGGCCGCCCGCGCCGTACTGCGCGCAGCCCACGACGCGCTTCGCCCCGGAGGTCGCCTCCTGCTCGCCGAGCCGATGGCTCACCCGCGCCATCGCTCTCGAGTCGGAGGGGCATACTTTCAGTTCTATCTCCTCGCCATGGGACAGGGACGACCACGGACGCCGAAGGAGAATCAAGCGCTCCTCGAGGGCGCCGGCTTCCGCTTCGTCCGTCGTCTTCCGACGCGCCGGCCGATATTCTCGGAGCTCCTCGTCGGCGAACGCGGGCCGGGCTGACACACGCGCGGTCACCAACGCGCCGTCCCCGGCGCGGATGGAGTCCCCCCTGCGCCGTCCTGGCATAGTGTCAATTAAGCTTGACGCTTACGTGCGTCTATGTAGATTGACGTACCGTGTCCACGTCCGCGTCCACGTCGCGTTCCGGCCTCCGGCGGGGCGCTTCCGAGAGCGTTGCCGTCGTCTTCGAGGCGCCCGGCGAGCTCTCGCTGCGCGCGCTGCCGCGGGACGTCGCGGGTGCCGGTGACCTTCTCGTCGACGTCGAGTTCACGGGCATCAGCACCGGCACCGAGCGCCTTCTCTTTACGGGGCGGATGCCGCCCTTTCCGGGCCTCGCGTACCCCCTCGTGCCCGGCTACGAGACGGTGGGCCGGGTGCGTGAGCCCGACGCGGAAGGGCGCTTCGCCGAGGGTGACCGCGTCTTCGTCCCGGGCGCGAGCTGCTTTGGCGACGTGCGCGGTCTCTTCGGGGGCGCGGCCTCCTGCCTGACGGTTCCGGCGGCGCGCGCCGCGAAGCTGCCGCCTCCCCTCGCGTCGACCGACGGCGACGAAGCGGTCCTTCTCGCGCTGGCCGCGACGGCTCGGCACGCCCTCGAGGGCGGTCCTCTCCCGGAGCTCATCGTCGGGCATGGCGTGCTCGGCCGGCTCCTGGCGCGCGTCGCGCTAGCCCTCGGCGGCAGCCCCGTCGTCTGGGAGAAGAACCCCACGCGCTTCGCCGGCGCCCAGGGCTATGGCGTCGTCTCCCCGGACGACGACGCGCGGCGGGACTACGCGGCCATCTGCGACGTGAGCGGGGACG
Source organism: uncultured Myxococcales bacterium (assembly GCA_937893795.1). Classification (GTDB taxonomy): domain Bacteria; phylum Myxococcota_A; class Polyangia; order Polyangiales; family Houyiibacteriaceae; genus CALCTH01. Next base: position 22,507 of record CALCTH010000199.1, on the reverse strand, counting down.
CCTCCCTCCTCGAGCCTCTGCTCCACCGGCTCCGCAAGGGCGGCGAGCTCTGCCTCGCGGGCTTCTACTCGGAGCGGCTCTCCTTCGACTTCCCGCTGGCCTTCATGAAGGAGGCGACGATGCGCGTCGCCGCCGAGTGGCAGCCCGCGGACCTGGAGGCCGTGCTCGGCCTGGTAGGCGAGGGACGCCTCGACCTCGGCGGACTGATCTCCCACGAGCGGCCCTACGCCGAGGCCGCCGAAGCGTATGAAACCGCGTTCAATGACGCGGGCTGTTTGAAGATGGTTCTCGACTGGAGAAGCTGCGCATGATCGACCTACGCTCCAACTCCGACTCTGGCCCGCTTCAGCAGATGGCGGAGAAACTTCGCGAAGAGGCCGCCGAGGCGCCGCCTCCTCCCGCCACGGAAGAGGTCACCAAGGAGACGCAGATCATCGCGATCTACGGCAAGGGCGGCATCGGCAAGAGCTTCACGCTCTCGAACCTGTCCTACATGATGGCGCAGCAGGGGAAGAAGGTGCTTCTCATCGGCTGCGACCCGAAGAGCGACACGACCTCGCTCCTCTTCGGCGGCAAGGCCTGCCCGACCATCATCGACACGTCGGCCAAGAAGAAGCTCGCCGGTGACCAGGTCACCATCGGCGACGTCTGCTTCAAGCGCGACGGCGTCTTCGCCATGGAGCTCGGCGGCCCGGAGGTCGGCCGGGGCTGCGGCGGGCGCGGCATCATTCACGGTTTCGAGACCCTCGAGAAGCTCGGCTTCAACGACTGGGGCTTCGACTACGTGCTCCTCGATTTCCTCGGGGACGTGGTCTGCGGCGGCTGCGGCCTGCCGAGCGCTCGCGACATGTGTCAGAAGGTCATCGTCGTTTGCTCGAACGATCTTCAGTCGCTCTACGTCGCCAACAACGTGTGCTCGGCGGCGCAGTACTTCCGGAAGCTCGGCGGGCACGTCGGGGTCGCGGGTGCGGTCATCAACAAGGATGACGGTACCGGCGAGGCGCGCGCCGTCGCCGACAAGGTGGGCATCCCCGTGCTCGCGGCCATCCCCGCGGACGACGACATCCGCCGGAAGAGTGCCAAGTACGAGATCATCGGCCGTCCCGAGAGCCCCTGGGGATCGCTCTTCGCCGAGCTGGCCGACAACGTCGCGACGGCGCCGCCGCTCGGCCCCGCACCCCTCGACCAGGACCAGCTCCTCGGGCTCTTCGATGGCTCCGACGTGGGCCGGGACGTGGTGCTCGAGCCCGCCACCCTCGAGGACGTCGCGGGCCCGCAGCAGGCGCGCCGGAAGTCCCTCGAGGTGATCTACGACCGGGGGGTGTGACGTGAGCGGGGGTGACGTGAGCGCCGGCACTCAGACGCCGCCCGGCGAGGCCGTCCCGAGCTGCACCGGCTCCAAAGCCGACCTGCGCGCCAAGGCGGCCGCGGCCGGCAAGGGTGAGGTGCTCGATCGCTACGCGGCGGACTACCCCATGGGCCCGCACGACCAGCCGCAGAGCATGTGTCCGGCCTTCGGGTCCCTCCGCGTCGGCCTTCGCATGCGGCGGACGGCCACGGTGCTCAGCGGAAGCGCATGCTGCGTGTATGGGCTGACGTTCACGTCGCACTTCTACGGCGCGCGCCGGACCGTCGGCTACGTGCCCTTCGACTCGGAGACGCTCGTCACGGGCAAGCTCTTCGAGGACCTCCGAGACGCCGTGCATCAGCTCGCCGATCCCGGCGAGGTCGACGCCGTCGTGGTCATCAACCTCTGCGTACCCACGGCCAGCGGCGTCCCGTTGCGCCTCCTGCCGGACGTGATCGACGGCGTGCGCATCATCGGCATCGACGTGCCGGGCTTCGGCGTGCCGACGCACGCGGAGGCGAAGGACGTGCTCGCCGGCGCCATGCTGGCCTACGCGCGCAAGGAAGCCGAGGCCGGGCCGGTGCTGGCGCCGCGCAAGGGTCGCGAAGACCGGCCGACGGTGACGCTGCTCGGGGAGATGTTCCCGGCGGACCCGGTGATCCTCGGGCGCATGCTCGAGCCGCTCGGGCTCGCGGCGGGCCCTGCGGTGCCGACCCGCGAGTGGCGCGAGCTCTACCAGGCTCTCGACTGCGCGGCCGTGGCCGCGATTCACCCCTTCTACACGGCGTCCATTCGCGAGCTTCAGGCAGCGGGGCGCAAGGTGGTCGGCTCCGCGCCCGTCGGCGCCGAGGGTACCGCCGCGTGGCTCGACGCCATCGGTGACGCCTGCGGCGTGCCCCAGGCGAAGGTCGACGGCGTCAAGAACGGCCTCGTCGCCGCCACGCGCGGCGCCCTGGCCGGGGCGCCCATCAAGGGCCGCGTGACCGTCAGCGGCTACGAGGGCTCGGAGCTCCTGGTCGCCCGGCTCCTCGTCGAGAGCGGCGCCGACGTCCGCTACGTGGGGAGCGCGTGCCCCAAGACACCCTGGTCCGCGCCGGACCGCGAGTGGCTCGAAGCGCGCGGCATTCCGGTGCAGTTCCGGGCGAGCCTCGAGCAGGACATCGCGGCCGTCGACGAGTACGAGCCGGACCTTGCCATCGGGACCACGCCGGTAGTGCAGCACGCCAAGGAGAAGGCCATCCCGGCCCTCTACTTCACGAACCTGATCAGCGCGCGGCCGCTGATGGGTCCCGCCGGCGCCGGCGCGCTCGCGCAGGTCGCCAACGCGGCCATGGCGAACAAGGAGCGCTTCGACGCCATGAAGGCCTTCTTCGAAGGCGTCGGCACCGGAGACACCGCGGGCATCTGGGAAGACACGCCCAAGCTCCGGCCCGAGTTCCGGCAGAAGCGCCTGGTGCAGCTCCGCAAGCGCCAGAAGAAGACCGACAAGGGCGTCGCCGCGCCGCCGGCGGAGCGGGGTTTCTGATGCTCGTCCTCGACCACGACCGCGCCGGTGGCTACTGGGGCTCCGTCTACGTCTTCACGGCGGTGAAGGGGCTCCAGGTCATCATCGATGGCCCCGTCGGCTGCGAGAACCTGCCCGTCACCTCCGTGCTCCACTACACGGACGGGTTGCCGCCCCACGAGCTGCCCATCGTCGTGACGGGCCTCGCCGAGGAGGAGCTCGGCCAGAAGGGCACCGAGGGCGCCATGAAGCGCGCCCATGCCACGCTCGACCCGGCGCTCCCGAGCGTCGTCGTGACGGGCTCCATCGCCGAGATGATCGGCGGCGGCGTGACGCCCGAAGGCACGGGCATCCAGCGCTTCCTCCCGCGCACCATCGACGAGCACCAGTGGCAGAGCGCCGCCCGGGCCATGCTCTGGCTCTGGAAGCACTACGGGCCGAAGAAGGGGCCGCGAAAGCGCAAGAAGAAGGAAGGCGAGGCGCCCAGGGTCAATCTCATCGGACCGAGCTACGGCATGTTCAACACCTGGTCGGACCTCGCCGAGATCCGTCGCCTGGTGGAGGGCATCGGCGCCGAGATCAACATGGTCTTCCCTCTCGGGACGCACCTCGCCGACGTGTCGAAACTCTCGAATGCCGACGTCAATGTCGTGATGTACCGGGAGTTTGGGCGACTCCTCTGCGAGGAGCTCGACCGGCCCTATCTCCAGGCGCCCATCGGGCTCCATTCGACCACGAAGTTTCTCCGCAAGCTCGGCGAGCTGACGGGGCTCGACCCCGAGCCCTTCATCGAAAAGGAGAAGCACACGACCCTCAAGCCCATGTGGGATCTCTGGCGTTCCGTCACTCAGGACTTCTTCGGCACGGCGTCCTTCGGTGTCGTGGCGAACGAGACCTACACGCGGGGACTGCGCGCGTTTCTCGAGGACGAGCTGGGTCTGCCGTGCAGCTTCGCCGTACCGCGGCTGCCCGGGGCGAAGACCGACAACGCCGACATCCGCCAGAAGATCCACGAGAGCCCGCCGCTGGTGCTCTTCGGCTCGTACAACGAGCGCATGTACCTGGCCGAGGCCGGTGGCCGCGGCTCCTACGTACCGGCGTCCTTCCCGGGCACGGCCATTCGGCGGCACACGGGCACGCCCTTCATGGGCTACGGCGGCGCGTCCTACCTCCTCCAGGAGGTGTGCAACTCGCTCTTCGACGCCCTCTTTCACATTCTCCCGCTCGGCACCGAGCTCGATCGCGTGGAGGCCACGCCGACCCGCCTCGATGCGCCGCTCACCTGGGAGGAGGAAGCCGAGGCTGCCCTCGACCACGCCGTGGCCACGGTCCCCGTCGTCGCGCGCATCAGTGCGGCCAAGCGGCTCCGTGATCTGGCGGAGAAGGCGGCGCGAGATCGTGGCGCCGTGCGTGTCACCCGAGACGAGGTGCTCGCCGCCGGCGGCGGTGACGGACGAAACCGGACCTTCCGTGGAGCCGGTTCGAGCCGCGTGAACTGAATCGCGCGCGCTTTCGAGTGAAACGAGAGGAGGTCACCGACCGATGGCAGATAGACAGGGCTCCATGACGGGGCTCACGGAAGAAGAAGCGATCGAGTTCAACAAGTGGATGATCCGCGGAACGATCATCTACATCATCTTCGCGATCGCAGCTCACTACTTCGTTTGGGCCTGGCAGCCCTGGTTCGCGAACGATCCGGGTAACTTTGGCCTTCTCGAGACCGTGACCAACACGGCTCAGACGTTGCTGAGCTGAGGGGATAGTCGACATGCATAGGATCTGGCTGGTTTTCGACCCGCGTCAGGCTTTCGTCGGCCTTCACCTCTTCCTCTTCGCCCTCGCCTTCGTGATTCACTTCACCCTGCTGAGCACCGACCGGTACAACTGGATGGGTCAGCCGGGCGAGGGGGCTCCGACGGCGTCTGCGAACAGCGCTTTGCCGAACAACTGAACGCCGACTCGCGCGCGCGAGCGCGCCACACGCGAAGACGCCTCCGCCGGTTCACCTGCGGGGGCGTTTTCCTTAGGGGCTACGACGGCCGGTCAGAAGTCCGGACCGGATCTCTGTCCTGACGTCCTAGCTGGCCAGCGCGGGCGCCCGGTACGCGCTCGGCGGCGCGCCGAACTTCCGCGAGAACTCGCGACTGAACTGCGTCGCGCTCTCGTAGCCGACCTCGAAGGCCGCCGTCGACACGGAGTGCGCCTCGCTCGTGAGCAGGCGCCGTGCTTCGGTGAGCCGGAGGTCCTTCATGTACTGGAGCGGCGTCGTCGCCGTGACCCGCTTGAAGTGCTTGTGGAAGGCCGAGGTGCTCATGCCAACGCTCCGGGCGAGCTGCGGCACCTCGAGGCGTTCGCGATAGCTCTGCCGGAGCCGTTCGATGGCGCGCCCGATGCGGCTGGCGTGGCTGTCACGGTGAAGAAGCGTGCGGAGCATCGTGCCGCTGCCCTCGTGCAGCAGCCGGTAGGAGAGCTCGCGGCGGATCAGCGGCGCCAGCACGGGTGCGGCCTCCGGCTCGTCCAAGAGCGCGACGTAGCGCGTGAGCACCGCGAGGAGCGCGTCGCTCACCGGAGCGACGGCGTAGGCGCTGGGGTCCTGGGGCTCGTGGGTCTCGCCGACCTCGTCGTGGAGGCTTCGCAGCTCTCCGAGGTCCAGGCGCACGATGAGCGCGATGTAGGGCTCCGCCTCGCTCGCTTCGGTGATGCGCGCCACCACGGGGAGGTCGTGGCTCACCAAAATGTGCTCGCCGGCGGCGGCGCGGACCATCCGGTGACCGACCGAGGTCTCCTTCGCGCCCTGCAGAATCAGGCACATGAGAGGGTCGTAGACGAAGGCCTCGAACTCGGTCGGTGCACTGCGTCGGTAGAAGCTGAGTCCCGGGACGGGCTTCGGATCGGGCATGCTACCCGCCGAAGAGCCAGCCTGGCTCCGGTGATGGGCGTCCACGCGGCGCGCGAGCTCTTGGATGCTCATGCGACCGAAGGTAGCCGGTCGAAGGGCGAGGCGTAGCCGATCTTCGCACGCGAGAGAGAATCGGGCAGGACGCCGAGAGGAAGGGGCAAGCGCGCGCCGCGGGGACTGCCCAGAGTGCATGCACCGTCGTGGAGCCCATGCCGCGGCGAAGGAGTCCCCCATGACCATCACCACCCAGCATCTCCAGACGCTCCTCGAGGAGCACACCCGCGACATGTCCGGCCAGGTCGTCGCCATCACCGGTACGACGAGCGGTACGGGCTACGTCTGCGCCCGCGAGCTCGCGCGCCTCGGGGCCCGCGTCTTCCTCCTCAACCGCGAGAGCCCCCGCGCGGCCGCGGCGCTCGAGCGTCTCCGCGAGGAGGTCCCCAGCGGGCGCTTCGAGCCCATCGCCTGCGACCTGCAGAGCTTCGCGAGCGTTCGCGAGGCCGCGAAGGCCGTACTCGCCGCCACGGATCGCCTCGACGTGCTCTGCAACAACGCCGGCGTCATGGCGCTCCCCGACCAGGCCACGCGCGACGGCTACGACGTGCAGATGCAGACCAACGTGCTCTCGCACTTCCTGCTCACGAAGGAGCTCTTCCCGCTGCTCCGGAAGAGCGAGGACGGGCGCATCGTGAACCACTCGTCGAACGCTCGGCGAGGCGGGCCGCTGGAGGCGCAGTACTTCGAGAAGCGCGGCGGCAACCTCGGCGGCGACGGCACCGAGGAGGAGAACGCCGGCTTCGGCGGGCCGCGCTGGGCGCGCTACCACCAGACCAAGCTCGCCAACTGCGCGTTCACCTACGATCTTCAGAGTCGCTTCGACGCCGCGGGCCTGGCGAACCTGAAGGCGCTCCTCGCGCATCCGGGCCTCGCGCTGACGAGCCTGCAGTCGACCACGTCGGCGACGGGCGGCATGGAGTCCGACAGCCCGCTCATGCAGAGCGCGCAGTCGGCAGAAGACGGTGCGCTCGGGATCCTGCGCGGCTGCGCCGACCCCGAGGCCAAGGGGGGCGACTTCTTCGGCCCGGAGGAGTGGACCGGTTTCCCCGACCGCCTCGAGCCCGAGGACTACCTCGCTGACCCGGAGAACCTCCGCATCCACTGGGAGGGCTGCGAGGCCGCCGTGGGCGCCTTCCGCATCTGACGCAGGGCATCCGACCGACTCAGGCACCGGGCGGTGCCTTTGGGGTGCCCGCTTCCGGCTCCAGCGCCTACGGGTCGTAGGGGCTCGCCCTGAAGGCCGCCAAGGCGCGGAGGTCGACCTCGGGACCGTTCACCCGGTACGCGCGGGCGTGTTCGTGCGAGGCTTCCCAGGGCGAGCACGTTCCGTCGTGGAGCCGGAAGAGCGGCGTCTCGGCGGGCAGCGGCGCTCCCGCTTCCCGGAGGTGCAAGACGGTCTGCCGTCGGTCGCAGCCCTCGCCGATGAAGCCCCACTCCGCCACGTACGCCACCTCTTCGCGAAGAGCGCCGGCGGCCCAGCGCACCTGCTCCGTGCACTCCGAGTCGAGGAAGATCCCCGTCGTGGGCTCGAAGGAGACGTCGTGGCGCAGCGTTCGGAGCGGCACGCAGCGGACGATCTCGGCCGTCGCCCCGGGCAGGCAGTCCTCGTCCCGCTCACCGTCCCGGTAGGTGGGCCGGAAGCCAAGCTCGCCTCCGAGATGTTCGCTGCCGAGTGAGCGGTCACTCGCGGCCACGGGCCACGCGCGGCCGTCGGCATCGAGGAGACGCACCGGCCGGAGGCGACCGGAGCCCACGGCACGTCGCTCGAGGGCCATGAACGAGTCCAGCGGAAGGGGTGCCGAGAGCCGCACGGCCGTCGCAGGTCCCGCGGGCTCGCAATCCTCGCCGCGGAGGCGGTAGGTCTCGGCAAACGCCTCGGTCGCGCCGACCGTCGCGCGGATGTCGCCTGCCGGTGTCGAGAGGCCCACGCGCAGCAGGACCGGATCGGCCCCCGCATCGAGGGGTTCTCTCGACCGCCAGATCAGCGTCTCGCACGCGGCGTCTGCGAAGGCGAGCGTCGAGGTCGTCGCGGCCAGGGCCGGAACGCAGCGGAGCGCGCCGTCGACCGTCGACGCGGCGAAGCAGGGAATCGTGAGCTCCCGGAAGCGCTCGACGGTCCCGTCCTCCCAGCGGCGCGTGACGTCGCGGAGGCCCCCGCCGAGGTCGCTCTCCTCGCGGCCCTCGACGGCCACCATCTCGGCTTCGGCGACGAGCTCGGCGGCCACGTGCGCGGCGCCGAAGAACGTCGCCTCGTAGGCGCGAATGCGGTCGGAAAGAGGTAGGCACCGGCCGGCGTCGTCTCCGCCGATGGCGTGGTCGTAGACGGGACCGCTCACGTCGACGGGCCGGTCCGTGAAGCGAAACGCGCGTTCGAGCCGCGCGTTCGCGCCCGCGTCGCGGACTGCATCGCGAATGAACACCGGACCCGTCGCACACGGCGCGGGATAGACCGCCGCCGTCGAGCACTCGGCGTCGACGAAGGGGGGCCCGCCGTCGGTGCTCAGCAGGTACGCACCCCCGTACCCGCCTGGCATGCAGCGCCCACGGCCATCTTCGGTCAGCTCCGTAAGCGCGCAGCGCGCGAGCTGCGGGTCATCGAAGAGTCGCGGCGCGACGACCGACGTTCCGTCCGCCGGCACCCACGCGAGCGGACGCAAACGCACCCCCGCCGCCGTCCGCGCCGTCTCCTCGGGTCCCAGCGGCCCGGACACGACCGCCGCCGTGCAGGCCGCGGCGCCAACGCCGATCAGGACGGTGACGCAAAGGAACCCTGCCCGCATGCCAAGAGACTACCAGACCGATGGGTCCTTACGGCCGCGCGGCGCCGCCCATGGAAGCGCCCAACGCCTTCGCGTCCGACTCGAAGGGGGCTCGCCGCGCGAATTCGTGAGCTAGCTCGAGGGGCTCGGGTCGCCGATGCCGTGGCGGCGGAGCTTCGAGTAGAGGCTCTGGCGGCTCAGGCCGAGGAGCTGGGCGGCGGCCGCGCGGTTGTTGCTGCTCACGTCGAGGGCCGCCTCGATGCAGAGGCGCTCGATGAGGTCCGCCGACTCCTTCACGATCTCCTTGAGGGAGACCCGGCCCACGAGGCCGCGGAGCTGCTCGACGGAGCGGGGAAGGAAGGTCGAGGTCGGCGGCTCGGCCACGCGCGACGAGACCGGGCGAATGGTGAAGCCGTAGGTCTGCGTGTCGCCTTCGTTCGCGGCGACGGCCGTGACGATGGCCTCTTGCTCCTGGCCGAAGTCGCCGCGAACGATCGTCGCGAAGTCCCGGACCACGCCGTGCTCGCGGAGGTTCGCGACGATGATGTTGAGGTCCACGCCGGGCCGTCCCAGCCAGTCGTCGAGGGTCCGGCCCACGACCTGCGCCTCGTCGGCGCGCTGGACCAGGTCACAGAAGGCGGGGTTCGCGTTGAGGATGCGGAGGTCCTCCCCCGTGACCACGAAGCCGTCCGGCAGGGACTCTAGGGCCTTGAGCAGGCGGCCGTCCCCATGGTCCTTCGCCGCCAGAGCCCCCGAGGGCCACAGCCGCACGAGCAGCAGCACCGTGCCCGACTGCCGGAAGGTCGACGCCCCCACGCTCAGCGGCAGCTCGCTCGAGCGCGGCGTGAGCTCCACGTTGACGTCCGCGCCGGCTTCGACGGCCCCGAGGAAGGAGGAGAGCCGGTCGCGCGAGCTCGACGCGAAGAGCGTGTGCAGGCCCTTGCCCTGAATCGCGTCGGCGGATTTCCCGAGGAGCGAGGCGGCGGCCGGGTTGGCCTCGACCACCACGCGATCTTCGCCGCGCACCACGAGCACACCCTCCGCGCAGACGTGGAAGAGCACGCGGTAGCGCGTGTCCGCCTGGCGGAGCCGCCGGTACTCGAGGTCCATGGCCTGCTGCGCGCTCACGAGGCGCTGCTGCAGCTCCGCCAGCGGCCGGAGGTCCGAGGCGGGCACCACCACGCGCTCGTCGTCGATCTTCGCGCCGCTGCAGCGCAGCGGGAACTCGGCCCCCGCGCCGACGCGCAGGTTGATTTCGCGTGGCTGCACGGTGTGCCCGTCGAAGGCGTCCTTCAGGAGCTGCTCGGCCTTGCGCGTACTGTCCCGGAGCACGGTCTCGCTCCAGCGCCGGCCGGCGAGCGAGTCCCAGGAGGCCTCCGTGCGGAGCGTGGGACCGACCCAGACGTCCTCGATGAGGCCTGCGCGGTCCACGATGAAAGCCACGTCGGCGGACGACGCCACGACCCGCGACGCCACGGGCCAGGCGTCGGCGAGGAGGTTGGGTACGTCGTTGCTACCGGGCTCCACGAAAGGTCTCCATCAGCGTGGACGGTTGTCAGGGCGGAACAGGTGGTCAGGGCGCCCGAGAAGTCAGCGCACCAACCGTGGCTTCTTCGGAAGCTGCGCCAGCGCGTCTTCTGCGCACCGGCAATAGGTCACGCCGAGGGACTCGGCGTGAGCGGCGAGATCCTCACAGCCTCCGACGATGAAGCGGAGGTTGCGATTCAGCGAGGCCTCGCGCGCGGTCTCGAGCACCGGCGCGAGGGTGGGGATGAGATCGGCGTGGCTGATGCTCAGCCCGACCATCTCGACGTATTCGTTGGCGACGAGGTCGGCGAGGCCGCTGGCGTCGACGCCGGTCTCGACCTGAGCGCCCCAGCCCTCGCGGCGGAGGATCTCGGCCACCACGTGCACGCCGAGCGTGTGCTGCTCGCCCGGCGCGGCTAGCAGGATCACGAGGCCACGGTGGCCGGGCGGCTCGCTGTGGCGGCAGAGCTGGGTGACGCTGCGCTGGAGCGTGCCGAGGCCGACCGTCACGTCCACGAAGCTCCGCGTATCCTCCAGCCACTGATCGCCGAGCATCCGCGCCGCGGGTGCGACGAGGTGAAGCAGCAAGGACTCCTGCGTGAGGCCCTGGCTCACGAGCGTCGCGAAGAGCTCACGGAGCGCCGTCGTGTCCTGGGAGACCGCGAGCTGTGCACAGCGCGTTACCTCGGCGTCCGTCGGCGGCAGCCGCGCGTCGTTCGCCGGTGTGGCCCCGTTCAGCGGCTCGTCGCCCGTACGGTGCGCGAGCATCAGCCGCGGGATGATCTGAGCCTCGATGGTGCTCATGAGCTCATCCCCCAGGCCGGGGCGCCGGAGCGTCCCCCATAGGCCGCTCCGGGCCCCCGCGGGGCCTCCAAAGGCAGCCACCCCTCTGTTTCGCAATCCCATCGCGCGCTGGCCCATGGCCTCCCCCATCCCGGGTCTCCAAACCCGGAATTCATCGAAGGAGCCAAGGTTAGTTCGAAGGTTTTGACGAAGAAATCTCCCAGACTGGGGACGCTTCGGGGCCCGAAAGGCTCGAATGGTCCCCGATCAGGGGGCTTCGCCGCGTACCAGGAGCTCATGGCCTGTCCTCCTGCAACGTGGACCCCAGCGGCGGCCGTTCGCGCTCGTTCACCGCCCAGCGCCAGAGCGCCGCGTCGGGGAGCGGGAGCGTCAGGAAGAGGTGCTCGAGAAGCCCGAGCAGAATCAGCGACGCGACCATCGTCTGCCCCGCCGCGACGAAGGGGCTCGCGTCCGACGCGAAGGCCTCGCGGAAGGCGAGCCCGGCGAAGCCGCCCGCCAGCACGAAGGACGCGGGCATGAGCGGGCTCAGCCGGTCGCGGCGGAAGTACCCGAGGAGATAGCGGAGCCGCTCGGGCACCAGCTCGTCCGCGAAGCTGCGCACGCCGAGGAAGACGTTGAGCTTCGCCGAGAGGCGAAGCGCCCAGAGCGCCACGAAGGTCTGCGCCGCGACCTGGTTCGGGGCGCCCCAGGTGGCCGCGACCAAGCCGCCCGCGCTCGCCGCCAGCAGCAGCTCATGGTGAATCAACGTCGCCGCCGCCAGCCGGAAGCGACGAAAGCCCGTCGCGTCGGGGGGGCAGGGCGCGTGCCGCGGCCCCGTCACCACCCCGAGGAGGAAGGTGAGCTCGTGCCACGCCCACACGACCAGGGCGCCGGCGAAGCTCACGTAGGCGCCCGTCACCGTGGCCTGCTGCGCCGACCACGCGATGGCGCCGAGGCCGCCGAGCGAGAGCACGCTCAGCGCGAGGAGACTACGCGCGTGTGTCCGCGCGCCGAGCCACACGAGACGCAGCACGAGCCCGGTGCTCAACCACCAGGCTCCCACCACGAAAAGTGCGGCTGCGACGTGTTCGTTCATGGCCCTCGCTCGTCGGTCCTCTGTTCCTTCAGTCCCGCTCTCACCAGGCGGGCGCGGTGCGGATCTCGGATGGAAGCGCGTTGGATTTCGTCGGCAGGAAGTAGAGCTTGAGAAAGGTGGCTGCGACGCCGAGCTTCAGCGGAATCGCCCGGAGCTTCCCGAAGAAGCCCTTCTTCGAGGTCTCCTCGATGCGCAGCGCCAGCGAATGAAGCTTCCGCAGCCCCTCGAGGAACTTCGGGTTGTCGACGTCGAGAATGTCCGGGAAGACCTGCTTGGAGATCTCCGCCGTGATGCGGAAGACGTCCATGCCGTACTCCTCGGGATCGATGCCGAGGCCCTCGTGGAAGGCCGGGCGACTGTGGTCCCGGACGTACATCGTCGCGAAGACCGCGAGCTGGAAGAAGCGGATCCAGAGGCGGTTGCGGCCCTGTAGCAGCTTCGGGTTCGCGCGAAGGATGAGCGCGAGCGCCTCCCCGTGCTTGAACTCGTCGTTGCACCACCGGAAGAACTTCTGGAAGATCGGGTGGAACTGGTGGTCCGGGTTCTGCTCGAGATGCCGGTAGATGCGGATGTAGCGCGCGTAGCCGATCTTCTCGCTCAGGTAGGTGGCGTAGAGGATGAACTTGGGCGAGAAGTGCGTGTACTTCTTCTCCTTGACGAGGAAGCTCATGTCGACCTGGACGTCGAAGTCCCGAAGGCACTCGTTGATGAACCCCGCGTGCCGCGACTCGTCGCGCGCGAGATACTTGAAGAGCATCTTCATGTCCGGGTTGAAGCCCTTCTTGTGAAGCTCCGCGTAGAGCACGCACCCGGAGAACTCGGCGGTCAGCGAGCTCACCATGAAGTCGACCATCTCCTTTCGGAGCTCGTCCGAGAGCAGCGCGGGGTCGACCTGCCAGTCGTCGTTCCGCTTGAAGTGACCGAAGTTCTTGTCCGCCGCGAACTCGGCCATGAGCGCATCCCACTCCGTGCGCACGCTCTCGATGTCGAGGGCGTTCATGCCCTTCACGTCGGTCGTGTAGAAGCGCGGGCTGAGCGCGGTGGTCTCCACGGCCATGCGCGTGGTGTCGTTTGGCGGCGCCGCCGCCAGCGGGGTCGTCGCGGCTGTCATAGCGTTCTCCTGTCCGTGAAGCTGACCTCGAGCAGCTCGAGGCATTCGAAGTCTCCGGTGAGACGGGTCCACGTGCGCTCGAGCCAACCGGCGCGGCGCACGGTGGCCTGGCGACGCTCGACGAGGACGTCGCCGAAGCGGAGCGAGGGCGCCTTGCCGTGCACCAGCACGCTGTCGCCGGGCTCCGGGTCGACGCCGTCGAGCTCCACGTTGGCCGTGAACTCGTCCATGGTGTGGGCGACGCGCAGCGTGCAGGGCACGTCGAAGGTGTGCGGGAAGAAGCGGCTCATCGCGTGGCCTCCGTTTCGTGGTTCCGCGCCGTCGGATCGGGTGCCGTCGGCACACCGGGCAGCGCGAGAAGCTGCGCGAAGGCCCGCCGGTTGGTGGGCCCGAAGGAGTCGAGGGGAACGCGCTCGCCGGTCGCTGGGTCCGTGAGCACGAGCGCGCCGCTCGCGTAGAGGCCGAGCTCGAGGGGCGCGTTCACGTCCTCATGGGCGCGCTGCCGGACGCGCGTGAAGGTCCGGAGAACGCCGCCGACGAAGCCCTTGCTCTCCTCCGGGACGGTGACCGTCATGCCGTCGGAGCGCTCCACCGTCAGGCTCCCGTCCTCCTGCTCCCCGAACGTGAGGAGGAGGGCGGTTTCCGGCCGGGGAAGCGGCTCGCGCGCGGCGGCCTCGAGGTTCGCGCTCCGCGCCGTGCCGGCGATGATCAGGCTCGTGAGCATCAGGACGCCCGTCGCGATGAGCACCGGCTTCGGAACGATGATCTCGTCGTGATGCGCCATGGCTCAGCCTCCGAGCTCGGGGTGGAGCTGTCCGCCCGCGGGCAGCCCGCTGGAAACCGGCGTGCGCTCCGGCGAGGGCGCCTGCGGCCGCCGCGTGACCTCGATGGAGCCCACGTCCTGCTCGGCCCAGGCAGCGACGGCGTCCTTGAGAATGCCCGCCACCTTCTCCGGCTCGCGAAGGCTGCGGAGCGCCGGTCGCGCCGCCACGAAGCCCCGCGCATGCGGCCAGAGCACCATCCACCGCACCCGCTCCGGCGCGGAGAGCCGGAGCACCACGTCGCCGTCGTTCGGCTTCCGGAGCACCAGGTCGGCCGCCGCGAGGCGCTTGAAGGGCAGGTTCAGGTGCAGCGAGAGCGCCACGCCGATGCGCATCACGATGCGCCGGTTCGTGATCGTGTAGACGGTGACCTGCGCCTGGAGCCAGCCCATGAAGCACAGGAGCGCGAGGCATCCGCCGAAGAGCACGATCATATGCCCCACGTGCTGGCCTCCGAGCTCGCCCTGGTTCTCGCTCACCGCCACGGCGATGCGCGCGACCACGAGGAGCGCGAAGTAGAAGGTCAGCCAGCGCAGGCGAAAGACCTGCCGCGCCAGGGAGCGCCAGCTCGGACGGCCCTGCCAGAGCACCTCCTCGCCCGGCGGCAAGCGCTTCGGGAGCCCGTGGACGGGCTCGATCTCCGGATGGTCCGTCACACCAAGGGCTCCCGCATCTTCTGCGTCGCGTAGAGGCGCGCGCCGGCGTAATAGGCACCGATGCGCTCCTCCTCATCGAGGGTGGCGCGCTCCGCCTCGCCGAGCGTCGGCACGTGCACGAACTGGTTCAGGCGCATGGCCTCGACCTCGAAGCACGGCCGCCGGCTCCCGCGGCGCACGAGGCCCATCTGAATCGGGACGAGACGCCGCGTCCCGGCCTGGTCGCCGCCCGCGGCCTCGTTGAGCTCGAACTCGAGGTAGCGCACGAGCATGTCCGCGCGGTCGACCCAGATGTCCTTGATGGTCCCGGCCACCTCGCCGTCGGCGCCCACGATGGGCCAGCCGCGTACGTCACCGCCGCCGACGACCTCGTAGCCCTCGTCGACGCGCATCGGCACGATCTGGTCGCGTCCGTCGATGAGCAGCTCCACGTGTGCCTCGCGGGACGCGAAGGCGCTCGGGCCCACCGCGGCCAGCATGGGGTCCCCCACGGGCTCGCTCGGCGAGCCGTTGCTCAGCGCCGTGCGCTCGATGGGGAACTCCCGCTCGTCCCGGTCGAAGTTCGGCGCCGTGTAGGTGCTGCCGTCCGGGCGAAGGTAGGTCTTCGGCTTGGCGAAGAGCGTGTTCGTGGTCCGGCCGATGCGCCGCGGCGAGTCCGCCTCGAGCGGGTAGCCCTCCCGGCGGTCCTCTTTTCGGATCCAGTAGATGAGTCCGATGAAGAAGGCCCAGAAGAGATAGAGAACGACCTGCGCGAAGTCGATGTGTTCGGTGATCATGGTGAGCGGCTCTCGAGGTTCGGGTTTCGACGCGATGAGCTCAGCCGGGGAGCTCGGCGAGACCGAAGCGGGTCGGACCCCGTTCGCCGGCACGAACGAGGGGCCCGATGGCCACGAGGGTCCCGAAAAGAAGTGCAATCTCGACGTGGTAGACGAAGCTGTAGCCCACGTAGGCCTCGGCGAGGCCCGGGCCCAGCTCGCCGCCGACGGCGAGGGTTTGGATGGCGTCGCGGAGCGCGCCGCCGAGCGCGATGCCCAGGCCGGCGACGGTGGCCTGCACGGCACCCCAGGCGCCGATGACCACGCCGCTCTTTCCGCCTTCCGAGGCGGCCATGGACGCGATGAGCGTCCCGACGCTGAACCAGCCACCGCCGAAGCCGATGAGGGTGGTGCCGGCTTGGAAGAGGAGCACCGAGCGCAGCGGCGCGGCGAAGATGACCGCCGAGAAGCCGAAGATGCCGAGGAGCACACCGAAGGCTGCGAGGCGATGCGCGTCCATGCCCTTGCCGATCTGCCGGGACGCGATGAACAGGCCCACGAGCGTGCCGCCGGCCATCATCGCCGTCAGCACGGTGGTGCCCGCGACGCTCATGCCGAGCATCTCGCCGCCGTAGGGCTCGAGCAGGATGTCCTGCATGCTGAAGCCGGCACCGCCGAGGCCGACGGCCCAGAGCAGGCGTGAGGTGCGCCGTTCGCGGAGCAGCGCGCCCAAGGCCTCGCGGAAGGGCGGCTCCTTGGGCGCGTCCTTCGGGTACTGGCCGCGCTGCTCCTGCTTCCAGAGCGCGACGAGATTGCAGAGCAGCGTGATGACCGCGGCGCCCTGGATGACCTGGACAAGGCGCTCGTAACCGAAGGGGTCCAGGAAGGCGCCGAAGAAGAGCGACGCGCCCACCATGCCGACGAGGAGCATCACGTAGAGCAGCGCGACGACCCGGGGTCGCGTGTCCTCCGGCGCGATGTCCGTCGCGAGCGCGAGGCCCGCCGTCTGCACCGTGTGCATGCCGACGCCGATGAGCAGGAACGCGCTCGCCGCCGCGATCTCGCCGAGGTGCTCGGGTGCGTTCGAGGCGCCGCCGCTGAGCAGCATCAGCGCGAAGGGAAGGATCGCGAGGCCGCCGAACTGGATGAGCGAGCCGAGCCAGAGGAAGGGCACGCGGCGCCAGCCGAGGGCCGAGCGGTAGGCGTCCGAGCGGTAGCCGATGAGCGCCCGCGCCGGCGCAAAGAGGATCGGGAGCGCGACGAGCCCGGCCACCATCCACGCGGGGATGCCGAGCTCGACAATCATGACGCGGTTGATGGTCCCGTTGAGGAGCACGAGGACCAGGCCGACGGAGACCTGGAAGAGCGAGAGACGGAGCAGCCGGCCGAGGGGAAGCGCGTCGGACGCCGCGTCGGCGAAGGGCAACGCCTTCGGGCCGAGGCTCCGCCAGAGCTCCACCATCGATCGCGGCCGCTCGTCGCTCATGGGCGCACCAGCTCCAGCGTCTGCGAGGTGTAGAAGCCGCTCTCGATGCGCTCCGAGCGCCCGAGCGAGAGCGCGAGGTCCTCGCGTGCCTCGAGGCGCTTCCGGATGCCCTTCGGCGAGATGGGCACGATGTCCGGGCTCCGGTTGCCGCGCGGGAAGGCCTTGCCCACCGTGTGCATGGCGGCGAGGAGCGGCGTCCGCGGCGCGAAGGTGAAGGCGAAGCCGCGCTCGGCGCGCACCGCGAGGCGCACGATGAGGTCCTCGAGGTCGTCCGCCTCGTAGTGGATCAGCGAGTCCATCGCGACGATCCAGTCGAAGCGGCCGAGCGCCACGTCGGTCATGTCGCCGACCTCGAAGCGAATGCTTCCGGGCCCCTCGGGAAGCTCCACGCGCTCCCGGGCGAGGGTCACGAGCGTGGGCGAGATGTCCACGGCCACGACCTCGGCGCCACGGAGCGCGGCCTCCTGCGCCAGCGCCCCGGTGCCGCAACCCGCGTCGAGCAGGCGCTGACCGCTCAGATCGTCCGGCAGGTAGGAGAGGAGCAGCGCCCGCATGCGGTCGCGGCCGGCGCGCACGGTGGCCCGGATCTTCGAGACCGGCGCGTCGCTCGTGAGCTTCGCCCAGGCGGCGGCTGCGGTGCGGTCGAAGTACTCCTCGAGCTGGTCCCGGCGCACGTCGTAGCGCGTCGCCGTCTCCTGCGCGGTGTTGGTGGTGGTCGTGGTCGGCATGGCGGTGCCCTCATTCCAACGCGGCCTACTCGAACGCGGCCTACTCGAACGCGGCCTACTCGAACCCCAGGAAGTCGAAGATCTCGCGGTCCTCCATGTGCGAAGGATCGAGCGGGTCGACGCCGGCGTAGAGCTCGGCGGCGAGGCGGAGGTACTCGTTCTGCACAGCCTCGAGCTCCGGCGAGGGCTCCATCTCGAAGAGCGTCGCCTTCTTGAGCCGGCTCCGGCGGATGACGTCGAGGCTCGGAATGTGCGCCAGGCGCCGCAGCCCGGCGGCGTCCGCGTAGCGGTCGATTTGGTCCGTGTCCTCGGAGCGGTTCGCGATGACCCCCCCGAGGCGCACCTGGTAGTTCTTCGACTTGGCCTCGATGGCCTGCACGATGCGGTTCATCGCGAAGATCGAGTCGAAGTCGTTGGCCGCGACGATGAGCGCCCGCTGCGCGTGCTGAAGCGGCGCCGCGAAGCCGCCGCAGACCACGTCGCCGAGCACGTCGAAGAGGACGACGTCCGTGTCTTCGAGCAGGTGGTGCTCCTTGAGGAGCTTCACCGTCTGCCCGACCACGTAGCCGCCGCAGCCGGTGCCCGCGGGCGGCCCGCCGGCCTCGACGCACATCACGCCGTTGTATCCCTCGACGACGAAGTCCTCGGGGCGGAGCTCCTCGCCGTGAAAGTCGCACTCCTTGAGCACGTCGATGACCGTCGGCTGGAGCCGCTTGGTTAGCGTGAAGGTCGAGTCGTGCTTCGGGTCGCAGCCGATCTGCAGGACCCGCTTGCCGAGCTTCGAGAACGCCACCGAAAGGTTCGACGAGGTCGTGCTCTTGCCGATGCCGCCCTTGCCGTAGACGGCGAAGACCTTGGCGCCCTGGATGGTCTGCGGTGTGGTCGCGTGGAACTGCACGCTCCCTTCGCCGTCGCCCGCGCCGTCACGCCTCGAGATCTGAATCAGCGTCATCGTCTGGTCCTCTGGGTCATGCCGCGCCCCGGTCGCGCGTCGGAGCATCTGCGGAGGGCTCGGCGCTCCCGAGTCCCTCGAGCTGGTCTTCGAGCTCGTCCCCGGCGGCCTCGAGGGCCGCGAGCATCTCGGCGTCCGGCTCCCAGTAGCTGCGCTCGGAGGCCTCGAGGAGGCGCCCGGCCAGCTTCAGCGAAGCCTTCGGGTTCAGCTCGGCGAGGCGACGCCGCATGGCCTCGTCGAGCACGTAGGTCTTGGTGAGCTCGCGGTAGACCCAGGGATCGACCTGCCCGGTCGTCGCCGACCAGCCGAGCGTGTTCGTCACCTGTGCCTCGATCTGCCGGACGCCTTCGGCGCCGTGCTCGAGCATCGCTTCGGCCCACTTGGGGTTGAGCGAGCGCGTGCGGCTCTCGAGGGCCACCTGCTCGTTCAGCGTGCGCACCTCGCCGTCCGAGCGAGTCTGGTCGCCGATGTAGACGGGGAGCGCCGCGTCGACGCCGGAGGTGCTCCGCCGCGCCTTTCGCGCCGCGCGCCCGATGCCCCCGAGCGTGTCGAAGTAATGGTCGATGGTCGTGACGCCGAGCTCGAGGGACTCGAGGTTCTGGTAGGCGAGGTCGACGCCCGCGAGCACGCTCTCGAGGAGCGCCTTCTGCTGCACCGGCTGGCCGTCCGCGCCGTACGCGAAGCTCTTCCGCGCGGCGTAGGCGTCGCCGAGCTCGTCCTCGTCCTGCCAGGTGCCGCCATCGACCAGCGCGTTGACGTTCGCGCCGTAGGCGCCCTCGGCGTTGCTGAAGACCCGAAGCGCGGCCGTCGCGAGGTCGCCGCCCGCCCGGTCCTGGTAGGCGAGGGCGTGGTCCCGGAGAAAGTTCGCCTCACGGGGCTCGTCGGCCTGCGCCGCGAGGAGCGCCGCCTCGGCGAGGAGCCGCGTCTGCAGCGGGAGCAGGTCGCGGAAGATGCCGCTCAGCGTGACGAGCACGTCGATGCGCGGGCGCCCGAGCTCCTCGAGGGGGATCAGCTCCGCGCCGCAGAGGCGTCCGTAGGGGTCGAAGCGCGGCCGCGCGCCGAGGAGCGCGAGCGCCTGGCCGATGGGGCCGCCGCCGCTCTTCAGGTTGTCGGCGCCCCAGAGCACGAGCGCCACGGAGCGCGGGAGCTCTCCCGTGGCCTCGCGGTGCTTTTGGAGCAGGCGCTCGGCCTGCCGCGCGCCGTCCGCGAGGGCGAAGCGGCTCGGGATGGCGAAGGGGTCGAAGCCGTGAACATTGCGCCCCGTCGGGAGCACCTCGGGGTTCCGGAGCAGATCGCCGCCGGGCGCCGGGCGGATGAAGCCGCCGCGGAGCGCGCGCAGGAGCGCATCGATCTCCTGGCTCTCGCTCAGGAGCGCGTTCGTGGCCGCGAGCTGCGTCGCCCGGGCGAGCGCCGGATCCTTGCGGGCCACGCCACCGGCGCGGAGCGCGGCCTTCGGCGCGGCACCGGCGGCGAGCGCGTCCATGGTCGCGTCGGGGAGGGCGTCTCCCGGCGCGGCGGCGGCGATGGCCGCGAGGTAGTCGCGTCGCGCCGGCTCCGGCATGCCCTGGCCGAGCACGTGGAGCCCGCAGGGGATGAGCGTCTCCTCCAGCTCCTGGAGATCGGCGCCGAGCTGCGCGAGCGCGGCGGCGTCGTCCTCGGTCCAGGCGGGCTCGGCGGGCGCCAGCTCGAGCGCGGCGGCTTCGGCCTGCACGGCGGGGAAGAGCCGCGCGCGCTCCTCGTCCCCGGGCGGCAGCGCGCGGAGGCGCCGGAGCGACCCGCGGAGCTCCTGGAGCCCCTTGTAGAGGCCGGCCTTGGTTACCGGCGGCGTGAGGTAGCTGACCAGCGTCGCCGCCGCACGGCGCTTCGCGAGCGCCCCCTCGGAGGGGTTGTTCGAGGCGTAGAGGTAGATGTTGGGCAGGTCGCCGATGAGCCGGTCCGGCCAGCACCGGCCCGAGAGCCCAACCTGCTTGCCCGGCAGGAACTCGAGGGCGCCGTGCGTGCCGAAGTGGAGCACGGCGTCGGCCTCGAAGCCGTCGCGGAGGTAGCGGTAGAAGGCCGCGAAGGCGTGCGTCGGCGCGAGCCCCTTCGCGTGGAGGAGGCGCATGGGGTCGCCCTCGAAGCCGAAGCCCGGCTGCACGCCGACCATCACGTTCCCGAAGCGCGCGCCGAGGACGAAGATGCCGCGGCCGTCCGAGAGCTGTGTGCCCGGCGCGCCGCCCCAGGTCGCCTCGATCTCCGCGAGGAAGGGCGTCCGGCGCACGTGCTCTTCCGTGTCGAGCACGGTGAGCACGTTGGCGTCCGTGCCGTAGCGCGAGGCGTTGCCCTGGAGCAGCGCGGCCTCGAGCGCCTCCACGGTCTCCGGGACCTCGACGGAGTAGCCGTCGTCGCGAAGCGCGCGCAGCGTCGCGTGCAGCGACTGGAAGAGCGAGAGGTAGGCCGCGGTTCCCGTCGCGCCGGCGTTGGGCGGGAAGTTGAAGAGCACCACGGCCACGCGGCGTTCGGCGGCGGGCGTCTTGCGGAGCCGCACGAGCCGCGCCACCCGATCCCCGAGCCGCGCAATCCGCTCTTCGATGCCAGCCATGTATGCCGGCGCGGATCCCGTGCCCCTGCCCGTGCCCGTGCCCGCATCCGAGGCTTCGGCAGCGCTGGCCGCCAGCGACTCCTCGCCGCCGCCCGCCGCCTCCTCGCGCCCCCCGAAGACCATCGGCCCCGTCGCCCCATCGAGCTCGGGGATGGCGACCATGATCGTCGCCTCGATGGGCGTGAGCCCCTGGCTCCCGCTCTCCCACTGCGCGACGGTCTGGAACTCGAGGGGCTGCGCCGCGACGTAGGGCACGTCGAGGCGCGCCAGCAGCTCTTCGGCGGCGCGCGCGTCGTTGAAGGCCGGGCCACCGACCAGCGAGAAGCCCGTGAGCGAGACGAGCGCGTCGATGCGCACGTCGCCCTCCGCCGCGAAGAAGCGCTCGATGGCCGGCCGGTTGTCCAGGCCGCTCGCGAAGGCCGGCAGCACGCGGAGCCCGCGCGCCTCGAAGGCCTCGATGACGCGGTCGTAGTGCCCCGTGTCGTCGGCGAGCACGTAGGAGCGCATCACCAGGAGGCCCACGGTGGCGATGGGCGCGGCCGGCGCCGGCAGATCGTTCGGGTCCTCGGTGATGCCCGCGCGCGGGTGGTAGAGCCCGACGTCCGGGTAGATGACCGGCGCCCCGGGGTCCAGCGTGCCGCGCAGCGTGCGACGCGGTCCGTCCGCGTATCGGTTCACGAGCAGGCGGACGAGGTTGGCGAGGTTCTCCGTGGACCCGGAGAGCCAGTAGGAGAGCGTCAGGAAGTACGCCCGGAGGTCCTGGGCGGTGCCAGGAATGAGCGCGAGGAGCTTCGGCAGGCGCCGGAGCATGGCGAGCTGCGCCGCGCCGCCCTCGCTTCCCTTGGTCTTCTTCTTCCCGCGGAGCTTCTTCAGGAGCCCGAGGCCCTTCTTCGAGCCCCTCATCTCGAAGTCACCCATGCGCGTGAGGCGCATGACCTCTCCGGTGCTCATGGCGCAGACCATCGCGTCGCAGTCGTCGCGCCGCGCTTCGAGCGCCGGGAGCACGGCGCGCACGTGCTCGTCGACGAAGAGCATGTTCGCGAAGACGATGTCGGCCTCGGCGACGTCCGCGCGGCACGCCTCCGCGGCTGCCGCGTCGCGGAAGCCCGGCGCCGCGGGCATGCGGAGGGCGAGGCCCGGCAGCTCGCCCGCGAGCGCCGCCTTCATGCGCGCGATCGCGCCCCCGACGTGCTGGTCGAGGGTGATGAGCACCACGCGCACCGGGACCGGCGCCGAGGTGTCCTCAGCGGCCGTAGTGCGCCTTCGCCTCATACAGGGTCTCCAGCGTGATCTGCCGGGCGCCGCGCTCCTTCGCGAAGGCCTCGGTGTTCCGTCGCGCCTTGCCGCGGACGAAGAAGGGGATCTTCTTGAGCTCCTTCTCGGCGTCGCGGCTCCAGCTGAGCTCGGTCGGCGCGGTTGGCGCAGCGGGCCGGGCGGGCTCGGG
>CALCTH010000198.1 GCA_937893795.1 uncultured Myxococcales bacterium | reverse complement strand
AGGGCGCCGAGGAGAAGGGCGGCGACGGGCCGCGCGCCGCTGCGGGACGCCGCGGGCGAGAGGCATGCCCGCCGGGGCGCCGCGCGGAGGTCTCCGGTCCCGGCCGTCAACGGGCCGGCCATCGGCGCCACGGTGACCTCGGCCACGCTCTGCGACGCCATCGTTGCCTCCGAGCGCGCGACCTTCTCCACGCCCTTCGCTAAGCTCGGCGTGACGCCGGAAGGGTGCTCGAGCGTCCATCTGCCCCGGCTCATCGGTGCGGAGAACGCCGAGCGCATGCTCGGGCCGGAGGGCTGGAAGCCGACGGCCGCGGAGGCCCTCGCCATCGGGTTCGTGAACGAGCTCGTGCCGCACGAAGAGCTCCTCGGCCGCGCGCGGGCGCTCGGCGAGAGCTGGATCGCGGAAGGGCATGCGCGGAGCTTTCGCGCCGGTGCGACGCGCGAGGAGCTCAAGGCCATCAACGCCCGGGAGTCCCGCGCTCTCGGCGACGCCTTCCTCGCCGCGCCCTTCCTCATGGGCCAGTACCGCTTCCTCCGCAGCAAGAAGAAGTACGGCCCGGCCATGACGTTTCTCGGGCTCCGGCTCACGCGCCCCGCGTGGGCCCGCATGCTCTGATGGCGTTCAGGTCCTAGGCCTGCGCGGCGCGCAGCGATGCGGCCGCGTTCTCGACCTCGGCGAGCTCGGGGAGATTCTCTTCCCACCACGCCTGTGCCGCCTCCGGGCCCCAGGGCGGCGCGCTCTTCCGCGCGATGCGGCGGAGGTCCGCGGCGAGCTGGCGACAGTCCCCGGGCCGTGCGTCGGGCCGCTTGGCCAGGCACGCCATCACGATCTCCTCCAGCTCTCGCGGCAGGGGCTCGGGCAGGCGGCTCGACGGCCGCCGTGGGCTCTCGTGCAGGTGCTTGGCGGCGACGGCGACGGCCGTCGTGCCTTCGAAGACCGGGGCCCCGACGAGCAGGAAGTAGGCGACGCATCCGAGGGCGTACACGTCCGCCGGAGCACCGACCTCCACGCTGCCGTCGATGGCTTCCGGGGCGAGGTAGGCGGGGGTGCCGTGGACGCGCCCCTCCTGCGTGAGCGAGGCGTCGCTCGACCCGGTCACGCTGCGGAGCTTCACGAGACCGAAATCCAGCACCTTCAGGAAGTCGAAGCGCTCCCCCAGCCGGCAAAGCTGCAGGTTCGCCGGTTTGATGTCGCGGTGGACGAGGCCTCGCCGGTGCGCCTCCGCGAGGGACTCGCAGGCCTGCGCCAGGAGGAAGGCGACGCGCGACGGGGGCAGCGCGCCGAAGCGCTCGATGCAGCTCTCGAGGTCGATGCCGCGGAGGTACTCCATGACGTAGTAGAGGGTCCCGTCCTCGGCGACGCCGAAATCGTAGAGGTCCACCGTGTGCGGCGACTCCAGCGTCGCGGTGGCCTGCGCCTCACGCTCGAAGCGTTCGAGCAACTCCCCCCGCCGCTCGGGCTCCGCCAGCGCGCTGGGCTGGATGAGCTTCACCGCGGCGGGACGCACGAGGAACCGATGGCGACCTCGCCACACCTCGCCCATGCCGCCGGCGCCGAGCCGTTCTTCGAGCTCGTAGGCGCCGAGCTTTCGGGCCTGCCCAGCCTCGCGGCCGAGGCGGTAGACGACGCGCGCCTGGCTCCAAGCGATGAGGGCGCAGAGGTAGGGTGGGAGGATGAGCGAAAGCGTGTAGACCGGCGTCGGCGACGGGAACCCGAGCAGCGTGCGGACGCCGATACCGAGCGGAAGAAGCGAGGCGAGGGCGAGCGCGAGCAGGAGCACGACCCGCGGACGAACGGGCAAGAGGAAGGGCAGGAGCAGGATGAAGAGGCTCGTCCCGTGAATCTCACGCGAGGGCTCGGCCTTCAGGACGTCGAGCTCCTCGAGACCTGGCAGGGTGATGCCGAGGGCGATCAGGAGGAGCGCCACCACCCCCACGGCGGTCACGCCGCGCGGCGAGCGAGGTTCCCGAAGCCAAAGGGCGGCACCCAACGTCGCGGGGACGAGCACGGCGTTGGTCACCCACCCGCTGAAGGTCGCGTGCTGCCGCCAGACCGTCAGGAAGAGCACGAAGTAGCCGGCGAATGCCAAGCCCGTGAAGACGAGGAACGCGCGGAGGCGGTCCTGCGTATCGCGCAGCATGCCTCCCACCGCTCCGGCCGAGAGGCCGAGGTCGGTCGTCGGAGCCCGCGGGCGAAGCGCACGCGCCATGGGCGCGACCCTGCCCCGGTCGCCCTCGCGCCACAAGCGATGCGTGATGGCCCGTCGTGCGCGCTTCGCACCGCGCGTTGACGAAAGGCGCCGGGCGACGCATCGTGCGCCTCGTGACGCAACTGTCGACAGCCCCTGCTCCCCGCGCCGCCCGTGAGGCGGATGGGGAGCCGTGCGCGCCGTCGGCCGCCGTCCGCTGAGCTTCGAGCCCCTTCGCTCGGCTCTGCACGGCCCCCGGCGTTCGCCGCGGGGCCGTCGGCGCATGGGGCGTCCGTCGTGTCCTCGCGGCCCGAGAGTCCCGGGCCGAGCCCGGGCGCGAGGAACGAGAGATGACCATCCAGAAGCACCCGAAGACGCACGTCAACGTCGGGACCATCGGGCACGTCGACCACGGGAAGACGACGCTCACGGCCGCGCTCAGCGCGGTGATGGCCCACCGGCACGGCGGGCGGGCGCGGAGCTTCGCCGAGATCGACAAGACCCCGGAGGAGCGGACGCGCGGCATCACCATCGTGGCGAGCCACGTGGTGTACGAGAGCGCCACGCGGCGCTACGCCCACATCGATTGCCCCGGGCACGCGGACTACGTGAAGAACATGATCACGGGGGCCGCGCAGATGGACGGTGCGATCCTGCTCCTCGACGCCACGCAGGGCGTCGAGGCCCAGACGCGTGAGCACCTCGTGCTCGCGCGGCAGGTGGGTGTTCGGCATCTCGTCGTCTTCCTCAACAAGATCGACGCCGCCGACCCGGAGCTCGTGGAGCTCGTGGAGCTCGAGGCGCAGGAGCTCCTCGAGAGCTTCGGCTTCGCGGACGTGCCCTTCGTGCGCGGCTCGGCGCTCCTCGCGGAGCGTGCGGCGGCGCGCGGCGCGTGGGGCGATGCGGCGATCGAGACCATCGAGACGCTCGTCGCCACGCTCGACGCGCACGTCCCGGACCCCACTCGGGACCTGAGCGCCCCCTTCTTCATGCCCATCGAGGGCGTCTACGGCATCAAGGGCCGGGGCACCGTAGTGACCGGTCGCGTTGACCGCGGGAGCCTCGTGGTCGGGGACTCCGTGGCCATCCTGGGGGGCGATGAAGCTCCGCGGGAGGTCGTCGTGAAGGGCATCCAGGCCTTCCACGAGGATCTCGCCCAGGCTGAGGCCGGCCTCAACGTCGGCCTTCTCCTCCGCGGCGTCGAGCGCACGCAGGTGGCGCGGGGCCAGGTCGTCGCGCTCCCCGGCAGCGTGCGCCCGCGAAACGCGGGCCTCGCCGAGGTCGTCCTCCTCGCGCCGAGCGAGGGGGGGCGCCACACGCCGCTCCGGAGCGGGTACATGCCCCAGCTCTGGTTCGGCGCCACCGACGTGACGGCGACCCTCGCCATCGAGGATGCGCTGCCTCCCGGCGGCCGCGGCGTCGTGCGCTTCGCGCTACGGCGCCCCGTGGCCCTCGAGGTCGGGATGCGCTTCGCGATGCGCGAGGGCGGCAGGACCGTCGGCGCCGGCGTCGTCCGCGACGTCGATTGAGCCCGCCGGCAGGCGTGGGGTAGGCCCCGCGCCTGCCGGCGCTTCTCATTCGGGAGCGGCGAGGTGCGTTTCGAAGAACGCGAGGAGCCGCGCCCACGCATCGGCCTCCGTTACCTCGTCGTAGGCGGCGTGCATCGGTGGCAGCACGCCGCCGAGGCTCAGCCAGGGCGGGAGCCGGTTCATGAAGGAGTGCCCCACGCCCTCATGGACGATCACCTCGCCAGCGACGTCGAGCTGCGCGAGATGCCGGCGGAGCCGGTCCGCATGGGACCGGTACATCCGGTCGCGGGCCCCGTACTGCGCCAGCGTCGGGCACAGCCCATGAAGTCGGTCCGCGCTCTCGGGCACCTCTCCGTAGAAAGGGCCCGCCACCTGGAAGGCCTCGTCGGCCGCGCTGAGGAGCGCGAAGCCTCCGCCCAGGCAGAACCCCACGACGCCGAGGCGCCCGCCGTCGACGGCCGGACGCGTGGCGAGGTGAGCTCGCGCCGCGCGAAGGACGTCGAAGCTCTCGCCGCGTCCGCGGCGTGAGTCGCGCAACGTCCGGACGATGCAGCCCGGTGTGCGCCGCCCGAACAGATCCGGCGCGATGGCCGCGTAGCCCGCCTCGGCGAAGCGACCGACGTGGCGTCGTACGTCCTTCGAGAAGCCGATGATGTCGTGCACCACCACCACACCGGGCACCGGCGGGCCCTCCTCCTCGGGGAGCGCGAGCAACGCGCGCCGCGGATTCGTCGAGGGGACGTCGAGCGTGATCTCGTGCACGCGCGGAGCGTCGCACGAGGGTCCCCTCGACGCTCAGGAGTCGGCGGGCGGGCGAAGCGCGACGACGCTGTAGGCAACGGCGGTCTCCCGCCCGAGGTTGCGGTAGCCGTGCTTCTGGTCGCCGCGAAAGACGAGCACATGGCCTGGCTTCAGCGTCCACTCCTCGCCGCTCGCGCTCAGCTGGATCGACCCGCGCTCGCAGCAGAGATACTCGCGGGTACCCGGGGTGTGGGGCACGCCGGACATGCCCGCGCCGGGGGGAAACTCCATGCGCTCCATTTGGAGCCCGCTCACCCGGTCCGGAAGTAGATCGGCGACGCAGACCTTCCCGCGGCGTCGGCTTCGGAGCTCGTCCGGCGCGTAGAGTCGCGCGGCGGCCTTCGGTGGCCCGACCAGCTCCTCCAGGGATACCTGAAGCGCGGCGGAGACCTTCAAGAGCACCTGAAGCGTCGGGTTCGCGGCGCCGCTCTCGAGGTTGGCCCACGTGGGCCGGGGGAGGCCCGAGAGCTTCGCGAGCTGCGCTTGGCTGAGACCGCGGGAGTCGCGGAGCTGCCGGATGTTGCGCGCGAGATTGCTCGCGGCGTCCGTTTCCGTGGATGTTCTCATGAGTGACCGGGACGGACGATGACACAACAACCTGTTCTCTCGATAGCCGATTGGATGGAGAAGGAGCAGCGCGTCGCCATGCTCGTGGCATGACGAACTCCACTCCTCGTACCGCCCTGGTCACCGGGGCCAGCCGCGGCCTCGGGCGCGCCCTCGCCGAGCAGCTCGCCGCGCGTGGCACCGAAGTCGTGCTCCTCGCTCGGCACGCCAATCCTCTCGAAGAGGTCGCCGCCGGCATCCGATCGCGCGGCGGCCGCGCTCACGTGATCGCCCACGACGTCGGCGCGGGCGATGCGAGCGCCATCGCCGCCCGCGTCGCTGCGCTGGTCGGCCCCCTCGATCTGTTGATTCACAACGCCAGCACCCTCGGCCCGCTGCCCATGCCAGAGCTCGGGGAGCTCCGCGACGAGGCGCTCGTGCGCGTCTTCGAGGTCAACGTGCTCGGGCCGCAGCGCCTCACCCGGGCGCTGCTCGGACCCATGCGTCGCGAGGGCCGCGGCACCATCATCACCCTCAGCAGCGACGCCGCCACCCAGGCCTATCCAGGCTGGGGCGCCTACGGCGCGTCGAAGGCGGCCCTCGACCAGCTCACCGCCGTGCTGGCGGCGGAGCTCGAGGGCAGCGGCCTCCGCGCGTTCGCCATCGACCCCGGGGAGATGGACACGCGCATGCATGCGGACGCGCTGCCGGAAGCGGACCCCTCGTCGCTGGCACGTCCCGAGGCCGTCGCGGCCTCGGTCCTCGCGCAGCTCGCCGCGGAGGCCGGGCCCACGCGTCTCCGCGTGGACGCGCTTCCGGCGGGGAGGGTCTCCCGATGAGCGCCGTCCGGGTGGCGGCGGGCACGCGCTCCTCATCGGGCCGTGGCGTGGTCCCGCGCCGGCTGGCGCCGGGCACGGACCCCGCGCGGCCCTGGC
>CALCTH010000197.1 GCA_937893795.1 uncultured Myxococcales bacterium | reverse complement strand
CGTCGGCGCCCTCACCGTTCGTGCGTGCGAGGGCGCGACCGGCGCGGAGGGCCGCGTCGGCCCGCACGGCCGGGGGGAGGCGCGCGTCGAGCAGCGCTCCATACGCTGCCGCCGCCGAGGAGAGCTCATCCGCCGCTTCGAGGGCACGGGCCTCCCGATAGGCGGTGCCCGCCTCGGGCGCCTGCGCGCGCGCCGGCGGGGTCGACGCGACGATGAGCAGCAGCGAGGCGCAGCGGAGGCGGTGCCGCATCAGGGGAGCGGTAGCACGGGGTCGCTGGCGCACGGGAAGGGAACGGCGGGGCGGGGCCGGCGCTTCCGCCGCGCAGGGGACGGGTCAGGGTCGCGGCACGTTCCAGGCGTCGAAGATCGGGGTCACGTCGGCGCCGGTGGTCCGCTCCATCAGATCGTGGACGAAGACCCAGCGTGGAAGAAAGCCCGGGACCTGGCCCGGGGTGAGCGCGTTGAGGCCGCGGAAGAAGTCCGCGTAGTGGTCGAAGCCACGGTGCTCGCGCAGCTCGAGGAGAAAGCAGAGCCCCTCCCAAGGGTCCCAGTCCTCGGCGTAGGGGAAGGGGCCGTCCGCGCAGCGCGCGAGCTGCGGATGGAGCGCGATGCCCAGGCGCTCGAGCGCGTGCACCGAGAAGACGTTCGGCCAGGCCTCGAGGCTCCGCTCCTGGTAGTTCCAGGCGCCGTTCACGAAGGTGAAGTCGTGGCCCATCTCGTGGACGAAGCCCCAGATCTGCGCCTCGTCAGCGGGTACGCCCGCGCGGCTGATGCGGTCCTCGTTCGTGAGCGACACGAGGCCGAGCGCCATGCGGATCGGGTTGCCGGCGAGCATGTAGCCAGGCTGCGTACCGTCGGGGAAGAAGCGCAGCCGCTGACCCTGCTGGGGCACCGCGCCTCGCAGCTCTTCATGAAGCTCGTAGGCCTCGTCGAGGCGGTCGAGCGCCGCTCCGAGCCCGTCCCGGTCGGCGAGCGCCGTCTCGACGGGCAGCGTCGCGATCACGTGCTCGCCGGCGAGCTCGACCCAGCCCGAGGCGACCTCCGCGTAGGGGAAGTCGGCCACGGCCGCGCGGGGCACCGTGGGCACGGTGGCGCCGACGCCCGCATCCGCGCGCACCGTCACGCTCCGGGCGCCGGTCGCGCGGCGCCGCGTCTCATAGGTCTCGCCGAGGTCGTTGCTCGGCAGCATGCCCACGAAGAGCAGCCCGTCCCGCGGGGCCGTGACCGTCGCCGTCCCCTCCACGCAGGTGATCTGCTCGTCCTCGTAGTGGAGCCCGATGCGCGCCACGAGCTGCCCCGTCAGGCAGCTCGAGTGGTCGATGCCAGCGGGCGCGCCGAGCCCGAGGGACCATTCGCCGCCCTCGTCGATCACCGTCGCCGTCTCGCCTTCGCGGAGGAAGAGGCCCGTCTGGACCCAGTTCTGCGCCGCCGGCACGGCGAAGCGGTGCTCGCCATAGGCCTCGTTGGCGCCGACCGGAACGCAGGTCCAGGCGTCGCTCGCGTAGCAGGGTCCCTCCGGCGCGCCGCCGTCACCCGCGTCTAGGGCTCCGGCGTCGACGGGGCGCATGTCCGGCGGGGCCAGGTCCGCTCCCGCGTCGGCCACTCTCGCATCTCCGGGGCCTGGTCCCGCGTCGGAGCAGCCGACCCAGGTCACGCAGGCCCCCACGATGACGCTGAGCGCTCGCATCCACGCAGCCTACCCCGAGCGGGCCCGATGCCGTCGGGTCGTGCGCGTTGGCCAATCGCGGTGGCGCAGGCTACGAAGCGGGCGTGCGTCCCGGAACTCGCAGCGCGCTGAACGCGAGCGCCTTTCTCCTCGTCGCGCTCTCGGCGTGCACGCCGGCGGTGGGAGACAGCTGCAACGACTCGTCCGATTGCTCGGTCACGGGCGATCGCATCTGCGACGTCGCGCAGCCCGGCGGCTACTGCACGGTGCTCAACTGCCAGCCGGACACCTGCCCGCGGGGCTCCGTCTGCGTGGAGTGGCGCGGGACGCCGGACCGCACGGCGGTCTCGTACTGCATGGACGCCTGCGGCCGCCGCCAGCGCCCGGACCAGGGCGACTGCCGGAACGGCTACACCTGCCGCTGGCTCGACGACCCGAACGACCGGCTCATCGGGCCCGACGGCGCGCCCCTGGCCCGCATCACCGATCTGGTGAACGACCGGGACCAGTTCCCCATCTGCGTCGCCGACGACCCGGAGCTCGACGGCATCGAGGATGGCGAGGATACGGGCGGCGGGCGCTTCGTCGACATGGGCGCCGCGACGCCCTGAGCTTTTGCCCGGCGCGGGGTCGCCGCCGGGTAGGCTGCGCCATGGCCGGGTATCTCGCCCGGCGCCTTTCGCGCGCCCTCCTGACGGCCTTCGGGGTCGTGCTGCTCGTCTTTCTCCTGGTGCGCCTCGTCCCCGGGGACCCCGTGGACGGAATCCTCGGGGAGCAGGCGTCTCCGGCGCAGCGCGCGGCGCTCCGCGAACGCCTGCACCTCGACGCGCCGCTTCCGGCGCAGCTCGCGGCGTTCCTCGGCGATGTGGTCGACGGCAGCTTCGGGACCAGCTTTCGTCGGCCGGACCGCACCGTGGGCAGTCGCATCGCCGAGGTCGCGGCGCCGACGCTGCGGCTGGCCTTGGCGTCGCTCGGGCTCGCCCTCGCGCTGGCGCTGCCCCTCGGGGTGCTCGCGGCGTCCCGCCGGGCCACGCGGACGGATCGGTGGGTGGGGCTGCTCGCCGCCGCGGGGCTCGCGATCCCGAACGTGTGGCTCGGCCCGCTGCTCGTGCTCGCCTTTGCCATCGCGCTCCCGATCTTGCCGCTCCCGGGAGACGAGGCGCCGGGCGCCCTGGTGCTCCCGGCCGTCACGCTCGGCACGGCGCTCGCGGCGACGCTCATGCGCCAGACCCGAGCGGCGACGCTCGAGGCGCTCGGTCAGCCCTTCGTGCGCGCGGCCCGCGCCCGCGGCCTCTCGCGCGGCGTCGTGCTGCGTCGCCATGCGCTCCGGAGCGCCCTCCTCCCCGTGGTCACCGTGGCCGGCGCGCAGCTCGGCGGCTTGCTCAGCGGCACGGTCGTCGTCGAGACGATCTTCGAGCGGCGCGGCCTGGGCACGCTCTTCGTGGAGGCCTTCTTCGCGCGGGACCTGCCCGTGGTGCAGGGCTGCGCGCTGGTCATCGCGCTCAGCTGGGTCTTCGTGAACCTCGCCCTCGATCTGCTGACCGACGCCCTCGACCCGCGCGCCCAGGAGGCATCATGAGACCGCGCGTCACGAGACCGCGCGGCGCCACGAGATCGACGCGCGCGTCGCTCCGCGGTCCGCTCGCGCTCCTGGTCGCCTTCGTCGCGCTCGGGATCGCCCTGCCCTTCGTGGCGCCGGAGCCCGGCTTCGCGCTCCGGGAGAGCTTTGAGCCGCCGTCGGCCGCGCACTGGCTCGGCACGGCCGACAACGGCGTCGACGTGCTCGGTGCGCGCGCCCGAGGGGCACGCCTCGCCGCCTTCGTAGCGCTCGTGGTGACCGGCCTCGCCGTGTCGCTCGGCGCTGCCCTCGGGACCTGGGCCGGCTACGCGGGCGGGCGCGTGGACGCCTTCGTCGGCGCGCTCATGGATCTGCTCCAGGCATTCCCTGCGCTCGTGCTCCAGGTCGCACTGCTCGCGCTCGTCGAGCGGCCGACGCTCGCGCACCTGGTGCTGGCGCTCGTGCTCCCCGGCTGGGTGATCTACGGCCGCCTCGCCCGCGCGGAGGCCCGTACGCTCCGCACCCGGCCCTTCGTGGAGGCCGCGCGGGCGCTCGGAGCCAGCACGCCGCGCGTGCTTTTCCGCCACGTCGGCCCCTCGCTCGCCGGTCCCCTGGTGGTGCAGGCCACGAGCGGCATCGGCGGCGTGGTGCTGGCCGAGGCCACCCTGGCGTTCCTCGGCCTCGGGCCGGGCTCCAGCCTCGCGGCCGGCGAAGGCGCGCTCGCCGGGCCTAGCTGGGGCGCGCTTCTCGACCAGGGCACGGCCGTGCTGCTCCGCTTCCCGCACGTCGCGCTCGCGTCCGGCGCAGCCATCGCGGCGACGGTGCTCGCCTTTCAGCTCGCGGGTGACATCGCCCGTGACGCCCTCGATCCGCGCTGAAGCTCCGGCCGCCACCGATCGCTCCGCGTGCCTCGACGAGGCGGCGCGGCGATGCACACATGCGCCTCGTGAGGGGAGCCCACCGTGTCTTGGCGTGCGTCGCTCTGGTGGCGTGCGGCGCGCGCTCGGACCCGGTCCCCGTCGACGAAGAGCTCGAGCGGCGGGACGAGCGTGGTCGAGTCGGCCGACGGCGTCCCGGTGGTGCGACGGCTCGTACGCTGAGCGGCGATCGTTCCGGAGCTGCCGCGGATGGCCGATGAAACGTGGCGCGCGGCGTGCCGCGCCGTGACGTTGGGCCGGACATCCGTGTCGCGGTGGGCCATCCACCGTGACTTCGCTGCGTCGCGTGACCGCACGGGCACGCGTGGGCTTCGCGTTACGTCGCTGGCGCGACCGGCAAAGCCCCGACGCTCGTCGTCGCACGCGTTCGAATGGCGATGCGTGCGTGGCGCCACGGCCGCCGGATCGGTGCTTGCAAGGGCATGCATCGTGCGCTTCGTCCTCCCCCTCGTGTTCCTCGCGCTCGCGGGCTTCGGCATCGGTTGCCGGGGCAGCCTCGAGCTGGAGGGTGAGGCGGTGGCGCCCACGGCCGAAGGCCGGCTGGCGCTTCGGTGGGGCACGCCCGGCACGGGCCTCGTACATGGCGAGGGCGAGCTTGGTGATGGGCACTACTGGCTCGGGCTCCCGGGACGTCCCCCGCCCGCGGCGTTCCAGGGCGGCGTCGCCGTCGGCGAGGTCGTGCTCCTGCCCAGCGAGGGCGTCGTGCAGCTCGGCGCGCCGCTCGAGGACGTGCAGGGCGTGGCCGAAGCGCACGTCGTGGTGTGGTCCGACGGGCCCCGCGATGCGCTCCCCGAGGGCGCGAGCTGCGCGCGGCGCCGGGGCGCCGAGCTCCAGCCGGTCCCGTGCCGCGATCTCCCGCTCCGCTTTCGCTGAGCCTGCGGCGTCCTTAGGCTCGTCTCGTGCCGGAGCTGCCGGACATCGAGCTTTATCGCCACGCGCTCCAGCAACGCGTGGTGGGGCAGCCCTTTGAGCGCGCGCGGCTCGCGAGCCCCTTCTTGCTGCGCACCGTGGACCCGCCGCTGAGCGCCTTCGAGGGCCAGACGCTTCGCGAGGTGCGCCGCCTCGGAAAGCGTCTCGTCTTCGCTTTCGAGGGCGACCTCTTCTGGGTGCTGCACCTGATGATCGCGGGGCGGCTGCAGTGGAAGAAGAAGGGTGCCAAGCCGCCGGGACGCGTCGGCCTCGCGTCCTTCGACTGGCCCGAGGGCACGCTCGTGCTGACGGAGGCGAGCAAGAAGAAGCGCGCGCGGCTGCATACGGAGCGTGGTGAGGAGGCCGTGGCGGCGCACGACCCCGGCGGCATCGAGCCGCTCGGCGCGAGCTTCGAGGACTTCGACGCGGCGCTGACCAAGAACAACCACACGGTGAAGCGCGCGCTGACGGACCCGCGCATCTTCAGCGGCATCGGCAACGCCTACTCGGACGAGATTCTCTTCGGCGCGAAGCTCCCGCCGCACCGCTGGACGAAGAAGCTGAGCCTGGAGGAGCGCGAGCGCCTCTACGAGGCCACGCAGTCGCTGCTCACCGACTGGCGCGACCGGCTCATCGCCGAGGTGGGCGAGAAGTGGCCGGGCAAGGTGACGGCGTTCCGCCCGGACATGCGCGTGCACGGCAAGTTCAAGGAGCCGTGCACCGTGTGCGGGGAGCCCATCCAGCGCATCGCCTATGCCGACAACGAGACGAACTACTGCGCCGTCTGTCAGAACGAGGGCAAGCTCCTCGCCGACCGCGGCCTCAGCCGGCTCCTCAAGGGCGACTGGCCGAAGAGCCTGGACGCGCTCGAGCAGATGAAGCGCGAGCGCAAGGGCTAGGCTCGGCGCACGGGCAGCCCCACGCCGGAACGGCGCGTGCAGAGTCCGAGAGCGTGTCCCCTTCGCGCCTCCCGACCCGTGCCATCACGTGCCTCCTCGTGCTCATGGGCTGCTTCCGGAGCAGCGCACCGCGCCTGCATGACACGGATGCCGGCGCCCTCGACGCGGACCTCGGACCCGAAGACGCGGGGACCCCGCCCATCGACGCGGCGGCCGACCTCGGCCCGGATCTCGGTCCCGATGCCGGCCTGGAGCCCTTGCTGCCGCAGGTGTGCTTCGTAGGAGCGCGTCTCGATCTGGCGCGTTCGAACGTGCTCCGCGTGAGCGCGGAAGGGCTCGGCTGCGCCGACGCGGGATGCGTCGTGGGCGACGTGAGCCCGCCTTCGGACGAGGCCCGCGGCGTCCTGCCGCTGCGCCTCGAAGGGTGCGCCGAGGACGTGGGGCCCGGCAGCGTGGAGTGCCTCGTACCGGAGGTGGCTCGCGGCGACTACCTAGTCTCACTTCCCGGTCTGCACGCGCCCCTCGCCGTCACGCGCAGCTCGGGCCCGAGCCGGACGCCGACGCTCGAGACCACCTGCCTCGGCCCCGGCAGCCCGGGCGGCCTCTGCCCCGAGGTCGGCGAGCGCTACCCGCCGGACACCATCTGCCTCGCACCGGGACAGCCCATCCAAGTCCGGGGCGGCTCGTCGACGGCCTGCGAGCCCGGGCACTGCGTGGTGCGCAGCACCTTCCTCGGGGGAGATCACGCCTCCCTCGAGGTCATGCCCCATCAGCGAAGCTGCGACGAGGCGGCGCCCAGCTGGGACGGCGACACGTGGCTTTGTCCGCAGCCTCCCGCCTGGCCCGCGGACTGGACCTGGTCCGTCAGCGTTGGCGGTCAGTTCTACGGCGAGTTCGACGCGTCGGTGGCGGGCACGGTCTGCCTCGACCGTCCCGACGAGTAAGCGCCGAGGGGTACTCGGAAGCGCGAGCTCGAGGCGCACCCGCTCCAGTCCGACGCGCGGCAGCGCGACGCTCGCGTCTCCTGCACGGCGGCCAGGCGAAGGGCAGAGGATGTCCCCTCGCCGCTCTGGCCAGGCCCACCTTCGGCCAGCGTCCGCGAGCGCGAGGCGAGGTTTCCCGTCGCGCGGTCGCGGCGCATGCTGCGCGCATGCGGACGCTCTTCCTGATGCTGCTCGCCACGGCCTGCCAGGGCGCGCGCCCCGCGCCGGCGACGCGGGGGCTCGCCGATGTCGAAGCCGCGCTCCTCGCGCCGCGCCCGCTCCGCATCGGTTTCGAGGTCGTCGCCGAGGGCGCCGTCGCCGTGGAGGTCTCGGGCACCCTGCTGCTCGACGGGGGCGCGCGCAGCCGCCTCGACGTGGCGGGCACGTTTCAGGGCGAGGCGGTAGAGGTGACCCGCGTGTGCGACGGCCAACGCTGCGGGGGTCGCATCGCGGGCGAGGCCCAGCCACCCACGGCGCAACCCGGCGGGGTGCGGGAGGCATGGGTGCTCGGCTTCACGCGCATGGGGATCCTCCACAACGTCGCCGTCGCGACCGGGGGCGGCGCCCCGGACCACGCGGGAGGCGACGTCGGCGCGTGGCTGCGCGCGGAGAACGCGACGCACGACGACGAGTGGCTCTCCTTCGATCTGGTCGTCGGGGGCGAGCCCTCGGCCCGCGCCCGGCTTCGCCTCGGCGAGGAGGGGTGGCCGGCGCGTCGGGAACAGAGCGTGGCCTTCCCCGAGGGCGAGATGCGCGTGCTCGAGACCTACGTGATGAGCCGGCCGGCCGGCTCCTTGGCCGGACGCTTCGAGGTCCCCGAGCCCTCCCACCTGGACGCTCCGGACGCCGGCGCGCCGGGCGGCGAGTGAAGAAGCCCGCCGCCGAGATCGCCATCGACGAGGGGCTCGTGCGGGGGCTCCTCGGAGTGCAGGTGCCCGAGCTCGCGTCACACCCGCTCCGGAAGGTCGGGGAGGGCTGGGACAACGAGATCTGGCGCGTCGGCGACGAGCTCGCGCTTCGCCTCCCGCGGCGCCAGGCCGGCGTCGCGCTCATCGCCCACGAACAATGCTGGCTCCCCGTGCTCGCACCGCGGCTGCCCTTGCCGGTGCCCGTACCCCTCGTCGTCGGGCGCCCGACGTCTGCGTACCCCTGGCCCTGGAGCGTCGTGCCGTGGCTTCCTGGGAGGCCGCTTGGCGCGCGTCCCGGAACGGGCGCCATGGCCGCAGCGCTCGGTGCGTTTCTCCGCGCGCTTCACCAGCCGGCGCCGGTCGAGGCTCCGGCCAACCCCTTCCGCGGCGGGCCGCTTTCCGCGCGTGCGGCCCGCCTCGCGACGGCGCTCGAGGCCCTGGCCGGCAAGCTTCCCGGGGCGACCCTCGACGCGCTGCGCACCCGCTGCGCCCAGCTCATGACGGGTCCGCCGCGGCCCGGACCCGCGCTCTGGCTTCACGGCGACCCCCATCCCCTGAACCTCGTCGTCGAGGGGGACGCGCTCGTCGGCGTGATCGACTTCGGTGACCTCACCGCCGGCGACCCGGCGTCGGATCTCGCGGTGGCCTGGATGGCCTTCGAGCCCGAGGCGCGCGCGACCTTTCGCGAGGCGCGAGGACCCGTGGACGACGAGACCTGGGCCCGCGCGCGCGGGTGGGCCCTCGCCATCGGCGCAAGCCTCCTGGCGCGGAGCGACGACGCGCCGGAGCTCGAGGCCGTGGCCCGCGCGACCCTCCGGCGCGCCCTCGACGGCTCCTAGCCCTGCACCGCGCCGGCGTCGATGACGCGAGCGGGAAGACCGCTCGAGCGCGCTGGCCCCGGACGCAGACGTCGCTTCCGCACTCGTCGGCGCGGCCGCAGGGGGCTCCGTCTGGCAG
Source organism: uncultured Myxococcales bacterium (assembly GCA_937893795.1). Taxonomy (GTDB): domain Bacteria; phylum Myxococcota_A; class Polyangia; order Polyangiales; family Houyiibacteriaceae; genus CALCTH01. The sequence continues at coordinate 20,695 of CALCTH010000197.1, read as the reverse complement.
TCCGAGCCCGCGCGGCGTCACGCAGCCCGCCGTGGGGTGGCAGATCTGTCGCGCCTCGCAGCGCGAATGGTCGACCTCGGTGAAGCACGACCCCTCCTGGCACCACGACCGGGTTGCGCAGCGCCTCTCCGGCGCGGCTCACTTCATTGCCCGCGATGTCGAGCGCGATTACGTCGAAAGCGACGATGCTCGGGGTCAGCTCGTGGGGCATCAGCGTCGCGAGCTCGCGCGGGGCCGTGGCCCAATCCTGGTCTCCGTAGAGCCCGAGCCGGGCCACGATTCGTGTCGTCCCGCTCGCCTCGACGGCTCCCAGGCGTAGCTCTTCGACCTCGATGCCCGGCGCGAGGTCCGTTTGAACCCGAAACACCCACGGGTCCGGCGCCGCGCGCTCGCAGGACGGAAGCGCGAGCATCAGCACGACCGGGAAGGCAGCCCTCGCGAGGCCGACCCCTCCAGCCGGCCGCGGGCGCCACGTGAGCCGGCGCCCGCGTGGACGTCGATGGGCGCGCTCGCAGAACACGGCCTCAGCGCGAGGATACGTAGCGCAGCAGCGCGTCACGGTCGCCAGGCAGGACCTCGTCGAGGTCGTGCACGCCGTCGCGGCAGCGGAGCACCGTGCCGAAAGACGCTACGTCCGGCACGCAGCCATCGTGGAAGAGGCCGTTGCGCACGCCGACGCCGCGGAGCGAGGGGGTGTCGAGCACGGTTCCCCGAAGGCGGTGGCGCCGGCCGTCGCTGAGCCGTTCCCCCGAGTGGCAGCTGGCGCAGCCCGCGTCCTCGAAGACTGCCTCACCGTGCGCCTCCTCCGCTTCGTCGATCGCGATACCGGTCTGCACGGGGATCGACTCCATCCAGTGCATCACGGCTTCGACCTGCGGGTCCGTCGCGAGCCCGCCCATGAGGTTCATGTTGTGGCGGACGATGGCCGTGAGCGAGGGGATCGACCCGTCCCAGTGGAAGGGCGCCGAGTCTGCGAGGCCGCCTCCGAGCGGCTGCGTCCGCCTCGGACCGCCGACGGCGAAGGTCCAGACGTGGCCATCGTCGCCACCCTCCGGATGGCAGCTCGCGCACGCGAGGCCCGACTCCTGCCGCTCGTGGAAGAGCACGCGGCCGCCGTCGAAAAGCGGCGTGTCCGAAAGAGCCTGCGGGCCTTCCGGCGTTCGGAGCTGGGAGTCACCGGCCGTCTGCACGAGGGGCCGGCGTGTGGCATCGAAGGCCACCGCCGTGACCAGGCCCCGCGCGCCGTAGCGACCGCGTCCCTCCGGCAGGTCCGCCACCGGAGGAGCCTCGATGGTCGTCATGACGTTGCCGGACCCATCGATCTCGTGCGCCGCATGTCCGCCCGTGTCGGCGACGAGGAAGCGCGTGCCGAACACCGCGACGTCCACGACGAGGCTCGCCACCGGCACGATGACCTTCTCCAGGTCCTCGAAGTCCATGTCGAAGGTGAGGATCTGGGGGACGACCGCCCCCAAGGGCTCGGGGATGTCCGGTGCCGCCGGCGGCGGTGCGGCCGCTCCGTAGCCTGGGGGTCGGCTGGGGTCCCGGGCCGTGCTCTGCGAGCGGTTGTCGATGGTGCCGAGGCCGTGCACCTGCGTGAGCAGCATGAGGCGGTGGTCGGACGCTGCGGCGAGGCGCCAGGCGACGCGGGTCTTCGTGCCCGTACGCTCCGGTGGCGTGAAGCTGTTCACGACCGCGCCATCGAGCACCTTCAGCACTTCGGCGGAGTGAAAGCGCGAGACGAAGAGCGAGCCGTCGGGCATGGCGACCACGTCGCGGAGGTCGGAAGGCAGCGTGTGTCGCGCGCGCTCCTCGCCGCTCTCGAGATCGCGCTCGACCAGCAGACCGCCCGCCGTGGCGACCCAGGCCACCTCGCCCGCGACGGCTACACCGCGAGGTGCCGGGAGCGACGTGCGCCACTGCTCCTCGAGCGCGCTATCGACGCGGAGCATCGCGCCGCCGCGGAGCGAAACGAGCCAACCGCCGGGCACGGCGACGCTTCGCCAGGGGTCGTCTCCTTCCGCGAGATCGAGCCGTGCGCGCCGGGCATCTCCGTGCCCGAGCTCGCGCAGATCCACCACGTGGAGCCGGTCCCGCGCCGGCTCGGCCGCCAGCGCCAGGTCGCCGGAGAGCGCGGGGGTCAGCGTCCCGCCGTAGATCGGGTCGGGCATCTCCGCAGGGGTCGAGACGACGACGTCGAAGGGGTCCACCTGGTGCGCGAAGGGAGTCTCGAAGGGCGCGCCGCTGCCCGCGTCGAAGCCCGGGAACCCGCCCGCCGTGGGGTCGTCGCCGCACGCGAAGAGCGCGCTCATTCCAAGACCGCATACCCACAGCGTGCGCCGTCGTGCTCCGCCGTGCTCCGCCTTCGCCATGTCAACCTCCCAAGGTGACGTAGAGCTTACCATACGGTCTGCCCGGCGGCGATGATCACGGGCCCACGCGAAGGACCCGCACGGTGCCGTGCCCGAAGTCGTCGCCCGTGGCCGCCACGTAGAGCGTGTTGCCCACCGCGGCGATCGCGCGTCCGAAGGACGCCTCCTCGAGCTCGACGAGGGGCCGAAGGTAGACGGGCGCCCCGAGGGGCGCGCCCGAAGCGCCCCGCGCGTAGAGGTACACCGTCCCCTGGGTTCCGGTCCGCGTCCGGATCCGCAGGTCTGCGCCGACGCCCGGGGCGTCCGTGAGTGCGTCGCTCGGTGACCCGACGATGATCCAGTCCTCCGTCACGGCGATGGGGCCACTTCCGCGCGGTGACGCCTCCGGAGGCTCGAGGAGGGCTTCCTGCTCCCAGCCCGCGTCGCCCTCGCGGAACACGAGCAGCCCGTTGACGGAGCTGAACACGAGGCGCTCGCCGGCGAAGGCGAGGTCCCGAATCGGGTCCAGGGAGGCGACGCGCTCCAGGCCCGTCTCTCGCGTGCCCACGTGAAGCTCGTGCATCGAGGTGAGCACGGCGAGCCGGCGCCCGTCGGTGGCCAGGTGCCGTGAGAGCCTCAGCTCCGCGTCCAGGCTCATGCGTCCGTCGGTCTCGGCGACCTGTACGCGGTCCTGGCGGACGATGGCCAGCGCTCCGTCCGCCAGGAAGCGCAGCGCGAGGACGCGCGCCTCACCATCTCGGACGCCCGCCGGCGCCCAGCGCCCCTCGTCGTCGCGGGCGTAGAGGAAGACCGCCGTATCGAGCGTACCCGCCACGGCCAGCGCGTCATCCGAGAGCGCGATGTGGGTTCCGAAGCGATACGAGCGGCGCCGGTCCTCGGGTATGGAGCTCGGCATCCGGATCGCGGCCTCGACGTCGGCGCGGCCGCCCGCGTCGCGACGAAATATGAGCACGGCCCCGTGGTCACCCTCGCCGAACCGAAAGAAGGGCTCGAGCGGCGCTGCATCGATGCCGGTGATGGGCATGTCGTCGAAGGGGACTGCGACGGCCAGCACGTCTCCCGCGACGTGGACGGTCTCGCCGAAGCGGGCCAGGTGCGGCTGCGGCGATCGGATCGTGGCGACCTCCAGCTCCTCACAGGGAATGCCGAGGTAGCGCTCGCAGGCAGCGTCCGCGACGCAGCGCTCGCCGCCGCAGCTCTCGTCCGATGCGCAGCGGAAGCCACAGGCGCCGCAATGGTCGAGCGTGTCCGTCACGACGCCCTCGTCGATGCGCGCGTCGCAGTCTTCGTCGAGACCGTCGCAGGTCTCCGCCGTCGGCTCCGAGCCGGCGCGGCCCGGCAACACCAGGCAGCTTCCCGTCTCGCAGGTCTCGCAGACGCTGCACTCCCCCGCGCAGCAGACGTTGCCCTCGCAGATGCCGCTCGCGCAGAGGCTTGGGTCGCCGCAGCGCGCGCCATTCGGGAGGCCGACGCCGGGGAGCGTCACGCAGCCGAAGCCCAGCTCGCAGACTTGGCGCCCTGGGCATCGCCAGTGCTCGATGGTGGTGAAGCAGACGCCCGCGTCGCAGCGCGAGAAGGTCTGGCAGCCGGCCTCGACGGGCTCGCACTCCGCCGCCACGGCACAGAGCGGAGGCGGGCAGCTGGCCTCGTCACCGCGCCGGCAGTCGAGCGGCACGCAGCGACCGCCGAGGCACGCCGTCTCGCCGCCGCAGGCGACGCCCAGGCAGGAACGCGTCAGCCGAACGTCAACCACGCCGCTCTCCCGAGGGCGCGGCCGCCGGTCGCGCAGCACTTCGGCGCCGACCTGGTCGGTCGCCACGACGTCGAAGGCGCGGACGTCACGTGGGACGTCCGTGGGCGCGAGCGTCGCCAGGACGAGCGGCTCCCGCGACCAGTCGTCCCCACGCCGAAGCTCGAGCTCGGCGAGCTCGTCGGCGCGGCCGTCGGAGGTCACGCCCACCAGCCGAAGCGTCGCGAGCTCGACGCCCGGCGCCAGATCCGTCTGCACGCGTACGACCCACGGCTCCCCGGAGCCCGAGCCACCTCCGCACGCCGCGAGCGCACAGGCGATCGCGAACACGCCGGAAGGCCCCGTCGCCCTACGCCGTTGAGCCACCGCCCTCATGAACCGATCCTGCCATGGCGTCAGCGTGCCTGCGTGCTGGAAGCCCGCGTCGCTCAGGGCCCGACCCGGCGCACGTAGGCGGCGCCGGCGCGGAAGGCGTCGTCGTCGGTCTGCTCGCCGTCGACTCCCGTCGCGTCGCTCGCTTCGGCGAAGGCGCCCACGACCATGGTCGTACCGTCGACGGCCAGCGCTCCGCCGAAGCCGTCGTTGGCGCCCGTATTGGAGGCCTTGAGGTAGGCGAGCTGGCTCCAGGTTCCGGCGCGCCGGGCGTAGAGGTACACCGCCCCGCTCTCGCGGGCGTCGTCGTTGGTCTCGTCGCCGTTGACGCCGACCGCATCGCTGCTCTCGCGGAGCGCTCCGACGGCCAGAACGTCACCGGCGAGGGCCACATAGCCGAAGTTGTCCCCGTCCTGCGTGTTGGAGGCTTTGAGGTAGGCCTGCTGGCTCCACGCTCCGTCGGCACGCCGAAACACGTAGGCGGCGCCGCTGAAGAACTCCTCGTCGAGGCTCTCGTCGCCGTCGACGCCCGTCGCGCTGCTCGCCTCGAAGACTGCCCCGACGGCGAGCGTGTCCCCATCGAGGGCGACGGAGGTACCGAACTGGTCACCTTCGCCGGTGTTGGAGGCCTTGAGGTAAGCCTCCTGGGCCCACGTCGTCCCCGTGCGCTCGAAGACGTAGACGGCGCCGGAGTCGGGGAACTCGTTGTTGAGCTCGTCTCCGCCGACGCCCGTGGCGCGGCTCGCTTCGCGCGGAGCGCCGACCGCCAAGGTGTCTCCCTGCAGGGCGACGCTTCTCCCGAAGCGGTCGCCCGCGTTCGTGTTGGAGGCCTTGAGGTAGGCCTCTTGGTTCCAGGTCACCCCGGCACGGCGGAACACGAAGACGGCCCCGCTGCCCGAGGCGCCGGTGAGCGTGGCATCGCCGTCGACCCCGGTAGCTCGGCTCTGGTCGAGCCTCGCCCCGACCGCGAGCGTATCGCCGTGGATGGAGACCGAACCGCCGAACTGCATGTTGCGCCGCCCGGTCGAGCTCTTGAGGTACGCCTCCTGACTCCAGGTAGAACCGGCGCGCACGAAGAGGTAGACCGCCCCAGCGGCGGACGCCTCGTCGTTGGCCTGGTCACCGTCCACCCCCGTAGCGTCACTCGACTCGAGGGGCGCTCCGACCGCCAGCCGGTCGCCGTCGAGGGAGACCGCTGTGCCGAACGAATCGCCGCGACCGGTGTTGGACGCCTTGAGATACGCCTGCTGGGTCCAGGCGCTGCCGGTCCGCTGGAAGATGTAGACGGCGCCGCTCCCCGGCGCGTCGGTGTTGGTCTGGTCGCCGTCGACCCCCGTCGAGCCGCTGTCTTCCGCCAGCGCTCCGACGGCGATCGTGTCCCCGTCGATGGCCACGCTCGTGCCGAACCACGACTCTGCCGTCGTGTTGGATGCCTTCAGGTAGCTCTCCGAGAATGTGTCGCAGGACACTCCGAGCACCGCAGTGCACGCATCGTCGCAGGTCGTATCGGGACCCGAGGGATCGTCGCCCGCGTCGTTGGTCGCGCCTTCCGGGCAGGCCACGCAGGCGTTGGCCACGACGCGCTCGTCTTCCGCGCAGGGCACGGGGGGCGGCATGTCGAGGCCCGTGTCCGTCCCGGCGTCGAGGCCCGCGTCCGTCCCGGCGTCGAGGCCTGCGTCCGTCCCTGCGTCGAGGCCGGCATCCGTTCCGGCGTCGGTGCCCGCATCCGTTCCGGCGTCGGTGGCCGCGTCCGTCCCAAGATCAGAGCTCAGGTCGCCCGCGTCCCCGAGCGAATCGGTCGACCCCTCCTCACCGCAGCCGAGCACGAGCAGCGCGCAGAGGGCCCACGGGGAGATGTTCGAAGGCGAAGAGAGCTGCACGACGTCTTCTAGATCACCGAATCGCGGAACGCCACGTCTACGGCCCTCGCTTGGCGACGGCTGGCCCCGCGTGGCACGCCTCGCGCGTGCTCTTCCTGATCCAGTGCTTCGACGGCGCGAGCGGCGGCACCCTGCGGCCTGGCGCCCGGCCCGACCACCTCGCCTACCTCGAGTCCCGGGGCGCGCAGCTGAAGCTCGCTGGCCCGCTCCTCGGCGACGAAGGCCCCATCGGCAGCGTCTTTATACTGGAAGCCGAACATCTCGCGGCCGCGAACGCCTTCGCCGACGCGGACCCCTACCTCGCCGCCGGCGTCTTCGAGCGCCGGGAGGTCACGCCGATGCGCGTCTCCCTCGGCGCCTGGGCGGGCTGAGCGCGGGAGACGCATCCGAAAGGGCGGCACCGCGTCACACTTCGCGGGGGCCGTCTCGTCCTCCCTGGTGCGCGCCCGCCGTGGGCGCCCAGGAGGAATCCATGCGTATCGTCATCGCCGGCGCGACCGGCGTCATCGGCCGTCCCCTCGTCCGCCAGCTCCTCGCCGCAGGCCACGACGTGGTCGGGCTCACCCGCACCGAGGCCGGCGTGAAGGCGCTCGCGGCGGCGGGCGCCGAAGGCCGGCAGGTCGACGTGCTCGACCGCGCCGCGCTCGCTCCTTTGATGGTCGGTGCCGACGCCGTGATGCATCAGGCCACGGCGCTTCCTGCGCGCCTCGGGCCGCGCGGCGTGCGGAAGCAGCTCGCGCCCACCAACCGGCTCCGCACGGAGGGTACGGCGAATCTGCTGGCCGCCGCCGAGGCCGCGGCCGTGCCGCGCTTCCTCGCGCAGAGCATCGCCTTCGCGTACGACGGCGGCCCCGAGGGCGGACCGCGCGACGAGGACGCGTCCTTTGGCCGCGAGCCGCCGGGCCCCTTCGCCGAAGCCGCGGCCGCGCTTCGTTCCCTCGAAGCGCAGGTGCGCGCCCATCCCGGGGGCACGGTGCTGCGCTATGGACTCTTCTACGGTCCGGGCTCGGCCTTCGCTCCAGACGGCGCGACCGCGGCCGACGTACGTCGGCGGCGGCTTCCGCTCGTGGGCGGGGGCGCCTCGGTCGCTTCCTTCATCCACGTCGAGGACGCGGCAGCCGCCACCCTCGCCGCGCTCGGCGGCCCGCCGGGCACCTACAACGTCGTGGACGACGAGCCGGCGCCCGCCCGAGAGTGGCTCCCGGCCTACGCCCGCGCGCTCGGCGCACCGGCGCCCCCGCACGTGGCGCCGCTCGTCGCCTGGCTCTTCGGCGGCGCCATGGCGCTCCACTGGTCGACGCGCCTCGCCGGCGCTTCCAACGCCCGCGCCCGCCGCGTCCTCGGCTGGGCGCCGGAGGTGCCCAGCTGGCGCCTCGGCTTCTCCTTCGTCCGCCACGATGCCCCCGTCGCCGCGCCGGCTCCGGCATGATCGGCGCGCCCATGAGCGATCTGAGCGAGACCGCGCGCGCGGAGGTCTTCGAGGGGGAGAGGTCCCGGCTCTTCGGTCTCGCCTCCCGCATGCTCGGGAGCGCCGCCGACGCGGAAGATGTGCTCCAGGAGGCCTATCTCCGCTTCGCGCGCGCCGCCGACGTCGCGCGGCCCGGCCCCTTCCTCACCACCGTCGTCACGCGCCTCGCCGTCGACCATCTGCGCTCCGCGCGCGTGCGGCGGGAGACCTACGTGGGCCCCTGGCTCCCGGAGCCGCTGGTGGACACGGCCGCCGAGCCCGCCGCCGAGCACGAGCTCGCCGAGTCGCTCTCCATGGCCTTCCTCGTGCTGCTCGAAGGGCTCACCCCGGCGGAGCGCGCGGCTTACGTGCTTCACGACGTGCTCGGCCTCTCCTTCCCCGAGGTATCCGGAGCCCTCGAGCGCACGCCCGCCAGCTGTCGTCAGCTCGCCAGCCGAGCGCGGAAACACCTTCGCGCCCGCCGCACGCGCTTTCCCGCGCGGCCCGAGGACGCCGAGCGTCTGGCCTTCGCCTTCTTTGCCGCCATTCGTGGCGGCGACCTCGACGCGCTCATGGCGACGCTCCTCCCCGACGCCGTGCTGGTCTCCGACGGCGGCGGCGTCGTCTCGGCCGCGCGTCGTCCCATCGCGGGCGCGCGGAGCGTCGCGCGCTTCCTCCTGGGCATCGCCAAGAAGCCGCCGAAGGGGCTCGGCGTGGAGCCGCGCTGGGTCAACGGTACGCCGGGGCTTCTCTTTCTCGTGGATGGGGCGCCGTGGCGGGTGCTCCACCTCGACCTGGCGCCGAAGGGCGTGCGTGGCGTCTATCTCGTGGCCAACCCGGCGAAGCTTCGTGCGTTGACGCGCCGTGCCTGACGCGCCGTGCCTGACGCGCCGTGCCTGACGCGCCGCGCCTGAGGCGCCGCGCCTACTCCGCCGCCGCCGGCGAGCTCGTGTCCTGCGCTGCGCGCTGCGCCTGCATCCTCGCGAGCTTCCGGGCCGTGTGTCGCCGGATGCTCCGGGCGGCAGCGAAGAGCACCACGCACACGATGGTGCCGTTGATCACCCCGACGCTCGGCACGTGCCACGCCTCGGCGCTCCAGGGCCACAGATCGTGCACCAGCCCATCGAGGAGAGGCACCGCCGCCAGCAGGCCCAGCGACGTGGCGACCAGGGCACGCCGTGTCGCAACGCCCGTGCCGCGCCAGAGCACGCCGAATGCGATCAGCACCCACGCCGCATGGAACACGCCCGACTCGATCTCGAGGCGGCTCTCCAGGCCGAGGGGCAGAAGCCGGTTCGCCCATAGGTAGACGCCGATGGCCGGAAGCAGTCCGACGCCGAAGCCGTCGAAGAGTCGCTCGCAGGCCGTCGCCGCGCGCGGCGAGGTCTTGCGGTGGCGCAGCACCCACATGCGCGCCCCGGCGTAGGTCAGCACGCAGAGCAGCAGGCCGAGCGCGAAGTAGAGGAAGCGCACCGGGTACCCGCCGTAGTGCGCGAAGTGCAGGTTCAGCACCGGCCGGAGCACGGCGAAGAGCGCGTCCTTCTGCCCGGGCGCGACGTCATGCACCGGCTCCATCGAGCGGTGCAGGTCGTAGCTGAGGTTCCCGCGCTGGTCCTCGCTGTCGAGGAAGAAGATGTTGAGGCGCGCCGCCTCGTCGTAGGGCTCGACGAGGCTCACGAAGCTCGGCCGCGTGCCGGGGTAGCGCGCCATCGCGTCGGCCACGAAGGGGTCGAGGGGCGGCAGCGCGTCGACCTGCGTCTCGGCCAGCTCCTGCTCCGGCGGGTTTCGGGCCTCGACGAGGGCCTTCATGGCGTCCCGGTCGCCCCCGAACACGACGAGGAGCGCCACCGGCGTCACGATGAGGAGCAGCCCGAAGAACGCGCCCGTCACCCCGTAGAGCAGATGAAAGGGCAGCGTGAGCGTCGCGGCGAGCGTGTGGAGCGCGCTCTGCATCGCGCGGCCCTTCCGCTTGGCCCAGCCGCGCCCGCGGAACTGCGCGAGGAGCTTCTTCCGGTGCAGGTAGACGCCGCTGAAGGTGAGCGCGAGCCAGAAGAGCGAGATGAACCCGGCAAAGAGCAGCCCCTGCGGCAGCGGACGCAGAAAGTGCCACTCGTAGAGCAGATGGGACAGCTCGCTCGAGGGCGGGCCGAGGTTCGCCCCCGTCGCCGGGTCGATCACGGTGTGGATGCGGTCGCCGCCGGGCGTGAGGCGCCAATCCGCGCGGAGGACGGGCATGCCCTCGCTCGGATAGGAGAGGTTCAGCCGATTCGTGTCCCGGGGCACCTGCGGCAGGTAGTCGCTCAGCGCCGCGTCGAGGGAGGCGACCTCGTGCGCCGGCCGCCGCAGCTCCGGCAGGTGCCAGGCGCGAAGCTCGTCGCTGAAGAGCGTGATCGTCCCCGTGACCGAGATGACGAAGAGCGGGATGAGCGCGAGCACGCCCGCGAGGCTGTGCCCTTCGTACCACCGCGCCTGGACGCCGGGCGTCTTCGTGGAGCTGGCGTCGCTCACGCGAGCCCCGGCGCGCCGTTGATGAGCCAGGCCAGGAGCATCACGGCCAGCGTTGCGAGAAAGCCGCGAAGCAGCGCGCGCCAGGGCCGGGTCCCGCCGAGGCACCAGGCCATCGCGGCGCCGGCGACGAGCGGGAAGATCAGCACGCCGACGGCGAGCATGGTGGCCTTGTGGGCGGGCAGGAGCCCGGGACCGATCATGACGACCGCGCCGCCGAAGAAGGCGGACACGAGGGCCACGAGTGGCAGGTAGAGCCACGAGCGCGGGATGGCCGTCCGCCGCCGCCGCCTCACCGCCGCGGGGTCGTCGCCCGGCGCCCGCCGAGGCCATGTCAAGAGACGCGCCATGTGCTCAACCGCTGCCCTCACGCAGTCTTGCTGTCGAAAGTCATTTTCAGCAAGCGCTCATGGCGCTAGGCCTGCGCCCCATGAGCGCTTTCCGGCTTCTCTCTGTCACGCTTCTGCTCGCGGCCTGCGGCTCCGAGGACGGCGCATCGACGCTTGCGCCCGACGCCGGGCCCGGCGCGTCGGGCCCGCTCTACTCGGTCGGCACCATCGTCGCCGAGCCGACGGGCCGGTCGCTCTTCGTGCAGACGGTCACCGAGCTGAGCGGTGACGTGGACCTCGACCGCGCCATCGAGGTGGCGGGCAACGCGCGCCACTGGGCCTACGAGGGCGCCGTCTACGTGGGCCTCGGTCAGGAGCCGACGCTCGTGCGCTACCTGCCCGACGCGACGGGCCAGCTGCAGGAAGACCGGCGCTTCAACTTCCAGCGTTCGGGTGTGCTCAGCTCGCCGCCGGGCCTCGTCTTCCTGAGCCCGAGCAAGGCCTACCTCTTCCTTCACGAGGCGCTCAGCGTGCTCGTCTTCGACCCCACGGAGATGGTCATCACCGGCGAGATCGACCTCGGGAGTCTCCAGGAGGAGGGCTTCGTCACGGAGCTTTGGTTCCCGACGCTGCACGAGGGCCGGGTCTACGTGCCGGTCCGTCCCGTCAACTACCTCACCTTCGAGATCGTCCCGACGGTGCGCGTCGCGATTCTCGACACGGCGACGGACACGCTCCTCGGCGTGGCGGACGATCCGCGCTGCGTGGCGGCGTCTCGGCCGGCGGTCGGCCCCGAGGGCGCCGTCTACGTGCTCGGCGAAGGGCGCAACTACATCACGCAGGTGCTGGCGGAAGTGCGCGACATCGAGGCGCCGCCGACCTGTCTGCTCCGGATCCCGGCGGGCACGACGGCCTTCGACCCGGATTACTTCGTCGACGTGGCCGCGGTGACCGGCGGGCTCCCGGCGGCCACGGCGATGTGGGCCTCGCCCGGGGAGCCCGGCGTCGCCTACGCCAAGATGCTCGACGAGTCGGCGATCCCCGAGGGCGTCGAGATCACCGGCGCCAACCTTTGGGGCTTCGCGGCCTTCAAGTTCTGGCGCCTCGAGCTCGGCGACGCGGTGGTGGCCACGGAGGTCTCGCCGCAGCCCTTCTCGACCATCGATTTCGGCGCGACGCCCGTCGACGGCCAGCTCTACTTCGGCGTGGGCGACACGAGCATGGGCGGCCGCACGACGGTGCATGCGCTCGACCCGGCGACGAACGGCGCGGCGCCGGCCTTCGAGCTCACGGGCTCGCTGCGCGAGATCTACCGGCTCCGCTGAGCGGCGCGCCGCCTCACGCGAGGCGCCGGCGGAGCTTGGGCAGCAGGCGGCGGCTGACGGGCAGCGACGCGTCGAAGGAGCTCAGGGCGACCTTCCACCCCTCGCCGTCCTGCGAGAGCGTCTCGAGGTGCGTGGCGTTCACCAGGATCGAGCGGTGGATGCGAAGGAAGGGCGGGTCCGGGAGCCGCCCTTCCCAGCCCTGGAGTGGCTCCTTCACCCGCTGCACGCGGCCGCTGGCGAGGTGGACCTCGGTGTAGTCCCGGTCGGCGCGGAGGAAGATGAAGTCCTCGACGCGGGCGAAGACGATGTCCTTGCCGCGCTGCAGGCAGACGCGGTCGCTCAGCCGGAGCGCCGCCGTCGCCCTCGCCGCGCTCGGCGGCGGAATGACGGAGGGCGGCCAGGTCACGCGGCCGGCGCCGGGCTCCCGGCTCGTCGCCTTGGCCAGCGCGCGGTCGAGGTCCCGGCGCTGCACGGGCTTCACCAGGTAGTCGAGCGCGTCGACCTCGAAGGCCCGGAGCGCATGGTCGGCGTAGGCCGTGACGAAGACGACGTGCGCGCGTACGTCCGCCTGCTCGAAGAGGTCGAAGCCGGACTCTTCGCGAATGCGGATGTCGAGGAAGACGAGATCGGGCTCGTGCTCGCGGAGCAAGGTCACCGCCTGCGCCACGGAGCTCGCCTCGCCCACCACGACCACGTCGCCGCGCTCCGCGAGCAGATCGGCCAGCGCCACGCGCGCGAAGCGCTCGTCGTCCACGATGATCGCGCGGTGCGTCACGCCACGACCCTGGCGGCCGGCGGGACCTCGCGCGCGTCGAAGGCGACCTGCGCCACCACCTGGTCTTCCTCCTCCCGCAGGTCGAAGCGACCCGTACGCGGATAGCAGGTGCTCAAGCGCTCCCGCACCAGGCGAAGGCCGGCGCCCGCGCCCTTCGATGCCTCGGCGAGCGTCCCGTCGTCCTGCCAGCGTGAGCGCGCCGCGTCCAGCGTGCCGGTGTTCGTGACCTTCAGCGTCACCTCGTCGGCTTCCTTCGACGCGCTGAGCTCGATGGAGAGCGCGCCGCGACGGCGGGCCCCATGCTTGACGGCGTTCTCGACGAGCGGCTGGAGGATCATGGCCGGGACCGGCACGTGGGCCAGGGCGTCCTCCACGTCCACGCGAAGGTGAAGCTCGTCGCCGAAGCGCGCCTGCTCCACGCGGAGGTACTGGAGCAGGAAGTCCAGCTCGTCGTGCAGGCTGGTCGTGGTGGCGCCGCCCTCGGCCAGGCTCCGCCGGAGGAGCGCCGAGAGGTCCCGGAGCATGTCCTTGGCGCCGCGCGGGTCCGCCTCGACGAGGCCGATGGCGGAGCTCAGCGCGTTAAAGAGGAAGTGCGCGTTGAGCTGCGACCGAAGCGCTCCGAGACGTGCTTCGCGCGACTGCGCTTGGCTCTCGAGGAGCCGCGCGCGCGTATCCTGGAAGCGCTCGGTGACGCGGCTCGCGTGATGGACGTAGAGCCAGAACATCAGCGCGAAGACGAAGATCATCCGGCAGCTGAGGAGCAGCCCGCTCAGGTAGGCCTCGCTCTGCCAGGGCATCGCGGACTCCACCACGAACCAGGCCGACCCCGCCGGCATGCCGAAGAGGATTGCCAGCGCCATCGCGACGGCCGCGAAACGCAGATGACCCCCGCGCCCCGTGAACCACGGAGCCGGCAGCCGGTCGTAGACGATGCCGAGCAGCGTGGAGGCGAGCACGCCGATGACCGCCCCGGCGCCAGCCAAGAGCACCACGTCGAGGAGCGGCGCCTGCTCCCGCTCGAGGTCGTGAATCGCGCGGGGCATGCGGCCGACGCTGGTCCACGCGGTCCAGCCGGCGAGCTGTAGGCTCCAGAAGCGACCTGAGCGAAGAGGCATCGGGGGGAGCCTAACGTCTGCCCGCCCGGGGCCCGGGGCCTCGCGCCCTTCGGGTACGCTCGCACCTCGATGGGAGGGCTGCTTTTCCTGAAGAACACCGTCGCCACGCCGAAGGGCATCGCCCAGGCGCGGGCCGAGCACGGCATCCGCGTCCTCGACCAATACGCCTTCACGCCCCGGGACCTCGAGGGCGCCGCGGGTCTTCTTCTCAGCCAGCACGTCGACGAGCGCCATCTCTCCGAGCATCGCGCCGCCCTCGAGGGCTTCCTCGCGCGGGGCCGCGCCATCGCCATCAACGGACCCTTCGTCCTTCCGGCGCTCGGCGTGCTCGCTCCCTACGAGCCCGTGGGCGACGGATCCGCCGAGCCCTGGGCGCTCGAGCTCGCGTCGCCGCATCCCATCACCGAGGGCGTTCGCGCCGAGGACCTCACCTTTCGTCGCGGCGTCGTGGGCTTCTGGGGCCGCGGCACCTCGAAGCCGCCGCGGGACGCCGTGGTGCTCACGCGCTACGGACGTTCCGGCTCGCCGGCCGACTGGGTCTGGCGCGCGCCCGGCGGCGGTCGCCTCTTCGTGCATCCCGGCAACGACGTGTGGGGCTGGGCGACGCGCTCCACGAGCGCAGCGCGGGTTTTTCCCCAGCTCCTCGGCTGGATGCGCGGCGAGACGGAGGTCGGCGCGTGAGCATCGCGTCCGTCGACGGAGGCATGGCCTACCACGCGCGCACGCTCCGAGAGGGGCGCTTCGCCGGCGCTTTCGACCGGCTCATCCCGCTGCGTTCCCTCGGCGAGGCCGACCTCGGGGCGCACCGCGCGCTTCTCATCCCGTGCCGGACGCACGGGGAGCGCTTGGCCACGCACCGCGACGTGCTCGCGGCCTACATGAGGGGCGGCGGCACGCTCGTGGTGCTCGGAGAGACGCGCCCGGACCTCTTCCTCGACGGCGTCACTCTCCGCGTCGTGCCCACGAACTACTGGTGGTGGCTCGAGGCCGAAGGTCGCCTCGACGTGCGCGTCGTCGACCGGGCGCATCCGTTGCTGCGCGAAGTGGACGAGGCGGATCTCCGCTGGCACGTGCACGGCACCCTCGACGTGGAAGGCGGACGGGAGCTCGTGCGCTACGAGGACCGGGAAGAGGGCGGCGCCGTCATGGTCGAGGCCTCCCGTGGCGCAGGTCGGCTCCTCGTGACGACGCTCGACCCCGTTTACCACCACGGATCGGGCTTCATGCCCGCGACGACGCGCTTCCTCGAGGTCTTCGTGCCCTGGCTGGCCGGGCTCTGAGCGTCAGCGGACGCGGACGACGCGCTGAATGTCGCCCGTGGCCGTGATGCTCTCGACGGGTACCGCGTCCGTGAGCCTGTAGAGCGTCGTCTGGCCCGCGCCCTCGTCCACCACCGGGAGCAGCGCCTCGCCGTCCACGATGGAAGGGTCGAAGGCGATGCCGCTGAGCGGCAGCGCGTCCAGAATCTCACTGGTCTCCGCGTCCAGGTCCACCACGGCGAAGCGCCAGATCTCGAGGTCGAAGTAGCTGAAGGGATCCGTGAGCGTGTCCGGATCGACCTCCGAGTCGTAGGCCTGCGTGACGAAGCGGCCGCCACCGAGGCCGACGGCGTCGGAGATATGCGGCGCCCCCGTAAGCGCGCGGAGATCGACGGCCGTGCGCTCGTCGAGGCCCATGCCTTCCTGGCCGCGTACGGCGCAGGGGGGCGGGAGCTCCTCGTCCCCGAAGATGTCGAAGGAGCCGGACGCGCTGTCGCCGATGAGGTAGTAGCCGTCGTCGCCGTCGGCGAAGACGCTCGCCGCCACCACGCAGGCTGCGCTCTCGTCCACGCGGAGGAGCTGCCCGGTGTCCGCGGAGAAGACCAGCGCGTTGATGGACGGGACGATCTCGCGCGTCACGAGGTTGTCCCAGGAGATCGGCGCGACGAGCTCGCTCCCGACCTGCACGATCGCGCCGCCGACGACGTTGAACTCCCCGCGCTGGGTCTCCGGCACGGGGATGGACTCGAGGATCGCCATGGCCTCCGGGTCCCACACGATCATCTGACCCCCGACCAGGTCGAGGTAGTACGCCCGCGTCGGGCTCACGAAGGCGAAGGTCGTCCGAAAGCGGACGATGCCGAAGGTCGCGAAGCTCAGGCTCGGCGATTCCTCGACGAGCGCGCCAGCGTCGCTCACGGCGTAGCGGGTCACGATGCCGCTCTCGCCATCGAAAACGAAGACCTTGCCGCCGAAGGCCGTGGCCCGGGAGGTCCCCGAGACCTCGAGGGAGCTCGCCGTGTCGAGGTCACGCGCGGCGAGGTCCGGCAGGACCGAAAGGAACACCGTGCGCGAATCCGGCGTTCGGATGCGCTGCACGACGAGGTAGGCCGGGTCTCCGGTGCCCGCGTCCGGCTGCATACCGAGGTCCGGATCCGCCACCGCGTCTTCGCCGCACCCGGCGAGGAGGACGAGACCGAGAAGTCCGAGGGTGGCGCGTCGCGCGCGGCGCGGCGTCGCTTCGTTCATCGTCGTACCCTGCAGTGTTGGGGCTTCTCGGAGCCGCTCGTGTGCGCGGCAAGATGCATCGACAACAGGCGCGGGGTAAAGCCTGGCGGAGCGCATCGAGGCGCGGCGTTGCGGTGGCGCGCCGAGCCGAACCGGAAATGAGCGTGCCGGCGACGTAACCCGGTGGCCTCTCTCGACGTCGGAGTAGGGGTAAGCTCTCCCCGTCGGCGCCTGGCGCCGCCATCTCTCGCTGGCCGCCCCGCGCTCGGGGCGGCGCCAGCCCAAGCTCGTGGGACGCATCCGCCAAGAAGACCGCCGGGACCTGGTCCTCGGCTTCGTCACGCTGATGACGATGATGGGAGCCCACGCGCTGGTGGAGACCGCGCGCGACACGCTCTTCCTCTCGCGCCTCGACGCCGAGCAGCTCCCCTGGGCTTACCTCTGCATCGCCGGCCTCTCCTTGGCCACCGTCCGCGCGAATACCTGGATGCTCGAGCGCACCCGGGACAAGCGCCGGCTCCTCGCGGCGTCCCTGGTCGTCGGCGGCCTCGTCCACGCCGGCTTCTACCTGCTCCTCGGCGGTGCCCGCGAGGGGATGCTCTTCGCGTTCTACGTCTGGACGGGGCACCTCGCGAGCATCCTCGTCGTGCAGTTCTGGCTGCTCCTCGACGACGTCGTCACCGTCACCGAGGCGAAGCGGCTCTTCGGGCCCATCGCCGCCGGCGGCGTGGTCGGCGCGACGGCCGGGAGCGCGGCCGCTGCGCAGCTCCTCGCCAGCGGCGCGACGCCCCGCTCCCTGGTCCTCGTCGCCGCCGGCGTGCTCCTCGCCGGGGCGACGCTGCCGCGCCTCTGGCCCCGAAGCGAAGACCACGAGACCGTGCGCGCCTCGGCGCAGGGCGCGATGAGCACGCTCTTTCGCCACGTCTACCTCCGGCGTCTGCTCATCCTGGTGCTGCTCAGCACCTTCGCGCTCACCGTCGGCGACTACCTCTTCAAGGCCGTCGTCGAGCGTTCGATGCCGCCGGAGGAGCTCGGGCCCTTCTTCGCGCGCTTCTACACCGGCTTGAACGCCGCGGCGCTGGTGGTGCAGCTCGTCCTCAGCGGCTGGCTGCTTCGCACGCTCGGCGTGAACCGCGCGCTCTTGGTGCTGCCCATCGCGCTCCTCACGGCGGCGGGCAGCTTCGCCGTGGCGCCAGCGCTCTTGCCGGTGCTCTTTCTCAAGGGCGCCGACGGGAGCCTGAAGCACTCGCTCCATCGCACCAGCATGGAGGTGCTCTACCTGCCGCTGCCCCGGGCGCTTCGCGACCGCTACAAGGCTGGCATCGACGTCGTCGGCCAGCGCGGCGGCCAGGCGCTCGTGAGCCTCGCGCTCCTCGCCGGCGTGCACTACGGCGGCGCGGGACCCCGCGAGGTGGCCATCGTGCTCGCCGTGCTCGTCGTGGGGTGGCTGGCCGTGGTGGCCGGGCTGCAGGCGCCTTACCTCCAGCTCTTCCGCCGAAGTCTCCGCGGCGGCCTCGTCGACCGGCCCGGCCTGGCCGAGCTCGACCTGCACGGCTTCGAGACGCTGCTGGCGACGCTGAACAGCGAGCACGATGAAGAGGTGCTCGTCGCCATCGAGCTCTTCGAACGCTACGACCGCGTGGAGCTGCTGCCCAAGCTCATCCTGCACCACCCCTCGCAGGCCGTGGTGCTCCGCGCCCTCGACTGCTTCGTCGCGTCCGGCGACATGGCCTTCGTCCCCACGGCCAAGCGGCTCCTCGGCCACGACTGCCCGGCCATCCGTGCGGCGGCGCTCCGCGCGCTCACGCGGGCGGCGCCCGACGAGAAGCTGCTGAGCGACCGCATCTGGAAGGACGATGCGCCGGAGGTGCGCACCACGGCGCTCGTCGGCCTCGTCAGCCGGCAGCTCGGCGACGAGGGTGCGCTCCGCGGCATGATCGCCGAGTGCATCGCCGACCACGCCAAGCCCGTACAGCTCGCGCTGGCGACCGCGATTCGGCGCAGCGAGAGCACGGCCTTCGTCGAGGAGGTCGCGCAGCTCCTCGAGAGCGAGGACCCGGACATCCTGCGGGAGGCCGCGCTGGCCGCCGCCGAGGTGCCCGACCCGCGCTTCATCGCGCCGCTCCTCGGTCTCCTCGGCCGGGGCACCGTGCGCTCGGCGGCGCGGCAGGCGCTCGTGGCCCACGGGGATGACGCCCTCGACGCGCTCGCCGCGGCGCTCGCCGACCCCGACGTGCCGCGGAAGGTCCGCCGCCACGTGCCTCGGAGCATCAGCCGCTTCGAGCCGAGGCGCGCCGTGGCGATCCTGCAGGAGAGCTACTGGAACGAGACCGACGGGGCCGTGCGCTACAAGCTGCTGCGCGCCCTGGGCGGTCTGGCGAGCCGCCCCGGCGTGCGCCTCGACCAGGCGCGCTTCGCCGCGCAGCTCCGGAAGACGCTCGAGCGCATCGTGCGCATCCTGGAGCTCCGCGTCGCGCTCGAGGAGGGCGAGACCCCGCACCCGCGCGTGAACGGCGAGGGCCTCGGGCGCGAGCTGCTCCTGGCCACGCTTCGCGAGAAGGAGATCAACGCCTTCGAGCGTGCCTTCCGCATTCAGGCGATCCTCGACCCGGACGAGCGCTACGGGCCGCTCTGGCGCGGGCTCCGCGCTGGTGAGCCCAAGGTCCGGGCGGCCAGCCGGGAGCTCCTCGGGCACGCGCTGCGCGGCGTCACGCGCGACGCGTTCCTCGCCCTGGCCGACGACCGGCCGGCGCCCGAGCGGCTCACGGCCACCGCGGCCGCTCTGCGGATGCGCGTCGGGCGGCCGGGCTACGAGGACGCGCTGCGGGTGCTCCTCGCCGACACGAGCGAAGCGCTCCGCTCGCTCACCGCCTACCATGTCGCCGAGCTAGGGCTCACGGGGCTCGAGGACGCGCTCGTGCGGAACGACGATGGCTCGACGGCGGTGAGCGAGGTGCTCGACAACGCGCTTCGGCTGCTCCGCGGGAGCGAGGCGCCTGCCCTGGGGCTCGCATGAGCCGAGCCTTCTTCGGAGATCCGAGCGCCGAGGCGCTGGCCGCCGACGACCTCGCCATCGGTCGCCTCGAGCGGGTCATCCTCATTCGCAGCTTTCCGGGCTACGGGGAGCTCCCGGCGGACGAGGTCGCGGCGCTCGCCGACCGCTTCGTGGAGCGGCGCTACGCCGAGGGTGAGCTCCTCGAGCGCGAGCACGTGCCCGTGGGTCACGTGCACTTCGTGGCGCGGGGCCGGGTGCAGCTTCGCCGGGAAGGGCGCGTGCTTCGCGAGCTCGGGCACCACTCGATCGTCGGGGGTATCAGCGCGCTGAGCGGCGATCGCGTGGGCTACGACGTCGAGGCGCTCGAGCCGACGGTCACGCTCCGCATCGCCGTCGACGAGCTGCTCGAGGTCTTCGAGGACAACTACGTGCTGCTCCAGAGCGCCGTACGGGGCATGAGCCGCGAGGTGCTCAACGTCCGGCGGACGCTGATGCCCACCGGGGGCTTCTCCCGGAGCACCTGGGAGCCAGCCTTTCCGCCGCCCAAGACCCTCGACCTCGTCGAGCGCATCGCGGCGCTTCGGCGCTCCTTTCCCCTCGAGGGCACGCGACTCGAGGCCCTGGCGGACCTCGCCCGGGACGTCGAAGAGGTCCGCGCCCCGCCCGGAGAGCGGCTCTTCACCGTCGGCGAGAGCCCGGACAGCGTCTACTTCATCGTCTACGGCGCCGTGCGCGGGACGTCCCCGGAGGGCTTCGACCTCCGCTTCGGCCCCGGCGACGTCGTCGGCTCCATGGGTGCGTCGGCGGACTTGCCGCGCTGGTACACGGCCGAGGCGGAGACCGAGCTCGTGCTGCTCCGCCTGCACCGTGACGGGCTCCTGGACGTGCTCGAAGACCACCACAACGTCGCCGTGGCCATGGTGCGGGCCCTCGCGCGGAGCCTCCTCGACGGCATGAACGAAGCGAGCCGGCGCCGCGCTGCCCACACGCCGCCGGCCTGAGACGGGGCCGCACACCCCGTGTCCCCACGGCAACGATGCGGCACACTCGGGGCCACTTCGTTGCCCCGCGGCCCGTGAATCGGCGGGTACGTGCCTTGCAGTCCGTCCTTGTACCGGATGGGGCTCCCTTCCGCGAAAGGTGCGCATGCTCCGCCTCGCCTTCCTCCTTTGTCTCGCCTCCCTCGTCCTGCCGATGCGTCCCGCTGCGGCGCAGGAGGCCGCGCCGCCGGCCGCGCTCGAGGAGGCGCCGCCGGCCGCCGCGGACGAAGCGAACCCACCGCCCGAGGACGCGATGGACGAGGCCGCGCCCGCCGAGGCGTCCGCTGAGGCCGCGAGCGAGCCC
>CALCTH010000196.1 GCA_937893795.1 uncultured Myxococcales bacterium | reverse complement strand
CTGACGCCTGCTGGGCCGCTCGCCGCGGCGCTCGGTCCTTCGCCGGGTGGTAATCTGCGGCGGTGCTCGGCGACGTTGCCCGGTCTGGCCGCGATCCACAGCGCCTCGCGCGCGACGAGCGAGGGCTCTCGACCACGGAGTACCTCATCATCCTCGTCCTCATCGGCGTGGTCGGGATCCTGCTCTGGAAGACCTTCGGCCAGGCGGCGGAAGAGAAGGCCGGCGAAGCCGCCGCGAGCGTGCAGGGCCTCCGTGGCTCCGCGGGCGGCGGGGTCCAGGGCGCCTCGATTCGGGACCGTCACCCCGTCGGGGTCGAGGGTGCGGACGGGGCGCGCGCGGGCGGGGAACGCGGCGACGCGCAGGGCGCCGACGGAGCCTCGGGGGGGGCCGAAGGCGCGCGCGGCGCCGAGGCGGGGGACGAGGTCGCGCGCGGCGGAAGCGCGGGCTCCGCGGTCTACGGTACCGGCGACGAGGAGGAGGAAGGCGAGAGCAACACGCTGCTCGTCCTCGCGGTGATCCTCTTCGCCTTCTTCGCGTCGCTGCCTTTCATCGCGCGCATGAAGAAGGGCTGACGCGGTCCCTCGCGTTCGCGCTCGGTCAGGCCTTGGGCCGGCGGGCGATGAGGCGCGCCAGGTGGCGCTCGCCGAGCCACCCCTCGCGGTAGTAAACGACCTCGAGCGAGCCGCAGTCGCGCAGCAGCTCGTTCGCTTCGGCGAGCCAGCGCTTCGAGGGACGCATCTGGCGCTCGAGGTTTCGGAGCGTCGGAAGCTCGGCGACCACGGTCCCGCCGGGCTCGAGCTGCGCGAGGATCACGGGAAAGAGCGCTCGCTGCCGGTAGTGGAAGCAGGCCACCAGGTCGAAGGGTCCCGCGGGCAGCGGCTCGCGCTCGAGGTCGAGGGCCTGCGTCCGGATGCGCAGGCCCTCGTCGGCCGCGGCCTCCCGGGCGAGCGCGAGGCCCACGGGCGAGATGTCGACGGCGGTGACTTCGAGACCGCGGCGCGCCATGAAGACGCTCATGCGACCGCTCCCCGCGGCCACGTCCAGGGCCTTGCCGGTCCGCGGCAACTCCTCGTCGAAGCTCCGGAGCCACGAGGGCTCACCCCCGGGGTGCTGCCCCGTCCTGTAGCGCTCGTCCCATTTCTCGCGATCGGCATCCGCCATGGCGCCGAGAGCGTTCGTCAGCGCTCCGGCGGCCGCAAGCCGCGAACCCTTGAAGCGGGGCCCCGCGCTAGGGGATGCTCCCGCCCCGGGTGGGTCGGACGAACGGACCGAAGGCGATGGACGGCGACGCGCTGCGTGAAGAGCTGGAGGCCCGAGGCATCCGCAAAGCCAAGGTGGGCGGCTTCGACGTCGACGGCATCCTCCGCGGCAAGCTCATCTCCCTCGAGAAGCTCTTCTCCGCCGTCGAGAAGGGCTTCGGCTTCTGCGACGTCGTCTTCGGCTGGGACGTCGCCGACAACCTCTACGACAACGCGACGGTCACGGGATGGTCCACGGGCTACCCGGACGCGCTCGCGAAGATCGATTTGTCGACCTTCCGCGTGCACCCGCACGAGCCGGACACGGCGCACTTCCTCGTCGACTTCCACACGCCGGACGGCAAGCCGCACCCGGCGTGCCCGCGCTCGCTCCTGAAGCGCGTCGCCGCCCGGGCCGAGGCCGCCGGCTACCTGCCTCGCTTCGGCGCCGAGCTCGAGCTCTGGGTCTTCCGGGAGACGCCCGAGAGCCTTCACGCCAAGGGCTTCGCCGAGCTCCAGCCCCTGAGCCCCGGCATGTTCGGCTACTCGTGGCTCCGCGAGGCGCAGCATGGCGACTTCGTCCACGACGTGCTCGACACGATGGCCGCCTACGACATCGACGTGGAGGGCTTCCACACGGAGACCGGGCCCGGCGTCTGGGAGGTCGCGCTCCGCTACGACGACGTGGTGCGCGCTGCCGACCAGGCCGCGCTCTTCAAGACGACGCTGAAGGCGCTGGCCCACCAGCACGGGCGGGCCGTGACTTTCATGGCCAAGTGGAGCGAGGCCTACCCGGGCAGCAGCGGGCACCTCCATCAGTCGCTCTGGGACGGCGAAGGCCAGGTCAACCTCTTCGCCGACGCCGAGGGCATCCACGGGCTGAGCACGGCCGGGCGCCACTACCTCGGCGGGCTCGTCGCCACGGCGCCCGAGCTCGCGGCCCTCTACGCGCCCTTCGTCAACAGCTACAAGCGCTACGTGCCCGGCCTCTGGGCGCCGCTCACGGCGAGCTGGGGCCCGGAGAACCGCACCTGCGGCGTGCGTCTCATCGCGGGCCCCGGCGCGAAGGCGACGCGCCTCGAGCTGCGCCACGGCGGCAGCGATCTGAACCCCTATCTCGCCATGGCCGCGTCCCTCGGCGCCGGGCTCTACGGCATCGAGGGCGGGATCGAGCCGCCGGCGCCGACGGAGGGGGACGCGGCGGCGCAGGGGCCCTCGCTGCCCACGACGCTCGCCGAGGCGACGGAGCGGCTGAAGGCGAGCGAGGCGGCCAAGACGATCCTCGGGGAGCCCTTCGTCGACCACTACGCCCGGACGCGCGACTGGGAAGTGCGGGAGCACCGGAAGGCCGTGAGCGGCTGGGAGCTCCAGCGCTACTTCGAGGCCGTGTAGCCGTGCTCGAGAAGCTCAACCCGCTCCGGGTGTATTCGGAGCGGCCGCTCCGGCTTCCGCGGCTCCGTCCCTTCGTGCCGAAGGCGAGCGACCCGCCCGTCTACTACTTCAACGCCGCGCGGGACGACATCGTCGAGGACGTGATCGCCCGCGTCGTCGGCCGGCATACGGCCGACCGACCGCGCCTCGAGCTCGCGTTGAACGACGCCGCCTACCACGAGATCCGTCGCCTCTCGCGCCAGGGCGACATCGAGGCCAAGGAGCACCTCGGCTTCTTCAAGGGGCTCGCGCGGCGCATCGCCCGCATGAGCGACGCGGACAAGCGGGATGCGCTCCGGCTCATCGTCACGCGCTACGCGCGGGACGTCGCCGGGAACTTCGATCCGCGAGTCTACGATCTGGCCCGGCACCTCATCCCGCGGCTCATCACCGGCGTGATGCACCCCTCGCGGCTACCCATGGAGCTGCTCCCGAGCGCCGGCGGCGCCCGTGCCGTGCACGAGCTCCTTCGCGTCGAGGGCGCCCTCGAGAAGCTCCGCCGCCTCGAGAAGGACGGAACCCTCGTCTACGTCCCGACGCACAGCTCGAACCTCGACTCCATCGTGCTCGGCCACGCCCTCGAGCAGGCCGGCTTGAGCCCGGCCAGCTACGGCGCCGGCAAGAATCTCTTCACGAACCCCATCATCAGCTTCTTCATGCACAACCTGGGCGCCTACCGCGTCGACCGCCGCATCGCCGCGCGGGCCTACAAGGACGTGCTGAAGATGTACTCGCAGGTGATGATCGAGCGCGGCTACCACTCGCTCTTCTTTCCCGGCGGGACCCGCAGTCGCTCGAACCTCCTCGAGCACCGGCTGAAGCTCGGCCTCGCCGGCAGTGCCGTGCAGGCCTTCAGCCACAACCGGGTCCGCGGCGTCGACCGGAACCTCTACTTCGTCCCGGTCACCATCAACTACGAGCTCGTGCTCGAGGGCGAGACGCTCATCGAGGACTGGCTGAAGTCCGAGGGCAAGGCCCGCTACATCATCGAGAACGACGAGTTCTCGCGCCTCGACCGCTGGGTGGCCTTCTTCCGGAAGATCGTCGGTCTCTCGGGCGCCTGCGTGATCCGCTTCGGCGACCCGGTGGACCCCTTCGGCAATCCCGTGGACGAGGCGGGCTGCAGCCTCGCGCCGGGCGGTCGGCCCATCGACGTCGGCAGCTACGTGCTCCGGCGGGGCCAGCCCGTGGAGGACGCCCGCCGCGACGCGGCCTACACGCGCGACCTCGGCGAGGTGCTCGTGCGCCGCTACCGCGAGGAGTCCGTGCTCATGGCCACGAGCCTGGTGGCGCACGTGCTCTACCGCCGCGTCGTGCGGGAGACGGCGGGCTTCGACCTCTTCCATCGCCTCCGGCACCGCGGCGAGGTCTCCTTCTCGCGCGAGGCGCTCCACGGTGAGGTCGGGTCGCTCCGCGACCGGTTGCGAACGCTCGAGGATGCGGGGGAAGTGCGGGTGAACCACGACATCCGCGCGCGCTCGCCGGCGGACATCGTCGACCGCGCGCTCTCCGTGTGGAACGGCTACCACCGGCGCACGGCGGCCCGGGACGAGGGAGCGGAGGTCACGGCCGAGGACCCGACGCTGCTCCTCTACTACCAGAACCGCCTGGTGCCCTTCGCCGAGCGCGTGGCGGACGCGGACGACGTCGCGGCCGCCCGCGAGATCTCCGCGCTCGAGATCCGAGGGGCCACGTGAGCGGTGCCTCGGTGCGCGTGGGCGTTCTTGGCGGCGGCGGTTTCGGCCAGGGCCTCGCCGCGGCGGCGGCGCGCGCGCGGAACGACGTGCTCCTCTGGAGCCGTTCGGAGCGCGAGCTTCCGGGGGGCGTGGGCAGCACGCGCGACCTCGCCGCGCTCGCGGAGTGCGACGTCCTCTTCCTCGCCGTGCCCTCGGGCTACGTGGAGGCGCTCTCGACGGAGCTGGGGACGCATCTCGATGGGTCCCACGTGCTCGTGCACGTGAGCCGCGGCCTCGTGGGGGCGCAGCTCGGGACGCTTTCGCAGCTTCTTCGGACGACCACGCCCTGCCGCCGCGTCGGCGCGTTGGCCGGGCCGCTGATCGCGGAGGCCCTCGTGAGCGGCGCACCGAGCGGTGCCGTCGTGGGGACGCGCTTTCCGGAAGTGGCGAACCTCGTGCGGGACGCCATCGCCTCCGAGGGCTTCGCCTCTACGAGTCGCCGGACATCGTCGGGGTCGAGGTCGCGAGCGCCCTCGTCGGGCTCCTCGCGCTGGCCGTGGGTTACGGGCGTGGCCTCGGCGCGGGGCCGGCCTCCTTGAGCGTCGTGCTCACGCGGGGGCTCTCCGAGGCGCGGCGGCTCCTACCCACGCTCGGCGGCCGGCCGGACACCATCGATGGCCTCGCCGGCGTGGGGGATTTGCTCGCCGTGGCCGCGCGGGATGCGCGGCCGGAAGCGCGCCGCGGTGAGGCGCTGGCGGCCGGTCAGAGCGTCGTAGAGGCCGGGCGCATGGCCGGGGCCTACATCGAGGGGCTCACCATCGGTCGTCGCGTGGCGGCCCACGCGGAGCGCGCCCACGTCGAGGTGCCCGTGGCCCGGGCGATGGCGCAGGTCATCGCCGGGGAGCTCGCGGGTGAAGCCGCGGTCAAGGCGCTGATGGCGCGTCAGGCCGGGCGGGAGTAGGCATGAGCGACGTGAGCGAAAAGGTCGTCTGGAGCTTCCCCACGCGCTGCGTCTTCGGCGCCGGCTCCGTGCGCCGCGTGGGCGCCGAGGCGGCGGCCCTCGTCGACGCGCCGGGGGCGGCGCTCCTCGTGACCGACGCGGGCGTGCGCGACGCCGGCCTGGCCGAGCCCGTGGTCGCGAGCCTCGAGGGCGCGGGCTTCGCGGTGACGGTCTTCGACCAGCTCAGCTCGAACCCGCTCGAGAGCGAGGTGCTGAGCGCCACGGACGCCTTCCGGCAGGCGGGCGCGAAGGTCATCGTCGCCCTCGGTGGGGGTAGCCCCCTCGACGTGGCGAAGGTCGTGCGCGTGGCGGCCACGCATCCGCTCCCGCTCGCGCAATACGACGACGCGCTGGGCGGCGCCGCCCTGATCACCCAGCCGGTCCCGCCCATGGTGGCGATCCCGACGACGTCGGGCACGGGAAGCGAGGTCGGACGGAGCGGCGTCGTCACGCTGCAGGCGACGAACCGCAAGACGGTGATCTTCGCCCCCTCGCTGCTGCCGAACGTGGCCGTGCTCGACCCGGAGCTGACGGTGACGATGCCGAAGCGCACGACGGCCGCGACGGGCATGGACGCGTTGGCTCATTGCATCGAGGCCTACTGCGCCGTCGGCGATCACCCCATGGCCGACGCCATCGCCATCGAGGGCATCCGCCTCATCGCGGAGCACCTCGAGGCGGCGACGCTCGACGGCAAGGACCTCGTGGCCCGCGGCGCGATGCTCAAGGCGTCGATGATGGGCGCCGTGGCCTTCCAAAAGGGTCTCGGCGCCTGCCACGCGCTGGCGCACCCGCTTGGCGCCGAGCACGGCCTGCACCACGGCCTCGCCAACGCGCTCTGCCTGCCGGCGGTGCTCGACTACAACCGGAAGGCCGTGCCCGCGAAGATCGGGCGCATCGCGAAGCTCCTCGGTGCGCGCGGGGACGACGTGGACACGCTGGCCTTCGAGGGCGCCGGCGCCGTACGGGCGCTGCGGAAGCGCCTGGGTCTTCCGGACGGCCTCGCCGCCGAGGGCATCGAGGAGGAGGACCTCGACGCGCTCGCCGTGCTCGCGCACGAGGACGCGGCGCATCGGCTGAACCCGCGTCCGTGCACGGCCGAGGATCTGCTGAGCCTCTACCGCGCGAGCCTCTGACGCGGCCGCGCCGCTGACGATGCGGCGCCTTCCACGCCGCGGCGCCTCAGGGTGAGCGGCGCATGCCCGGCGAGCGCTGGGCCCGCGCCTGCGCCAGGGCGCGGGCGAAGGGTGCCTTCTCCTCGTGCAGCACGAGATGGCCGAGCACGGTGATGTTCGCGACGGTCACGCCCATCTTCACGAGCTTGGAGCGCGCCAAGATGTGGCCTTCGACCATGCGCTCCCGATTCGCGCGCACCCACTGCGTGAGGTCGTAGCGCGCGCTGCTCTCGTACGACGCGACATCCCACCAGTCCTGGAAGGCCAGGTAGCGGTCGACCTCGGTGGCGTCGAGGAAGTCCGTGATGCGCCGCCCGAGGGTGCGCGTGAGGCGGCCGGACGCGGTGAAGAGCAGCAGCCCCGAGCGGAGCTCCTGCGCCACCAGCCGGCTCAGACCATGCTCGGCTCGCTCTTCCCGAATCATCCCCGGACGTTCTATGCGCGGCTCGGGTGTCCCGTTAGCCATCGCGGCGGAGGTTCCGGGTGCGCAACGCGTGAACCTCATTCACCGGGGCAGCGGTCCGGGGTTCGGTAGAGGTCATGGGTGCCGTCGGGGCGCGCCACCGCCCAGGCGGCCCCGTCGAGGCTGAGGTGGCTGATGGGGCCGCCGTAGCGCTCGCGCGTGTCGTAGGTCGAGCCACCGCGCGCTCCCCTGGCGAAGGCGAAGGCGAAGCCGCCCTCGGCCACGAGCATGTCCCCGGAGAGGCCGACGATGGACCCCGGGAGGCCGTCGTCGACGGGCTGGGGCTCGCCGAACTCGCCTCCCCACCCGACGTAGGTCAGGCCCGCGTCGCCGACCACGACGGGCCGTGCGCTCCCGAGGGGGTCTCCCCTCCGCTCGAGAAGGCGCGTCGCGGGCGGCAGGCCCACCAGCGGCGCGAAGGCATCGCTGGTCGCTCCCCGATGCACGACGCTCCCGACGCGGGCGTAGACCTCGGTGATGTCGGACCTCGGAACCACGACGACGTCGCTCGTTCCTTCGGGGAGGCGCCATCGCTCGTCGACCAGGTGGGTCTCGCGGTCCAGGAACACGACCTCGGCCCGATCTGCATCGAAGAGCGCGGGTCGCTCCGAGCTCACGAAACGCGTGCTCGCCGAGACGTCCAGCGGCACTCGTTCCAGCGCTTCGCCCGCTTCCGAGTGAGCGAGGAGGAGCCAGCGTTCGTCCCGCTCCTCGACGAGCACGGCGCTCCTGAGACGCCAACTGCCCGCGCCGAGCACGCGGCCGGGGAGCGGTACACGCTCCCCTCGATCGACGAACTCCGAGGCGCTGGCGTAGGCCATCTCGCCCGGCCAGCGGTGTAGGGCGGACTCCCCCTGCGCGAAGTCGATGAAGTCCACGACGCCTCGCGCCGCGGGTACGGGCTCTGCTTGCCGCACGCGGTTGACGACCTCCCACAGGGCGTGGGTGGTCGGATCGAAGAAGCGCGCCCTGATGACCAGCGGGCCTTCGGTGGTTCGCACTGTCAGCCTGGTGCTGTGGGGGAACGGTTCTTCGGCCGCCTCTACGGACCGCCACGTGTCCCCGGCCTCGTGCCCCGTGCCGGGGCCCGCTTCCGTGATGCGCCAGCAGACCTCCGTTGCCCGTCCGGACCGAGCGGAGCGCGAAGCGAGCGGGAACTCGAGCTGCACGTAGGCGCATCCGCGCCGCATGAAGTGCTCCTCACTCCACGCCGGCGTCGCCGACCACAGGCTCGGGTCCTCGCAGGGCGGAAGCGGCGGCGGAGGTCCGAGGTCCGGTCCCGCGTCCGGCCCGGCGTCCCTCTGTCCCACGTCGACGCCCGCGTCCTCCACGCCCGCGTCGCCCACGCCCGCGTCGCTCACCACCGAGTCGCGGTGGCAGCCCGTGACGGCGAGCGCGAGGACGAGGGCGAAGAGACGCATGGGCGGAGAGTAGGGCACGGGTCACTCAGCGGGTGAAGACGATGCCGACGACGTAGCTGCCCCAGCGCGACTCCGGCAGCGTGTGGTGCGTGACGCCCAGGCTCAGGATGAGCTCGCCCCCGTCGAGCAAGCCATCCGGGAGCTGCACGAGCGAGAGATCCGTCGCCTCGAAGGCGTAGTAGGCGACGCTCCGGCGCCAGCGGCGCGCGGCACGCTCGATCACGGAGTCCATGGCCTCCTCCATGGTCCGCTGGCCCCGGCGGACCCCGTCGAGCGCCGCGTCGAGCTCGGTGAGGTCCGTGATGAGCGTGGGCGGCGCGACGCCACGCTCCGCACGCGCGCGCTCCAGCCGCCGGAGCAGGGCCTCCGCTGCGGCTTGCTCGGTCACCCGGTCTCCGTGGACGCGCCAGGAGGCCGCGATGGCGGTGACGCTCCCTTCCTCGACGGCGGAGCCGAGGGCGACGATGGCTGCGCTCGGGTCGAAGAAGGTCCGCCGAAGCGCCGGCTGCAGCAGCGCCGTCTGCATCCACCGCTCGGCGTCCGGCGGGCCCACGGCGCCGCTCGAGGCGTAGTACCCGTCGCGGAGCGGAACGGGGCTCTGCACGTCCCAGCCGGCGAGGATTCCCCGCGTCAGAGAGAGCTGCTGCTCCGTCGACAGGTCCCGCGCCAGCGCGGCCGGCACGAGCGTATTCAGGCGGACGCTCTCGGCCAGCGCGAACTGGACCGGCGTCAAGCCCGCGGCCGCGCGGATCTCCGTCACGCGGTCCCGGACGCCCGCGAGCAGCGCGACCGGCGTCTCGACGGGGCGCCGCGGTCCCTCGGACGCGGGAACGTAGGTCTCGCGCCGAGGCTCCGTCGCGGCCTCACGCCGGCCCACGAGATCCGCGAGGTGCAGCGCGATGGGAGCGCCCCGAGGCGTCGCGTAGAGGGCGATGCGGGCCGCATCGTCGCCGGGCGCGAGCGGGCACTCCATCCAGAAGCGCGGCAGGGGCACCGTCGACGAGACAGTGCACTCCGCGAAGCCGGTCGGGCCCTGGTTGATGAGGCCGAGCACGCGCTTCATGCCGCTCTCGCGCAGCTCGCCGCGCACGGACACGGTGCCCGCCGCGTTCGCGACGGGACGCGGCGTCTCGAGGGTCACGGAAGGCGCCACGTGGGTCAGCACCGTGACCGTCCCGTCCCCCGAGCGCGCCACCGCCATGCCGACGAGCCCCGGGCCCAGGGCGCCGAGGCGCGGCGTGAGGCCCCCTACGATCGCGTCGCGTGTCGCGTCGGGCAGGGCTTGCGACTCGGCCACGCCGCGGGTCACGACGCTCGTCCCCGCCATGCTGCGCGCGCCGACGCCGCAGCGCGCGAGCGCGAACTGCTCGAAGCCCGCCTCGGGTCGTCGTCCCTCCGCGCCGAGCGTCGCGGTCGCGACGGCTTGCGCCACGCAGCGCATGCCCGCCGTCGCCCTCAGCGAGGGCGCCGCCGCCAGGAGCTCGTCGAGCATCGCCCCGGCAGTCCCCTCGTAGCCCGGGTCCTCGGGTCCCGGGGAGACCGGAATGCCCTCGACGGTCCAGGGGAAGGGCACTTCCCGGTACGCCTCGCCGGGCCCTCGCGTCGCGGCGAACTGCGAGGCGAAGGAGAGGGTCTCCGCCTTGCTGGGGAAGGGCGCCGGGCGGGAGCCCGTTGGCGCCGCGCGGCTTCGAGGGGACTGCCCCGTGGACCCGCCGCAGGCCGCGATCGACGCGCCGAAGGCGACCACGAGGCCGAGGCGACTCGTTCTATCCATGGCCCGAAGCTACCTCATTCGGGGACGCCGCCGGGCGGAGCCGCGACCCCCTGCGGGACCCTCGTGACCCCTCCCCCCCCGCCCCCCGGGTGGCCGCGTCCGGCTGGTAGGCTGGGCCTTCGCATGACCCGGCCCGACGCGCTCCGCTTTCCTCGCCGCATCCTCTTCGTCACGGAGGACCCGGAGCTTCTGCGGGCCCAGCTCGAGGGCCGCGAGGTCACCCTCGACGAGGCCGAGGCGGCCGGGCTCCGGGACAACATCTCGACCGACGAGATCACGCCCGGCTGGGTCTGCTTCTATTACGACGAGACCCTCGGCCGGTACACGCACGTCGGCCTGAAGGGCGACGCGGTCACCAAGGACGCCATCAAGGAGGGCGGCTTCGACGTCATCGTCAGCGGGCTGTCCAAGGGGTGCGGCTCGAGCCGCGAGACCGCGCCCTACAGCGAGCAGGCGGCCGGCATCCAGCTCGTGGTCGCCAAGAGCATCGAGAAGATCTACGGGCAGAACTGCCAGAACATCGGGCTGCTCACCTCCACCGACTTCGGCCTCCTCGGGCGCATCCGCGCGGGGGAGGCCATCCCGCTGAGCGAGTTCACGGCGGGCCTCGACCCCATCAGCGCTGGCATCGTGCGCCACGGCGGGCTCTTCGCCTACAACCGCGCGCGGCTGGCCGGGGAGGTCACGCCCCCGGCGATCACGACGGCGCCGCGTCCCATGACGCTCGTCGAGAAGATCATCGCCAAGAACGCCATCGTCGACGCCGCCGCGGGCGCGGTCGGCGTGCTGGCGGTCGCTCCCGGCGACGCGCTCTTCATCCGCACGGACGTGCGCTTCAGCCACGAGTACGTCACGCCCATGGCCGACGCGCTCTTCCGCCAGGCCCTCGGCGACGACGCCCGCATCACGGACCCGGAGAGCGTCTACGCCTTCCGCGACCACCTCACCTTCCTCGGCGACGTGATGAGCGAGGACAAGCGCCGCCTCGGCCTCCTGGAGCGGGCGGATGGGCTCGCGACCACGCAGGAGGGCTTCGCCCAGAAGCACGGCATTCGCCTCTACGGCGAGAACCCCGAGGGGGGCTCCGAGGCCATCTGCCACAACGCCGTCGTCGAGGACCTCGCGCTTCCCGGCGACGTGGTGCTCGGCACCGACAGCCACACCTGCATGGCGGGCGTGCTCGGCGCCTTCGCCTTCGGCGTGGGCAGCACCGACATGGCCAACGCCTGGTACACGAAGGACGTCCGCGTGCGCGTCCCGGAGAGCGTCCGCTTCGTGCTCACGGGCGCGCTCCGGCCCGGCGTCGCCGCCAAGGACGTGATGCTGCACATCCTCGCGCAGCCCTTCTTCCGCACGAGCCAGGGCATCGGCAAGGTCCTCGAGTTCACGGGCCCGGGCGTGACGTCCATGGCCCTCGACGAGCGGGCAACGCTCACGAACATGGCCGTCGAGGCGGGGGGCTTCACGGGCATCGTGGCGGCGGACGACGTGGTGCTCGACTACCTCGCCGAGCAGCGGGGCCTGGACCCGGAGGCGCTCCGGCCGCGCCTGCTTCGGAGCGACCCGGACGCCACGTATCTCGCGACCTTCGAGATCGACCTCACCGCCGTCGGCGCCATGGTGGCGACGCCCGGCGACCCGCGGAACGGCGTCGGCGTGGACGAGGTCGACGCGCGCATCGACATCGCCTACGGCGGCAGCTGCACCGGCGGGAAGAAGGCGGACATGGACATGTACGCCGAGGTCTTCCGCGCGGCCGTGGCCCGCGGCCAGCGCGTGGCCGAAGGCGTCGAGTGCTACATCCAGTTCGGCAGCCAGCAGATCCGGAAGTACGCCGAAGCGCGAGGCTACGTGGACGTCTTCACGCAGGCCGGCGTCACCATGATCGACCCGAGCTGCGGCGCCTGCATCAACGCCGGTCCCGGCGCCTCGCGCTCGAAGGACCAGGTGAGCGTGAGCTCGCAGAACCGGAACTTCCCGGGCCGCTCGGGGCCTGGGCAGGTCTACCTGGCCAGCCCGCTCACCGTGGCGGCGAGCGCCATCGCCGGCCGCATCGTGCCGCCGGACACGCTCCTCGGCGGCGACCGCGACGCCGCCGAGTAGTCAGCTCCAATAGCCGCCGCCGCCCTTGACCAGGCGGATGCGGTAGCGCCCGGGGCCGCTCACGAAGAGGCCGACGAACACGAGCCCGACCTCGATGGCGTGGCTCGCGGCCGTGTACCCCTCGCCCTTCCCGAGGTGGAGGGACGCGGCGACGACCATCGTTGGAACGAGCAGGACGAGCGATGGCCGGAAGAGGAAGCCGAGAGCTACGAAGAGCCCGCCGCCGAGCTCCGCGAAGGCCGCGAGGAACCCGAAGACGATCTGGAGGCTCTCGCCGAGCTCGAGGCCGACGAAGCGCATGGCGCCGCCGAGGCCGGCCCACTTCTCTGGGCCGCCGAGCATCTTCGGGAGGCCGTGAGCCACCATGTTCAGGCCGAGGCCCACGCGAATGACGAGGAGCCCGAGGTCGACGCGGTCACGCATGCGGCCCTTCATGGCGCCACGGCCTCATGGGGGCCAGGGGCGCCGCGCGTGACGCCCCCTTCGATGGCTGGTCGGCAGGTTCGCCACGGCGCTCCAGCCGTCGTGCCGCCTCGGACGTCAGGGTGCGGGGCCCGACCGTATCGTGGCGCGGACCTCACCGCGCTGAATGCGGGCGATGAGTTCCGAGAGGCCATGACTCCCTCGTCGCGCGAAGGCTGGGCGACGGCTCAGCTCGGCTACCGAGGCTCGACGGATGCCCGTGCCCCATCGTCGTTCGTGCTCCGGGCCAGCCGAAGCTCGTAGACCGAGAGGGCGACGACGAGGACGACCTCGCCGAGAAAATAAGCCCAACCGAGCGGTCGAAGCTCGCTCGCGTAGGCGACGAGGAGCCCCACCGTCACGACGCAGTAGCTCAGATTGAGCCCGGCGACGACGCGGAGCGCGCTCGGGCGCGGATGCGGCTGCGCGAAGCGCGAGAACGAGTAGAGGGCGAAGCCGACCGCCGCGGCCCCCAGCGCGCGCAGCACAGAGGCCGGAAAGCCGATGAGCTCCTGGACGAGGGGAAGCAGGACCCCCACCGAGACCGCCGTGACCACGGCCCCGAGGCCGTCTACGAGGAACATCGTTCGGACCGTGCGGGGCAGGCTGGGCACGTCTCGAATCTAGTGGTGGGCCGGGCATGAGCCCACGTCCGTCGAGCGTGGCTTGGCGCTCGGGGCGTTTCGGGCGAACCGACGCGGCGCCCTCGCTTCACGACGCTAGGGAGTGACGCCCAGGTGGTGGAAGAGGAACGCCAGGCCGTCGGTGCTCTCCTCGATCTCTTCGCTGAGCGAGGTGTCGAGGCCGTGGCCGCTCGTGTCGCTGGTCCGGAGCAGGATGGGCTGCTCGCTTCCATTCGCCGCCTGCAGTCGCGCCGTCATCTTCCGCGAGTGCCAGGGCTCGACGCGCGGGTCGTTCGCGCCGGTGAGGAAGAGCGTGGCCGGGTACGCCGTGCCCTCCCTGACGTTGTGGTAGGGCGAGTACGCGCGGCGCGCCCGGTAGTGCGCCGCGTCCTGCACCGTGCCGAACTCGGTCACGTTGAACGCGCCGTTCGCCGAGAGCTCGACGCGCAGCATGTCGTAGATGCCCACGAAGGAGACGACGACGCGCGCGATGTCAGGGCGCTGCACCATCGTCGCGCCCATGAGCAGCCCGCCGTTGCTGCCGCCGATGATGCCCACGCGCTCGTGCGACGTGTAGCCGCGCTCCACCATGTGGTTCACCGCCGCGGCGAAGTCGTCGAAGACGTTCTGCTTGTGCACGAGCCGGCCCGCGTCGTGCCACTCCTCGCCGAACTCGGCGCCGCCGCGCAGGTTGGCGATGGCGTAGACGACGCCGGCGTCGAGGTAGGGCGCGCGCATGGGGTTGAAGCGCGGCTGGATGTTCACGCCGTAGCCGCCGTAGCCGCTGACGATGCAGGGGTGCGATCCGTCGAGCGTGAGACCCCGCGGCATCAGGATGTTCACGGGGACCTGCGTGCCGTCTCGGGACGTGGCCATCTCGCGCCGCACCTCCCAGCCGCCGACGTCGACGGGGCTCGCCTCGCGGAGCGCCGTCGGCGTCACGTCGCCTTCGGCGCTCACCTTCATCCACGTGGACGGGGCGACGAAGGACTCCACGCGGAAGAGCAGCGCGTCGCCCATGGGCGCGAGGGCGCGCACCGCCGAGACGTCGGGCTGCTCGACCGGGTCCAGCGCCTGGCCTCGCGCGTCGAAGACGCGGAGCTCGCTCGGTCCGCCGGTCTGGTAGAGGGCGTAGAGGCGGCCGCCCATGGGCCACACGGTCGGGCCGCCCCAGAAGTCGTTCACGAGGCTGTCCGGGCCCTCCGCGATCACCTCCTCGGCACGCGCGAGGTCCATGCGTCGTCCGACGGGGAGGCGGAGCAAGCGACCACGCGGATGCTCGTGCCGGGAGATCACGTAGAGGTCGTCGCGCGCTCCGAAGGTCGCCTGCACGGCGCCGTCGTCGAAGCTGCTGAACTGCCGCCACGCTCCATCGCGCTCGCGCAGGAACATCGCGAACTCGCCGCCGTCGCCCTTCTGCACCGTCGCGAGCAGACGGCCCGTGCTCACCTGCAGGTCGAGCTGGATCTCGGCGATGCGCGGGAGGTCGCGGCCGAGCTCGTAGCGATCTTCCGCCGCCTCGGTGCCGAGCGCGTGGAACCAGAGCTGCTGATAGAAGTCGTCGTCGTTCGCGTGCGTGTCGCCTTCGCGGAGGTAGCGCGTGTAGAAGAAGCCCGAGTCGTCAGGGAGCCACGCCACGTCGCCGCCGGCCGTGCCGTTCTGCACGTGCGGCACCACCTCGTGCACGCGCTCGCCGCTCGCAACGTCGTAGACGTGCACGTCTCCGCGCTCGCTGCCGCCCTCCGAGAGCGAAACCGCGACGAGGTCGCCGCCGTGCGAGGGCACGTACCAGTCGATGGCGACGTGGCCGTCCTGGCTCAGGATCTGCGGGTCGAGGAGGATGCGCGCCTCGTCGGGCGCGTCCGGCGAGTCCATCACGACCAGCATCGGCTGCTCGCGCGGCGGGCGCCGTTCGATGGCGAAGAGCTTGCCGCCGCGGGCCGAGAGGTGCCGGTGCGAGCGCGTCGGGGCCGAGAGGATCTCGGTCACGCGCTCACGGATTGCGTCACGGCTCCCGAGACCCTCGAGGACGTGCCGGGCGTAGCGGTTCTGTCCCGCGCTCCAGGCCCGGACGTCGGGGTTCTCCCACTCCTCGAGCCACTGGTAGGCATCGACGACCTCCTCTCCGTGATAGCGGTCGGAGGTGGGGCGCACGTCGGCCATGGGCGGCGTCGGTGCGCCGTCCCCGGTCGCGCCGTGGCCGTGCGCAGGCTCGTTCGGCGGCGGAGCGGCGCTCGCGCAGCCGACGACGAGAAGCGTGAGCAGAACGTAGCGGCACGACGTCATGGACACGCAAGTAGCACGCCCCTCGCCCGCACCGGGCGCCCTCACGCCGAGGACGCGCCAGTGGCTCTCGCCTCACGGGGTTCGGACATGGCGATCGGGGAGCTGGAGGAGCGTCTGCGGCCGTCGCCGACCCGCGGCAGGCGCGAGACCGGAGCCTCGCCGAGACGATTCGACCCGGGCGGCGGGCCCCCGGGGTGGTCCGAGGTCATCGTGGGAGCGTGTCCCTACTGGCCGATCGACTGAGCGCCCTCGTCGCGTCCACGACGTTCTCCGGCGTCGTCCGGTTGCGCGGCAAGGGCGATCGCGGCCGCGACGACGTCGATCTCGCCGCCGGCTACGCCGATCGGGCCAATGGGCGACCTAACGCGCCGACGACGCGCTTCGCGACCGCGAGCGGCACGAAGGGGTTCACCGCTTTGACGGTGATGGCCCTCGTGGAGGCCGGCCGACTCGAGCTGGACGCGACGGCTCGGTCGCTCGTCGGTCGCGACCTTCCCCACATCGACCCGGCCGTCACCGTCGAGCACCTGCTCGCTCACCGATCCGGTATCGGCGATTATCTCGACGGGGACGAGCCCGACGACGTCGACGCGCACGCGCTCGGTAGCCGTTCCGCGCATCTCTTCGAATCGCCCGTAGCGTTCGTGGCGCTGCTCGGGGAGCCTGCCCAGCACGAGCCTCCGGGGGCGGTGTTCCGCTACAACGATGCCGGCTACGTCATCCTCTCGCTGATCGTCGAGCGTCTCACCGGGTCCTTCGTCCGCGCCGTGGACGAGCACGTGTTCTCTGCCGCCGGCATGACCGGGAGCGGCTTCTTCCGCTCGGACGATCTCCCCTCCGACACGGCGACCGGCTACCTCGTCGATGGCCGGAGCAACGTGCACCACCTTCCGGTGATCGGCGCCGGGGACGGCGGGGCGTACGCGACCCTCGACGACCTGGATCGCTTTTGGGACGCGCTGCTCACCGGCGCGATCGTCTCTGCCGGCTCGCTCGGCCGCATGACCGCTCCCGCCAGCCAGTATTCGACGGCTATCGCCTACGGCCTTGGCTTCTGGGTAAGCACCGAGGGCGACCACGTGTGGCTCGAGGGGATGGACGCCGGGGTGTCGTTTCAGTCCGGGTTCATCCGTTCGACCGGCCTCCGGTACAGCGTGCTGTCGAACACCTCGAGCGGTACGTGGCCGCTCGTGAAAGCCATCACGGCCGGCTGACGCGCTTGCCGGATCCGGCGCCGGAAGCGGAGCCGCGACCGCTCTCGACTCGAGCCGCGCCGCGCTCAGAGTCCCGCCGCCCGGGCGAGCTCGGCGATGGTGCCGTTGAAGAGCTGGCGCTGGCGGCCGAGGCCCCAGCAGCGCACGCGCGCGCGGCTCACGGCGCAGAAATGCGCGTCGCCGCCGCGGAGGCTGATCGCGTCGTCGATGCCCGAGACGGTCTGCGGCGCGAGCGTGCAGCCGATGCCGTCGCAGATCTCCGTCGTGGGCTCGTCGGAGCCGAGCGAGCCGAAGTCGTCGCTCCCGAAGCACGCGATCTCGCCGCTCGCGCGCCGAACGCAGGTGGTCACGGCGGTTCCGGCCACCTCGACGGCGTCGCCCACGCCGAAGACCTCCACGGGGTTCTCCGTGCAGTCGATGGTCCGGTCGAGGGTCACGCACTCCCGGCCGTGGTCGGCCCGTCCATCGCCCAGCTGTCCTTCGGCGCCACGGCCCCAGCAGTAGACCCGGCCCGACGCGAGCGCGCAGGTGTGCTCGCCGCCGGCGGCGATGTCCTGCACGGGGGGCAGTCCACGGACGAGCGTGGGCACCTCGACCAAGGGGGAGGGCGGCTGGCCGCATTGGCTCGCTTCGTTGTTGCCGAAGCAGCGCACCTCCCCGGCCTCGTTGAGGAGGCAGAAGTGCGAGAAGCCCGACGCGACGTCGACCACGTCGCCCCGGACGCCGGGCCCGCCGCACTCTGCCGTGCCGTTGGCGAAGGCGCGGCAGTCGGAGCCGGTGGGCCGGATGCTCACCGCCGTCAGCGTCCGGCTGTCGGGGACGCGTTCGTCGTCGACGCGGCGGAGGACCTCCGCGATGCCGCGCGTGCTGCCGCAGGCGTAGCCGCCGCCCTCGAGGTTGACGCAGCTCCCGTCGAAGAGCGCGGTCCCGCGGCGCGGGAGCACCATGGCGGTGGGCCCGAGGTCGTCGCCCCAGCACGCTACGCGGCCCGTCTCGAAGAGCAGGCACGAGTGGAAGACGCCCGTCGAGATCTCGACGGGGAAGCCGCTCGAGGGCGGGCCCAGGTCGGGCTCCGGCGGACCGAGGTCCGCTTCCGGAGCGCCGAGGTCCACGGGAGGTGCCATCGCGTCCGGGAGCGGCGCGCGCATCTCGGCCTCGGGCGGTCCCGCGTCCCGGGGAGGCGTGGGGTCGAGCTCGCCGACCACCACGCTCTGGTAGCAGCCCAGGACCATCGCCACCGCGACCGCTCCGCCGAGACGCACGCCACAGACTCACCCTTCCGGCCGGGCATCGCCAGCGTGGCGGGTCCTCAGGGAAGCGCGGGCTCCATGCCCTCGCCGGGCGAGGGCGCGCGGAAGGTAAGCGTTCCCCGCAAGAAGAAGGCATTGGGGAGGTCGTCGCCAATGTCGGCGACGTCTCCGCCGTCCGCGTTGCGGGGGTCGAAGCGCCGGAAGACCGTGCGCCCGCCGTAGAGCGTGAGCCACACGCTCGCGAAGAGACGCACCCCCAAGGTCAGCCCCACCGCGGCGAAGGAGTAGGCGACGTTGTCGACGCAGTCGGCGCGCTCCGCAACGGTCTCGTCGCGGGGCGTCAGAGGATTGTCCGCGGGCTGCGCGCGGCAGGGCCAGGCGTCCTGGATACGCGGATCGCGAATCGCGTATTCGTTGCCCGAGATCTCGAGCAGTCCGCCGAGCTCCACGCGGCCGGCGAAGCGCTGCGTCACGCGGAGGAACCCTGGGAGGAAGAGCTCGAGCTGGAACTCGGGCGTCGGATGCCAATCGACGCGGAACGCCGGCAGCGGAAGGGGGCGGCCAAAGGCGTAGTTGAACAGAGCCCCGAAGCCGAGGGTCACGCGCTCCGAGAGCGCCTTCGCCGCCAGCACGAGCGCGTTCACGCGGACGAGGCCTCCGTCCACTTGGTCGAAGTCACCGGCCAGCCCCACGCCGGCGTTGAGCGCGAGGGACCAGTCCTTCGGCAGCAGCCGCACGTAGTAGAGCGACGCGCTCACGGCGTGGAAGGGACCGAGCTCGACGAACCCCTCCGGCGTGTCGTCGAAGGCGATCGAGTCGAGGTGGTAGGCGATTCCCGGGATGAGGA
The DNA here is from genome assembly GCA_937893795.1 of uncultured Myxococcales bacterium. GTDB lineage: Bacteria > Myxococcota_A > Polyangia > Polyangiales > Houyiibacteriaceae > CALCTH01. Next base: position 10,733 of record CALCTH010000196.1, on the reverse strand, counting down.
TGCTTCTCTCGCCGAGACGGATGGGCGCGTTGAGCCGGAGGTCGACGCTCGTGAGCTGCGCCGTCGCCGGCGGCGCCTCCGGGGCGTCGACGGGCGGGACGTACTGCGCCCCGACGGACACCAGGTCCGTCACCTGCGCCACCGCGGGCGCCGCGCCCATCGCCACGAGGGCGAGCACGAGCGCGAGCCCGTGCGTCGCCCGAGCGGCACCGAGACCAGGGTGTCCCATGGCCAGGCTCAGTCGCAGGTGCAGGACGCGGGGGCCTGGCTCAGCTGCGACGCAGCCCCTTCCGGCAGGCACGCCGAGCCTTCGAAGGGCAGCCGGGCTGCGACCATCGCGGCGCACTCGCGACAGCAGAGATAGGGCGACTGGCATTCGCCGGCGCCGCAGCCCTCGCGCGTGCAAAAGCCAGGCCCGCTCCCGTCGGAGAGGCAGGTCTCCACGCCGTCGCCGGGGCAGTCGGCGTCGCTCTCGCAGACCGTCCCGGTGCCGTCCGCGGTGACCGGCAGCATCATCCCGCCGCCGCCATCGCCGCCCTCTCCGTCGCGCGGGATCTGGCTCAGCAGCGGAAGGGCGATGAGCGCGTAGTTGTGCTCGAGCGCGGCGCGGCGGTGGAAGGCGCCGGCGCTGCGGGTTTCGTCGTCCAGGAGAACCTGGAAGCCCGCGCGGCTCGGCATGCGCAACAAGAGGATCTCGTCCCACTCGCGCGCGTCGCCGATGAGCGTGCCGCCTACCGTGAAGCGAGCCGTCGTGTAGATGCCGAGCTCCTGCGACACATCCCTTCCACCGGCCTGGTAGATCTCCCAGGCCTCCTGGCCGCTTCGCGCGGGCTCGTCCGTGCCGGCCTCGTACTGGGCGACGTCGTGGAAGCCCATCACGTGCATCACGTCGAAGGCCGGGTCCTCCGCCGTCGGCGGACGCGAGCTCTCGGACTGGTCCGGGTCGTCCACGGGCGGCAGCGTGTCGGCGTACCCGATGAGCACCAGGGTCTCCTCGACGCCGGCGTCCTTGTGGATGGAGCGGGCCTGAAAGCCCGGGTCCGCCGTCATGGCGAAGAGCGCCAGCGGACAGGGGTACTCGACGATGGCGATGTCCTCCCAGAGCGGGCTCTCCCCTTCGAGCTGCTCGTCGACGGGCGCGCTGTACACGACGCGCGCGCCGATGGCGGAGAGGAACTCGGTGGGCGCGTAGAGCGCGTTGGCCTCGCGGCCCGTGAGGTCGGTCTCGCGGCCGTCCGCGTAGACCGCTCGCTCGCGGTAGCGGATGAGGTTCACGTTGTAGAAGGGCCCTTCCGTCGGCGCGGAGAGCAGCCGCTGCACCGTCTCCGGGTTCACGTCGCCGAAGCCGCGGGTGAGGTCCTCGGGAGTGCCGCCGAGCGCGGCCACGAGGCTCGGGTCGTCGCAGAGCTCCGGGCTGAGCGGAAGCGGCCCCCCGTCGCCGGGCAGCTCGCCCCCCGAGTCGGCGGGTCCTCCCGCGGGCACGTCCCCGCCGTCTCCGCAGCCCATCCCCAAGGCGCACGCCATGATCCACGTGGCCGCTCGTCGCATCGAGTCGCTCATGCTCATCACCTCGACGTAGACGTTGGGGCGTAGCGGGCCCCCGCTCCATGGGCAGTCGGTGGCGAAGTGTTGCGAAGCGTAGCGAGCCGGCTGCCGCGCTCAGCGCGCGGGCCAGAAGGCGTCGTCGGCGAGGCGCGCCTCGATGGACACGTCGTAGTGCTCTTCGATGGGCTGGAGGAAGCGCGGCGCCGTCTCCCAGACCTCCCGAAGCGCCCCGCGGCAGACCTCGACGGCTGGCCGGGTCATCGGCCCGAGCGGGCGGCGGCAGTAGCTCCCGATCATGCCGAGGCCGGCCATCATGGTCTTCAGCGGCACGGGGTTCCGGAACTTGTCCTCCACGCGGAGCGAGCGCCCGTCCGGCAGCTCCCGGGTCGTGTGCGCGCGGACGCCGACGATCTTCAGGAGCGGCGAGATCTGCGCCGCGATCTCGCCGGCCTTGCCGACGTCACCGGCGGCCCGCGTCGCGACGAGCTCGCTCAGCGCCCGTGGCACCAGGTTGCCCATCACGCTGATGACGCCGGACGCCCGGATGCCCGGGTCGTTCATCATGGGCAGCGTCAGGTCGTCGTCCCCGCTCATGATGGCGAGACCGGGGCCACAGAGCCGCCGGTCGGTCCGCATGCGGTCGAGGTCGCCCGTGGCCTGCTTCACCGCCGGCACCCGCGCGGGGTCGCCCAGATGCAACATGGCCAGGTCCTCGGCGCTCAGCGCGCAGCCCGTGCGCCCGGGGATCACGTAGGGCACGAGCGGGATGTCCGGCACGGCTTTCAGGACCCGCTCGTAGTACTCGGTGCGAAGCTCGAGGCTCGACGGCCCGTTGTAGTAGCAGTCGACCACCAGCGCGGCGCTCGCCCCGAGCCGGAGCGCGTCTTCCGTGCCGCGGATGGCCTCGGACGTGTTGTTCGAGCCCGTGCCCGCCAGCACGCCGGCCGCGTCGCCCGCGACCTCGCTCGCCTTGGCCACGAGCGCGTCGTGCTCCTCCCAGCTGAGCGTGGGCGACTCGCCGGTGGTGCCACAGGGCACGATGCCCGTGACCCCTTCGTCGATGGTGAAGCGCACCAGGCGCGCGTAGGCGTCGAGGTCGAGGCGACCGTCGCCGGAGAAAGGGGTCGCGAGGGCCGGCCAGACGCCGCGTGGCTCGAAGGGCTTCGCCATGGCCGGAGACATAGCCCCCGGCGCGGTCCGCGTCAGGCTTCGTCCAGGATACGCACGAGCTCCTCGAGCGGAAGCTCGCCGCTCTTGGCCTTTGCGATGGCCTGGTCCTGGAGCGGGATCATCCCGTCCTCGATGGCCGTCCGCTCGAGCTCGGCCTTGCTCGCCCCGTCGACGAGCTGCTCCCGGAAGCGCTCCGTGACGGCGAGCACCTCGATGAGCGGGACGCGGCCGCGGCGGCCCGTGCCGTTGCAATGCGCGCAGCCCGTCCCGACGTAGAAGCGATCGTCGCCCACACCCGCGAGCGCCAGCTGGCGGGCCTGCACGGCGTCCGGCGTGGCCGGCACCCGGCAGTGCTCGCAGTTTCGAATCGCGAGGCGCTGGTTCACGACGGCGATGGAGGCGCTCGCCGCCTGGTGCGTGTCCACGCGGAGCTGCTGCAGCCGGAGGAACACGCCCACGCTGCTGTCCGCGTGCACGCTCGTGAGCAGCAGGTGCCCCGTGTTCGCCGCGCGCGTCGCCGTCTCGGCCGTCACCTCGTCGCGAATCTCGCCCACCAGGATGATGTCCGGGTCCTGCCGCAGGATGGAGCGCAGGCCCGTGGCGAAGGTGAGGCCGACGTCCGGGTTCACCTCGGTCTGCGCGATGCCCTCGAAGTCCATCTCCATGGGGTCCTCGAGCGTGACCAGGTTGGCCTTGCCACCGCGGAGCTCCCGGAGGTGGAGCAGCGCCGCGTACATGGTCGTCGTCTTGCCGCTGCCCGTGGGCCCCGTGAGGTAGATGAGCCCGTGCTCCCGGCCGAGGAGCTGCTGGAAGCGAAGGAGCGTCTCGTCGTCGAAGCCGATGCGGTCGAGCGAGTAGCGCTCCGCGTGCTGGACCGCGAGGCGGATGACGACCTTCTCGCCGTGGTTCGTCGGCAAGGTCGAGACGCGGGCCTGGAAGGCGTCGCTCTCGAAGGCGAAGCGCCCGTCCTGCGGCCGCATGGTCACGTGCAGCGAGAGCTTCGCGAGCACCTTCACGCGGTTGATGACGTAGGAGCGATGGCGCGCGGGGAGCTCGCCCACGTCGTGCAGCACGCCGTCGATGCGGAGCGCCAGCTTCAGGGAGCTCGCGGTGGGCGTGATGTGTACGTCGCTCGCGCCGACGGTGAAGGCCGCCTCCATGAGCTCGCGGACCAGCGCGATGGCGTCGAGGTGCCGGGCGCCGGCGAGCTGGGCTACGCGCTGCTGGCTCTGCCGGAGCCGGGCCAGCGAGCCCGCCAGCGCGAGGGGCTCCGCGTTGATGGCCAACGTCGCCTCTTCAGGCTCCGGGGGCGCGAAGAGCGTGCCGCCGAGGAGCTGCGCGAGGAGCCCCTTCTGATGCGCGACGAGCAGCCCCAGCAGGAGCGCGATGAGGGTGAGGGCCATCCCCACCCGGCCGAGGTCGCGCAGGGCCCCACGCATCTCCTCCGGCAGCCCGTCGAAGGAGGTCACGAGGAGCAAGAGCCCGCTCAGCACGCCGAGGGCGGCGACGACGCCCACCCGCCGGAGCACGTCGCGTGCGTCGGTGGCGGGGTCGGGAGCGGTGGGCGAAGCGGGGTCCACGGTGCGAGGCTAATACGGCGGGCGGGCGTCAGGCTGGTGCGGCGCGCGTGGCACGTGGTGCGCCGAGCCAGGGGAACCACGCCTCGAGCCGCTCCGGCGGCACGAGCGAGGGATAGAGCGCGAGCATCGCGTAGGGGAAGATCCCGATCCAGAGCGTCGCCGCGAGGCCGAGGTGGAAGGTCATGCCCGTGGCCATCCACACCCAGCGGAAGCGGAGGCGCCGAAGCGCGCGCCGAAAGCGTCCGGCGCCTTCCGGGTTCCGCGCGTCGTAGAGCGCGACGAGCATGAGCGGCGCCGTCCATTCGAAGAGGACCGTGCCGAGCGTGAGCAGCTGGGACAGGTGATAGACGACCACGCTCTGCCCGACGTCGATCGCCGAGAAGTGTGGGTCGTGGAGCACGTTCCATACGGCCTCGAGGCGGCCCCACGGGTACCAGGAGTCGCCGCTCTTGTTGTGCCCGGCCGAGAAGTAGCACCAGAGCAGCTGCAGCAGGATCAGGAGGCGCGGCCAGGCCGGGATGAGCGTCGCGCGGCGAAAGCGCCCCGTCCGGAGCTTCGCGTCGAGCGAGAGCGTCGCCCCCGAGCGCGAGAAGACGAGGATGAGCGCGATGAGACGGATCATCACGTCGATGCCGCGGTCGCCGTGCGCGAGGAGCCGGGAGATGTCGGCGCTCGCCAGCAGCAAGACCAGCGCGCCGGCGCGCGGCACGAGGCCGAGGAAGAGCGAGGCGCCGCCGAGGAGGTAGAGCGCGAGGATCCCCTCGGGCCCCACGGCGGCCGCGAGCCAGGGCGGGTCGTCCGCCATCAGCGGGCTCAACCCGCCGTCCTCGGGGCTTCCCCAGAGCACGGGGGCGACGCCGCGCAGGAGGATGTGCAGACCGTCGACGACGACGCACGCGCCCACCAGGAGGCGCACGCAGGCGAGGGAGGTCGCGGCTTCGCGCTCGTCGAGGAGGCGCACCAGGGCGAGCCAGCGGCGCTTCATGGCGTGGCCTCGCGCGCGCAGCGCCGGTACTCGACGAAGCCGTATTCGGGCTGCGCGGACGCGGGCTCACCCGGCGGCCGCGGGTCGACGCGCGTGTGTCGCACGCGCACCTCGCGCGCCTCCGGCACGTCGGCGCAGAGCGTGCGCGCGACCCAGTCGACGAAGAGCCCGTAGCCGGGCCGCGGCTCGTCGGGTCCCGGGTTCCAGACGCCGCGGATGCGCCGGTAGTCGAGCTGCCGCGCGTTCCACCGGTGCTCCGGGTCCCGGACCCGATAGGCGAAGGTCCACGGGCGCCCCGGCGCGCGCCAGGCGATGGACATGCGCCAGGCGCGCTTGCGGGAGCCGCTGAAGAGCGCCCAGCGCTGCTCGAAGCCGAGGCGCCCGAAGATCTTCCAGGGCGGTCCGGCGATGGCCTGGCGAACGCGGTCGCCCTCGTCCGAGATCATGATGAGCCGCTCGGTGAGCTCCTCCGGCGTCATGCCCAGCCGCCCCGCCCATGCGTGGATCTGCTCGGCGGCCGCGGGCTTCGCCGCCGACGCCGCGTTCACGCGAGGCCGCGGCGCGCCCTGGCAGAAGTGCACGAAGACCACCAGCGCGATGGTCCCGGCGCGCAGGTGGGCCCAGCGGCTCGGCGCCGGTGCGGCGGGCGCGGGTGTGGTGGGCGCCGTCTCGGCGGGGGGCTCGGCGGAAGGCTCCACGTCGTTAGCCTAGTGCCGCGAGGTACGGGATCCGTCAGTAGTGCCAGGGGAAGCGGCGGAAATCGAAGGGCCGCTTTTCGAGGAAGGCGTCCCGCCCCTCCTGGGCCTCTTCGGTGCCGTAGGCGAGCCGCGTGGCCTCGCCGGCGAAGAGCTGCTGCCCCACGAGACCGTCGTCCGTGAGGTTGAAGGCGAACTTCAGCATGCGCTGCGCCGTCGGGCTCTTGGCGTTGATGCGCGCCGCCCAGTCGAGGGCGACGTGCTCGAGCTCCGCGTGGTCCACGACGCGGTTCACCATGCCCATGGCGGCGGCTTCCTCGCCCGTGTAGTCGAGGCCCACGAAGAAGATCTCCCGGGCCTTCTTCTGCCCGACCATTTTGGCCAGGTAGGCCGAGCCGTAGCCGCCATCGAAGCTCGCCACGTCGGCGTCGGTTTGCTTGAAGCGCGCGTGCTCACGGCTCGCCAACGTCAGGTCGCAGACGACGTGCAGGCTGTGACCGCCGCCCACGGCCCACCCGGGCACGACGGCGATGACGACCTTCGGCATGAAGCGGATGAGCCGTTGCACCTCGAGGATGTGGAGGCGACCGAGCTTCGCCGGGTCGATGCTCTCCTGCGTCGTGCCCTCGGCGTATTTGTAGCCGTCCTTGCCGCGGATGCGCTGGTCCCCGCCCGAGCAGAAGGCCCAGCCGCCGTCCTTCGGCGAGGGACCGTTCCCCGTGAGCAGCACGCAGCCCACGTCGCTCGTGATGCGCGCGTGCTCGAGGCAGCGGTAGAGCTCGTCGACGGTATGGGGCCGGAAGGCGTTCCGCACCTCGGGCCGGTCGAAGGCGATGCGCACGGTGCCCTGGTCCTTGGCCCGGTGGTAGGTGAGGTCGCCCAGGTCCTCGAAGCCGGGCACCACGGTCCAGCGGTCTGGATCGAAGAGGGCGGAAACGGCCTTCGCGTCGCTCATGCGGGGCCTCTACCGCCGATGGGCCTCTCGGGGAAGAGCCGGTGTAGGCTCGGCCCGCGATGACGACCGGCGCCAACCGGCCGAGCTTGATGACGGGTGCGCGGCTCCGGCCGGACCTGCGGGTGATCTCCCGCCTCGGGGCCGGGGGGATGGGCGTCGTCTACAAGGCCATCGACGAGAGCCTGGACCGCGAGGTCGCGGTGAAGGTCATCCACCCGGAGCTCGTGCGCGACCCGGGGACGGCCGAGCGCTTTCTTGGCGAAGCCCGCGCCATGGCGCGCGTGCGCCACCCGCACGTGGTGCAGATCTTCAGCTACGGGCGGCACCTGGATCAGCCCTTCCTGGTCATGGAGCTCATGGAGGGCGAGACCCTCGAGGAGCGCCTCGCGGGGCGGAACCTCGACGCGCTGGCCGTGGACGAGGCCCTCGGCGTGCTCGACGCGGTGGCCCAGGGCGTCGACGCCATCCACGCGGCCGGCGGCGTGCACCGCGACCTCAAGCCCGCGAACATCCTCTTCGCCACGTCCTTTCGCGTGGCGGTATCGGACTTCGGGCTGGCCACGCAGGGGAGCCGCGGGAGCGACGAGGGCCTCGGCACGGCGGCCTATCTCGCGCCGGAGCGCGTCACGGCGCTGGACGAGGACATTCCTGGCGGCGGCCTCTCCCCGGCGGCCGACCGCTATGCGCTGGGCTGCATCGCCTTCGAGCTCCTCACCGGGGACGTGCCCTTCGACGCGCCGGACATCGAGCGCATCCTCATCCAGCACCTCTACAAGGAGCCGCCCTCGCTCGGCACGCGGCGCCCGGAGCTCGGCACGCGCTTCGCCGCGGCGGTGCTGCCTTTCCTGGCCAAGGACCCGGCGGCACGCCCGACGCACGCGCGGGCGCTTCGAGAGGCGCTCGCGGAGGCGCGCCGTGCCCTGCCGGCAGCGCGGCGAAGCGCACGCGTGCTGCACGTTGACGACGACCCGGACTTTCGGGATTTCGTGGCCGCGGTGCTCGCCGCGGAGCTGCCGGAGATCGAGCTCGAGCAGGCGCGCGACGGCCTCGAGGCGCTGGCGCTCTACGAGCATGGCCATTTCGACCTGGTGCTCTTCGACCTCCGCATGCCGAACATGAACGGCTTCGAGCTCGCGGCCATGCTCCTCGGCGACCCCCGGCACCCGCCGCTCATCGCCATCACCGGGGAGGGCGGCGCCGCCGACTGGCGTGTGCTCTCGGGCCTCGGCGTCGACGGCTTCGTGCTCAAACCGGTGGAACCGCTGGCCCTCGTCGCGGCGATCCGGCGCTACCTCGGTCGACCCCGCGCACGCCGCTAACAACTCGTCCAGACCCCTTGCCCGTGCCCGTGCCCGTGCCCGTGCCCGTGCCCATGCCCGTGGCATGTAGGTCGCCGCCTCAGAACCGCGAACGATGCGAGGAACGCTGTCCCCACCGGGGGAAGGACCACGAGCCTAGGCGCAGATGAGTCGGCCGTCGGGCTGCCGCTCGCAGATGCCGCTGCAGCATCTCGGCTCGCAGGGCTCGAGGGCCTCGGCGCACTCGGGCATGTCGCTCGTCAGGTCAGGGCTCTCCGAATCCGCAGTGCCGTCGTCCGAAAGCTCACCGTCCGGGACACCCACGTCGACGGCCGCGTCACCTTCGGGCCCGTTCCCGCCACCGCACGCCATTGCGCCGACGACGGTTAGTGCGAGTGCAAGCAACTTCGCCTCTCTCATTGGGCCGGACCATGCCGCAGTGCGGGACGGTCGGACGAGACCTTGCTCCCCACGGGCGCACCTGGCGAAGCTGACGAAACCCGCTCCCCTAGAGCGCCGTCGCGAACGCCTGGCTGAACTCCAGCGGCGTCGGCCGGTCCTCGAAGCTCGTGGCGGTCGCCGCGCGCAGCAGACGCACGAGCTCGGCCGGGTACGCCTTCAGCTCTTCCGGCAGCCGGTCGAGGGGGTTTTCGCGCATGTGAGCCAGGATGCGCTCGCGGGCGTTGTCGATGTCGTCGAAGAAGGTCCGGCCGCTCGTCACGTTCAGAACGGTGCCCGCCAGCGAGTAGACGTCCGCGCGGCCGTCGAGCTCCACCGGGTCGAGCACCTGCTCCGGGGCGATGTAGCCCGCCGTACCGGCCACGAAGCGGCCGCCGACCTCGGCGGCGACCTTCTGCGCCCGCACCATGCCGAAGTCGATGATCACCGTCGCCAGCGGCGTGCTCCGCGCCGGGTCGCGATGCTTCTCCGGGTCGAAGCGCTCCCCGCCTGCGAGAGGCAATCGGAGGAAGAGGTTCGCGGGCTTGATGTCCCGGTGCACGAGGCCCGCGTTGTGCAGCGCCGTCAGCCCGGCGCAGGTCTCTTCCACGCTCTTCTTCAGCTCGAAGAGGCTCATGGGCTTCGCGCGCGAGTAGTCCTTGAGGTCCGCGCCGATGAGGTACTCGAGAACCAGGTAGGGCACCTGGCCGTCGACGCCGCGGTCGATGATGTTCGCGACGTTCGGGTGGTAGAGGCCCGCGAGCGCCTTCGCCTCGTCGACGAAGCTCGCCAGGATGGCCTCGCGCTCCGTGTCCGTCGCGCTGTCGAGGGCGTCAGCCTTCGGGATCTTCAGCACGAAGAGCCGGTCCGCGCCCGGCTTCCGCACCAGGAAGACGCTCCCTACGCCGCCCTCGCCGAGCGCCTTCACCAGCTCGTAACCGACTACCTGCTGCGGCTGCGCCTTCTTCGGCACCGGCGGCGGCGGCGGCGTCCGCTGCATCGCGCCTTCGATGGCGGGCTCGACCAGGCTCGACACCGTCGGCCCGAGCGACGCCAGCCACACCTCGAGGCGGGCCAGCTCCCGGCTCCGGATCGCCCGCGCGATGACCGAGGCCATGCGGGGCGCGTTCTCCTGCGTGCGCTGCTCGAGGGAGTCGTCGGTCGGCTCCGGGCTCGCGCGACGAAGGCCGCGCACCGGGTCGGCCAGCGCCGCCTGAAGCCGCTCGGCCGCCAGCACCAGGCCGAGGGCCTGAGCCTCGAGGTCCGGCGTGCCCCCCTTCACCGTGGCGAACTCGCCGAGGGCGGTGCCCAGCTGTGCGAGGCCCACGGCGAGCTCCGTATCCGCGGCCTGGAGCGCTGCCAGCTTCTCGTGCACCTCGAAGCGCCAGGCGCCGGCCGCCTCGGCGGCCTCGAGCGCCTCCCGCGTGTCGTTCGCCAGCGAGCAGCAGGTCTCGAGCGCGCCGTCGGCGATCATCGGGAGCGCCGTCGCGAGCTGCTGGAGCACCGTCGGCCGGTCGATGACGAGGGCCCACCAGGCCGCGAAGGGGCCGAGCCAGGCCACGTCGTCGACCTCGCCCAGGCTGGTCCCGCGCGTCGAGTCCACCAGCCGCCAGAAAAGCGCGCTGAGCGCGCCGCTCAGGCGTCCTTCGAAGGTCCGCGTTCCGTCGCTCAGGCCCTCGAGCTTCCGGAGCCAGAGGCAGGTGTCGTGCGCGAGGCGTCCGCGGCCGGGCCCGAGGTCGGCCTCCTCGCCGAGCGCGTCGAGGGCATAGCCGCCGAGCTTCAGCGCCAGCACCTCGAGGGCCAGCTCGAGCCCCGCGCTCTCCCGTGCGTCGAAGGCGGCCTCGGCCTCGGCGCCCTGGCCCGCCTGCTCCCGGAGCACGCGCCGGTGCTCGGCGACGAGATCGAGGAGCTCTGCGGGCATGCGCGCGAGGAGCTCGAAGGTCTCCTGGAGGTCCGGCTCGTCGATGGGGTCGCCCTCGGGCCGCGTGGCGAGCAGCGGCCCCCAGAGCCGGAGCGCCAGCGCGCGGGCGCAGCCTTCGAAGGCGGTGATGGCGGCGGCGCGGCTTC
>CALCTH010000195.1 GCA_937893795.1 uncultured Myxococcales bacterium | reverse complement strand
GACTTGCGTGCTGATATCCACCGCGCGCCCGAAGCCATCCGGCAGGTCCGCAGGGGGCTGGCCCAGCGCCGCCATGACGCGGTTCGTGTCCGCGATCTTTGCGGTCAGCTTGCCGTCGGCGGCTCCCTCGGCGCGGCGCAGCCGCGCGAGCACGAGGCGGGCGATGGCCGCGCGCGGATCATCGGGGTGCTGGTCCAGAAAGGCCCGGTAGCCCTCTTCGGCGGCGGCGGCGTCTCCCGCGCTGGAGCGCTCGCGGGCGGACTCGAGCTCGGCCTCGGCGGCGGGGTCGTCGCTCGTGACGAGCGGGAGCTCCAGGGGCGTCTGGCTCCGCCGCGGGCACCCGGACCCGAGCAGCACCACCGCAGCGAGGGCGAGGGCGACGCGTGGCACCTCGGCGAGGAGGGCCTCGGCGGCCGTCCGGCCGGGCCAGGGACGGCCGTGACGTTCCGCGGCGAGCGGCCCGCACCGGCCGACGACGGGGTGTCCGGCGGCCATGAGAGGGGCAGTGCCATCGCCACGCCGGACGGGCAAGTTCCGGGCAGGGCGGCACGGACTGGAGTGGTGTGCGTTGGAGTGGAGTGGTGCGCGTCCTTCGCCGACGCTAAGGCCCGGCCATGACCCAGACGGTGGAGGAGCGGCGCGCGGCCATGGCGCTGGCGCGGCAGCGTCGTGAGGTGGAGCTCGTCGAGCGCGAGGCCCTCGCGCCAGGCGTGGCCCGCTTCGTCTTCGCTCTGCGTGACGGGGCCCCGCTCCACGCGGCACCCGGGCAGTACGTGAATCTCCATCTCGGCCCGAAGGGCACCCTCTCGCGTAGCTACTCGCTCTCGGCGGCGGGCGGGCCGGAGGGGGACCGCTTCGAGCTGGGCGTGACCCGCGTGGAAGGCGGAGAGGGCTCGACGGCGCTGCACGACTTGGAGCTGGGGGCGCGCATCGCGCTCGACGGCCCCTGGGGAGTCTTCACGCGCGACCGGGCGGACGCCGCGGCGCCGCGGCTCTACGTGGCGACGGGCACGGGGCTCACCCCGATCCGCGCGATGCTCGAGCGGGACCTCGCCCAACCCGAGGGGCCGCCGATCACCCTGCTCTTCGGCTGCCGCCACGCGGAAGACCGGCTTTGGCCGGACGAATGGGAGGCGCGCGCCGCGGCCCAGCGGCGCTTTCGCTACGAGGTGACCCTCAGCCGGGCCGGAGACGACTGGGACGGGCGCCGCGGCTACGTACAGAGGCACCTCGCGGATGTGCTCGCGCGCTTCGACGAGGCGCCGCACGCCTTCGTCTGTGGCCTCCGCCGCATGATCGACGCGGTCCGGGCCGAGCTCAAGGAGACGCACGGCTTCGACCGAAAGCGCATCCACACCGAGCGCTACGATTGAGGCCCTTCAACGCCGGATCGTGAGGCGGACCTGCTCGCGCGCGCCGCGGCGGTTGGCGGGGAAGGTGTAGCGGCGGACGACGCGCTCGACGCAGCCCTGAAAGCGCTCCGGGTCGACGTCGACGAGGAAGACCGTGCCATCGCCCTCGAGCACGATCACGAGGCGCGCCTGCGTCTGCGGCGCGCGCCGAAGGCACTCGGTCAGCTGCGCATAGGCCGGCTCGAGCACGCGCTCGACCATGGCGGCCGTGACGTGGAGCGGGAGCTCCTCCTCGGGCGGCGAGACGTCGGGCGGCGGGGGCGCGTCGGGCGCCGGGGCTTCCTCGCCGCGCGCCCGCAGCTCCTCCAGCACCGGGAGCAGCCGGTCCTGGGTCTGCGGCGCCGTGAAGGGATCGGCGACGATCGCTTCGGTCAGCTCGCGGGCACGCCGCGGGCTCGCGCGGGCGAGACTCTCCGACGCCAGGCCCAGCGCTTCCACCATGGGCGCGTCGGGGTCCGCGGCGTGGTAGAGGCGGAGGAAATCCGCGAACGCGTCGCGGGCGGCCCGCGCGTCGAGGGTGTCGAGCGCGGTGACGAGGGCGGGGAGGTCGCCGATCTCCGTGGCCGGGTCCTCGAGGTGGGCGAGCAAGTCCGGGACCACGTCGCGCAGCTCCATCGCCGCCGCTGCGGCAGCCAGCGGACCGACGGGCGGAGCGCCACGGTCTTCGAGGAACGACGCGCGGGTGTCGAGGGCCGCGCGTACGGGAGCCGGTCCCGACCCATGTGCGGCGAGGGCGGTGCACGCCTCGGCGCGGAGCTGGCGCGGGCCCTCGCGGTCGCCGCAGAGCCCGATCAGGGCCTCGCTCACGCGGTCTCCCGCGAGCTCGCCGAGGAGATGAACCGCCAGGATGCGCGCCGGCACGAGCCGGGCATCGCTCATGCGCGCGGCCTCCACGAGCTGCGTCACGGTGCTGGGCGCCTCTCCTGCAGCGTCGCCCGGTCGGAAGGCGCCGGGACGGAAGCGGACGGCCAGGGGCACGGTCCCCTCGCCGCCGCCGGGGACCTGCCCCGTCCAGCGCTCGCGGCCGTCGCGTGCATCGAGGAAGCGGAGCGTCCCGTCTTCGTCCGCCACGAAGACGCCTCCGGCTTGTGCCTCGACGCCCACCGCGTCGTGGGGCAGCACCACGGCCCAGCGTGCGGCGTCCGTCGCTGGGTCGAGGGCGAAGGCCATCCGGTAGTAGACGACGTAGAGGCTGTCGTCGGACAGGCCCATGGCGTCTGCGCCGCGGCTCTCGGGCCGCCACGCGAGGCGCACGCGATGCACGGCGCTCTCCGGCGAGGGCGCCGGTCGATAGGGGTCCACGAGGAGGCTCGGCGTTCCGGGGAGCTCTCGGGTCGTCGGCTCGAGGTGCGTCGTCGTGTCTCGCCGGCCGGCGCCGATGCGCGCGTCGAAGCGGAAGAGCCCGCGCTGGCCGAGGAAGACCTCCTCGCCGAGGCGCTGCGCGTGGCCGACCACGGCGTCCTCGAAACGCACCCGCGCGATCTCCGGTCCCCGCGCATCGAGCACGCTCACGTTCTGGGTGGCCCAGGGCGCGAAGACCATGCCGCCCGCCACCGTCGGGGCGCCCAGCGCGTAGCCGACGCGGCGTACCCAACGCACGCCATCCTCGTCGACCAGCACGAGGCGCGCCTGGGCGCTGACCCCGCCGCCCGTGGTCAGCGCGAGCACGGCGAGCCGCCCTTCACCCCCCGCCCCCGCGAGGTGCATCGCCTCGTCCTCGACGACCGCGGTCTCGGCACCGTCCGGCAGGCGGCGCACCACTACGCCGCGGGCCTCGTGGAGCACGACGTAGTCGCCGGCCACGTGCGGGGCCGAGACGGGCGGCGAGGCGAGGTCGACGTCGAAGAGCGTCGTGCCACGCTCGAGATCGACGGCGAAGAGCCGGTGGGGCGGCGCCGTGACGCCCACGGCCACGGGCTGCTCGTCGGGCGCCCGGGCCGCCGCGAGCCGGCCGAGCACGGCCTCGACGTCACCGTCGCGGTTGTCGGGAAAGAGCGGTGAGAAGGCCTCTCCACGGGCCCCGCCGCAGGCCGTCAGCGCCGCGAGGGCGAAGGCGCCGGGGGCGATCCGCCTCACGGGTCGATCCTCCGGGCGGCCGCGCGCGCGGCGCCGGCGAGAGGTGCATCGCCGAAGAGCAGGACGAGCTCGTCGAGGTAGCGCTTGGCGTCCGGCGAGGCGAGCTCCTCGACGCGGGCGATCACCTCGAGCTTGAGCGCGTAGGGGAGGTCGCGGCGGGCGAGCACCTCCGTGAGGCCGGGCGTCAGCGCGCGCAGCGGGAGGCGCTGGAGGTAGCCGAGGAGCCGCTCGACGCCCTCGACGTCCGCGAGCTGACCTAGGGAGCCGCTGGCCTCGAGGAGCCCGCGCTCGAGAGCGCGGAAGAGATCCGCGGCGGCGCGACGGTCGCGTACG
>CALCTH010000194.1 GCA_937893795.1 uncultured Myxococcales bacterium | reverse complement strand
CGGCGCCGGCATGGATCCCGCTGCGGCGACGGGCCCCGGAAGGGCAGGAGGGCAACGCCGCGCTCCGCGCCGGCGACGCCGACCGGGCCCTGGCGGCCTTCGAGCGCGCGGCGCGCCGCCTCCCGGACGACCCGGGCGTGCAGCTGAGCCGAGGCCTCGCGCTGATGGAGCGGGGCGACCTTCCCGGCGCGCGGGACGCGTTTCTGTCGGCCGCGGCCCCGTCGGCACCGCCCGAGCTTCGCGCCGACGCCTACGCGAACCTCGGTCTCGCCTTCTACCGGGAGGGCGAAGCGATGGCTCGAGCCGAGGACCACGCGCAGGCCCAGCAGCTCTTCCGCGAGGCCGTCGATGCACTGCGTCGCTCGCTCGGCATTCGCCCCGGGGACCGGGAGACCGCGTGGAACCTCGAGCTCGCCGCCCGGCGGCTGCGTGAGGAACGCGAGAAGCAGGAAGAGCAGGAGCAGGAGCAGGAGCAGGAGTCCGGCGGGCAAGAGCAGGGCCAGGAGCAAGAAGGGCAAGGGCAGGAAGAGTCGGGCGGGCAAGAGCAGCCCCGCGATCCGCAGGGCGCACAGCCCCAGGAGCCGAGCCCGGAGCAGGAAGGGCAGGACCCGCCGCAGGAGACGGGCGGGCAGGAGCAGGAGCCGCCGCAGGACGACGCGACGGCCCCGAACGACGGCGGCTCGGAAGGCCGAGAGCCCCAGCCGGAGCCACGGGACCTGCCGCAGGGCCAGGCGCTCCCGGACGACGCGCGACGCCTCCTCGATTCGCTGCAGGACGACGAAGACAACCTTCAGCGTCTTCGCGCCCGCGAGCGCGCGAATCGAGAGCGACGACGCCCGCTCCAGGACTGGTGAGCATGGCCCGCCTCCCCGCTCTCGCCCTGAGCCTCGCCGCGCTCGCCTACCTCGCGCTCCCCGCGGCGGCGCAGCCGCAACTCTCCGTCGAGATGACCACGGACCGGAGCGAGCTAGCCGTGGGCGAGACCTTCGTGCTGCAGGTACGGGCCACCGTACGCGGAGGACGCCTCGAGCGCCTCGACATCCCGGAGCTCTCGGCCTTCGACGTGATCTCCCAACGCTCCGCGTCACCCATGCAGTTCGGCTTCGGCACCGGCGGCGCGCAGCAGGTCACCATGAGCCAGACGCAGAGCTATCGGCTTCGTCCGCTGGCCGCCGGCACCTTCACGCTGAAGCCGGCCCGCGCCGTGGCGGGAAATGCCCGCGCCTCGAGCCAGCCGGTGACGATCGTGGTCACCGGTGGCCCCGCCGGCGCGTCCCCCGGCGCCGCCGGGGCGGCGCCGCAGACGGGGGCCAGCGCCGACGTGGCCGGCGATGGCTTCCAGATGGACGGAGAGGCCTTCCTGCGGACGACCGTGGACGTCACCGAGCCCTTCGTCGGCCAGCAGGTCACGGCGACCGTCTACCTGTACACGCGCGCGCCGCTCAGGGCGGCCCCCACGATGGTGCGCGAGGCTGGGGTCGATGGGTTCTGGGCGCAGGATTTGCTGCCCCGCGACCGGAGCATCAACGCGGAGAGCCAGATGGTGCAGGGCGTCGCCTTTCGCGTCTACAAGCTGCGTCGCTACGCGCTCTTCCCCCTTCGCGAGGGGGAGCTGAGCGTCGGGGCGCCGGAGGCCGTCTTCACCACGGGCTCGGCCTTCGGGCTCTTCGGTCGCGGCGGCGGAGAGCTTCGGCGCCAGGGCGTGCCCGTCGCGATCCGGGCGCGCCCCCTTCCGCCGCCCGCGCCCGCCAGCGCCGTGGTGGGGGACTACCGCCTCGACGCGCGCCTCGACCGCACGGCGGTGCGCACCGGGGACGCGGTCACGCTGACGGCGAGCGTTCAGGCCCGTCGCGGAAACGTCCGCGACGTTCGGCTCACGCTTCCCCCCATCCCGGGCGTGCGCGTCCTCGAGCCGCGCACGGAGGACGAGATTCGCCACCCCGGCGACGTCGTGGGCGGCACCCGGCGCGTCGAGTGGCTCCTCGTTCCCGAGCAGCCCGGACGCAGCGAGCTGCCGCGCCTCACGCTTCAGGTCTTCGATGCTGAGGCGGAGCGCTACGGCGAGGTGCGCGGGCCCGAGCTCGCGCTCGACGTGGCCGGCGTCGCCACGGCGCCCGCCCCCGAGCCCGAGCCCCAGCCGGAGACCCGCGACGAGTCTCCGGCCCCGGGGACGCTCGAGCTGGGCCCCATTCGACGCCAGGCGGCTCTCACGCGCCGCGCGCCGCCCTTCAGCGCGACGCCGCTCTTCTGGGCCCTGCTCCTCGGCATGCCCGCGCTCTTCGCGCTGGGTGCGGGGACCCAGGCCCTTCGCCGTCGGCGCCGCGCACGAGGCGCGGGGGACGAGGGCAAGCGCGTCGGCACAAAGCTCCGTCGCGCGCGCGACGCGATCTCGGCGGGCGATGCGCGGGGCTTCTACGGCGCGTTGGCCGGCGCGCTACGAGCCGCCGTCGAGCGCAGCCTCGGGGAGCCGGTCGGTGCGCTCACCCACGACCGGCTCCGGGCCCAGCTCCGCGAGCAAGGCATGGAGGAGGAGCTCGTCCGCCGCATCATCGACGAGCTCGACGGCTGCGACTTCGCGCGCTGCAGCGCGGCTGGGGGCACGGCGGACGAGATGAGGCAGGCCCTCGCCCGAGGCGAGGCCCTCGTGAGCCGGGTGAGCCGCTTCCGCCGCGGAGGAGCTCCTTCATGATCGGTCGTCCCACGCGTCCCACGACGGGAGCGCGCGCCACGCTCGTCCTCCTCGCCGCCATGGCGCTTCCAGCGGCGCCACGCGCCGGGGCGCAGCCGTCGCTCGAGGCCCTCTTTCACGAGGCCGCCGAAGCCTACGCGCGAGGCGACCATGACACGGCGGCGAGCCACTACGAGCGACTCATCGAAGCCGGCGTGAGCGATCCGGACGTGCACTACGACCTCGCGCTGGCGGAGCTTCGCCGCGACCGCTTCGGGAGCGCCATCCGGCACCTCCGCATCGCGCTCACGCTCCGCCCCGGCGACGCCGAAGCGGAGGCCACCCTCGCCGCGGCGCGGACGGCCCTGGTCAGCGCACGTGCCGAGTCCGAAGGCACCGCCGTCGTCCAGGAGGGAGCGCCATTGCTCGAAGTGCTCGGGGGCAGCTTCACCGAGCCCACCCTCGCCGCGGCGACGCTGCTGCTGCTCTTCGCGTCGCTCCTCGCGCTCGGGGTCCGCACGCAGCTTCGGGGAAACGCGCGGCTGGCCGCGGGTGTGGCCGCCGCCCTGCTCTTCCCGCTCTTCGCGCTCGCGGGCGCCGGAGTCCTCGAGCGACGCGGCGTCTTCCGCGACGGACCCCGCGCGGTCGTTCTGGTCGATCGCGTGGCCCTCCGCGAGGGCCCCGACGAGCGCGCGCAGGTCCGTTCGGAGGCGCGCGAAGGCGAGGACGCCGTGGTGCTGGGCGAGGACGAACGGTGGCGCCGTGTCCGGCTCCACGACGGGCGTCAGGGCTGGGCGCCCGCCGAGGCGGTGGGGCTCGTGGACGGCGGATGAGCGCCGAGGGCGTCAGCTGCGCTTCGCGATCACCTCGCGGAGCTTGTCCTCGAGGTCCGCGAAGTCGAAGGGCTTGTCCAGGAAGTCGTCGGCACCGTAGAGCGGCGAGGTCATCTCGTTGAGCCGCTCGCCGATGCCCGTGAGCATGAGCACGCCGACGCTGGCGAAGCTCGAGTCCTCGCGGATGGCGCGGCACACCTCCCAGCCGCTCATGCCCGGCATCATCACGTCCAGGATGATCAGGTCGGGGCGCTCGTCGCGAGCGACGCGGAGCGCGTCCTCACCGTCCGAGGCCTCGACGACGGACGCACCCATGGCGCGCACGTGGCGGGTGACGAGATTCAGAATCTCGAGGTCGTCGTCGGCGCAGAGCACCTTCTTTCCGTCGAGGAGGCCCATGAGACCGGCGATGGTCGGCGACCCCCCGCGGCCCGTCAAGACGCCCGTTGATGGGGTCCCAGCCCCGTGCTAGCCGTGCCCACGATGAGTGCCCCCGGGACGTCCCGCGTCATCCTCGCGCTCGCCGCGCTCCTCGTCGCCTGTGGCGCGAAGGAGGACGAGGCGCCCGCGACGCCCGCCGCGGAGGAGACGCAGCACGGGCTGACGGAAGCGCAGGCCGCGGAGGTCCTCGCGACCGTCGGCGAGACCGAGATCACCGTGGGAGAGATGGCCGAGCGCCTCTCGGACCAGAGCCCCTACCTCCGAGCCCGCTACGACAGCCCGGAGCGACGCCGGGAGTTCCTGGACAACATGATCCGCTTCGAGCTGCTCGCGCAGGAGGCGGAGCGCCGCGGCCTGATGGACGCTCCCGAGGTGCGCCAGGCGCGCGAGCAGGCGATGATTCAGCAGATGATGCGCGAGCTCTTCGAGGATCGCATCCGCCTCGAGGACGTGACCGACGAGGAGGTCGCGGCCTACTACGAGGCGAATCGGAGCGAGTTCGACAAGCCGGCGCAGGTGCGGGCGAGCCACATCCTCGTGAAGGACCGCGCCACGGCGGAGCGCGTGCTCGCCCTTCTTCGGGAGGAGCCCGCGAACGTCGGGCGTTTTCGGGAGCTGGCCGAGGAGCACAACGAGGACCCCACGACCCAGGGCCCGCGCCGTGGCGACCTCCGCTTCTTCTCCCAGGACGGGACGCGGGTGGAGACGGGGGGCGGCCCCGCGGACGACGCGGTGGACCCTGCGGTGGCCGCCGCGGCCTTTGGCCTCGAAGTCATCGGAGACCTGCACCCGGAGCTCGTGGAGACCCGCGCGGGCTTTCACATCGTGAAGCTGACGGGGCGCCGGGCCGCGCTGCAGCGGTCGCTGGAGCAGGCGTCGCGACCCATCCGGAACCGCATCTGGCGTGAGAAGCGCGAGACCGCCATCGACACCTTCCTCGCGGAGCTTCGCGAGAACGCGACCATCGAGGAGAACCTCGAGCTCCTCGAGACCGTCGAGATGGACCTGCCTCCCGGCGTCATCACTCCGGAAGTGATGCCCGAGGAGGCGCGCCCGTGACGCGCCGCGCCCTCGTCGCGCTCGCGCTCGTCGGGCTCTCCTTCGGCGCCATGCTGCGGGCGCCGGCGCGGGCGGACGTGCTGGAACGCGTCGTGGCGGTGGTGAACGATACGCCGATCTTCTTGAGCGCCGTGCGCCGCCGGGCCCTGCCGCTCCTTCCGCGGCTGGCGCAGGTGCCCCCGGACCGGCGCGGCGAAGAGCTCGAGAACCTCTACCGCCAGCTCCTGCAGCTCCTCATCGACGAGCAGCTCGTCCAGGAGGCGGCGCGCGAGCTGCAGGTCCGCGTCACGACGGCGGACGTGGAGCGCGCGCTCGACAACGTGCGGGCGCAGAACCAGCTCAGCGAGGACGAGTTCTGGCAGGCCGTGGCGAGCCAGGGCTATAGCCAGGCTTCCTACCGCGCCGATCTCCGGCAGCAGCTCCTCCGCCTCAAGGTGCTCAACCAGCGCGTGCGCACGCGGGTGAACATCACCGAGACGGACCTGCGCCGCCGCTACGACCGGGAGCGCCGCAACGCCAACCGGCAGCTTCGCTTCGAGGCTTCGCAGATCTTCTTTCCGGCGCCCACGGGAGCGAGCGCGACGGAGCTCCGTGCCGTGCGAGAGCTCGCCGAGGCCGCCGCGGAGGAGGCCGTGGACGAGGAGACCTTCGAGGCGCTCGTCGAGGAGTACGGCGGCGGCAGCCTCGGTTGGCTCCGCCAGGGCGACCTCCCCGAGGTCCTCGAGACCGTCCTGCTGGGGATGGGCGAGGGCGAGGTCAGCGCCCCGGTGCGAAGCGTGCGGGGCTACCACGTCTTCTTCCTTCATGGTCGCGAACGGGGCGGCGAAGGCCTCCCGCCCTTCGAAGCCGTGAAGGACCAGATCTTCCAGCAGATGATGGCGCAGGCCATGGACCGGCAGGAGCGCGTCTTCCTCCAGGAGCTCCGCCGGGACGCCATCATCGACATCCGTCTGTGACCGAGGGGCCGGCGGCTCCCCTCGGCGTGGCGGCGTTGCTGCTCGCGGCGCTCGGGACGGTCCACGCGCTCACGGCACCGGAGCCGCGCGACCTCGGTAGCCTCGAGGTCCCGGTGATCGCCGAAGACGCGGGGGGAACCGACCCGGAGCGGCTGACGGCGATTCGCTACGGCGAGGCCTTCGAGCTCGCGCGTCCTTCGGCCGTGGAGGTCGACGTGCGCGGCGCGCTCCCGGCGGACCTGGACCTCGCCCTCGTCGCCGCGCACGGCGCCGTCGCCCAGCTTCGCCAACACGTGGCGGCGCCGACGACCGTGACCGTCGACGCCGTCGCGCCCGGCTCCTGGAGCCTGCGGGGCCTCGCGCGCGGGCCCCGGACCGGCACCGTGACGCTCCGCGCCCGCCTCGCCTCGCGCTCCCCCTGGCTGCTCCCGCTGGCGCTGCTCGTGACGCTCCCTGGCCTCGTGCTGGCCGCACGCCGCGCTTGGCGACGTCGACGCGAGCCCGCCGTGCCGGGATGAGCTCCGCGATGCGCTGCAGGTGGACCGGCGCCAGGTGATAGGGTCCAGGCCATGGATTTCGGCGTCCTTCTGAACGGCCTCGCACAGGCCTTCACGTTCAGCCTGCTCGGCGTGCTGCTCTTCGCGTTGGCGTTCTGGGTGATGGGCAAGGCCGCACCCTTCTCGCTCAAGAAGGAGATCGAGGAGGACCAGAATACCGCCCTCGGCGTCGTCATCGGATCGATCATCTTGGGCATCGCGATGATCGTCTCGGCCGCCATGCACGGCTAGCCCAACCGGCCGGCCGCGCGCCATGAGCGACGACCTCCCGAACACCGACGGGGCTGGCGCCTCACCGGCCCCGGACGCCCTCCCGGCCTCTGCGGCGCCGCGCCTCTCGGCGCCCCTGCTCTACCTGACGGTGCTCGTGATCGCGACCTCGGGTCTCGTCTATGAGCTCCTCGCCGGGACCCTGGCGTCCTACGTCCTCGGCGACTCGGTCACGCAGTTCTCGACGACCATCGGCGTCTACCTCTTCGCCATGGGCATCGGGAGCTACGCCTCGCGCTTCGTCGGCGACGACGTGGCCCGGCGCTTCCTGGAGGTGGAGCTCGCGTGCGCGCTCGTCGGCGGCACCTCGGCGCCCCTGCTCTTCTTCGCCTTCGCGCGGGCCGAGAGCTTCTCCGTGGTCCTCTACGGCCTCTTGATGGTCATCGGCGGTCTCGTCGGCCTCGAGATCCCGCTGCTCATGCGCATCCTGCGCGAGCAGCTCGACTTCCGGGAGCTCGTCGCGCGCGTCTTGACCTTCGACTACGTGGGCGCGCTCCTGGCCTCGCTCCTCTTCGCCCTCGTGCTCGTCCCCGAGCGCGGTCTCACCCGCACCTCGCTCCTCTTCGGGCTGCTGAACGCGGGCGTCGCCCTGGCCGGCACGCGGATTCTCCGGCCCGTGCTCCGGCCCGCCGACGTGCGCCGGGTGTGGATCGGCGGCGTGCTCATCGCGTTGCTCCTCGGGGCCGGGCTGCTCCGCTCGGAGAAGCTGCAGGCCGTGACGGAGCAGGCGCTCTACGCCGACCCCATCGTCTTCGCGGAGCAGAGCGCCTACCAGCGCCTCGTCGTGACCCGCGCACGAAGCGGCGACACGCAGCTCTACCTGAACGGCAACCTCCAGTTCGCCAGCGCGGACGAGTACCGATACCACGAGGCCCTCGTGCACCCGGCCTTCGCCGCCGTCGCGGAGCGAGGCCTCGCGGCGCGTCGCGTCCTCGTCTTGGGCGGCGGCGACGGCCTCGCGGCGAGGGAGATCCTCCGCTACGCGCGCGTCGAGGAGATCGTGCTCGTCGACCTCGACCCGGCGGTGACGGACCTCGCGACGCGGCTCCCGGCGCTCCGCGCGTTGAGCGGCGACAGCCTGGCGGATCCCCGGCTCCGGGTCGTGCACGACGACGCCATGGTTTGGCTCGACGAAGGCGGCGCCGAAGAGCCCTTCGACGTGGCCATCGTGGACTTCCCGGACCCGAACAACTTCAGCCTCGGCAAGCTCTACACGCGACGCTTCTATGGCCTCCTCCGGGACGCGCTCCGGCCAGGTGGCGTGGCCGCGGTGCAGAGCACCTCGCCGCTCTACGCCCGGCGGAGCTTCTGGTGCATCGACGCCACGCTGCGCGCCGCGGGTCTCTCCACCCGGCCGTACCATGCCGCCGTGCCGAGCTTCGGCGAGTGGGGCTTCGGCCTGGCGAGCCCGCGTCCCCTCGACGCGCCGGGCCGCGTGGCGCCGGAGGTGAGCGGCGCGCTTCGCTGGCTCGACGACGCGACGCTCGCAGGGCTCTTCGTCTTCGGTCGGGACATGGCACCCGATCCCGAGCCGGCGGAGCCGAACCGGCTGGACGAGCAGCGCCTCGTGCGTCTCTATGAACGCGAGATGGCCCGCTGGTGAACGGGCGAGGGGCTCGCGAGGAGGAAGGTTCTCTGGCGCGCGGCCGTTGGATGAGCATTGACGGAGGCGCCGACGAACACAGCGCGGGATCTGCCCGCCACCCCACCCACGGCGCCGCCGCGCCCGCCTTCGAGCACGGTGCGGCTGCTGCTCGGGTGGGGCTCGCTGGCCGGCGTGCTCGGCGTCGGAGCGTCGATCGTGCTCACGCCTTTCCTCGTGGGCATCCCCTGCTTTGCCGGGGCCGTCGGCGCCGTGACGGCCCGCTACGCACGCCGCGGCTTCGGTGCGCCGCCTCGCCTCTCCTTCGCCCCCAGCGTGATCGCCGGCGGCCTCTACACCCTCGCCCTCGCCGTCGGCTTCGGCTTGGGCGTCGGCCTCCGCGGTCACGAGAGCCTCGTCGTCGCCCTACCCCTCGTCTACCTCCTGCTCGGCTGGGTCGCCGCGCCGGCGCTCTTCTTCGCCGTGCTCTCCCTGGACCCCCGGGCCCCGTGGGCCCTCGGGGAGCGCATCGCGGTCGCGCTTCGCCTCACCGAGCGGGTTCCGGCGCGTCAGCGCGCGGCAGCGCTCCTCGTCAGCGCGCTGGCGCTCTTTCTCCCGCCGGCCATCGCCATGGAGAGCAGCGACGAGCTCTGGCCGCTGCTCTTGGTGTGCGCTGGCGCCTCGACCTACCCGGTGATCGCGAGCGCCCTCCTCGTGCGCACTTATCTTCGGGTCCGACCGGCGCTGAGCGAGGAGTCCGGCGCCTTGCCGACGGCCCCGGGGCACCTACGCGTGCATGCGCTGCTGGCGCTGCTCCTCGCCGCGCTGGCGCTTCCCTTCGCCGCGCCCACGACGCTCGTTCTTCTCACGCTGGCGGGCGGTCTCGCCCTTCTTGCCGCACAGGCGCTGGTGGTCGCCCACCGGCTCGGGACCCTCGACACGCTGCGTTTGGATGCGCCGCCGGGCCGCCGGGCCTTCACCGGGCGACTGAGCGCGCTCTCGCCCCAAGGCGGCACGCTGACGGGCGGCCAGCTCAGCCTCGCCTTCACCCTGCGCCGCAGACCGCGCGCCCGACTCGCCGTGGGGGACACGGCGACCCTCGTCGGCACCTTCGCGCCAGAGGCGCAGAGCTTCCGCGTGAGCGGCAGGCGCCAGGCGCCCCCCGACGCCGTGCTCTACCCGGGAGGCCTCGCGGCCGTGCTGCGCCTCCGCGTCCGTCGCGCGCTTCTGCTGGCCCACGGCGCCTGCGCCGCGCTGGCGCTGCTGGCGGCGGCGACGCTCCTCTGAGCTCCACCCGGCCTTCCCGCCGCGCGCGTCCCGTGGTCCCATGCTCGCCGCATGCCGCTTCCGCGTCGCGCGCTGCTTCGTTCTCTCCTCGCCCCCTTCCCCCTCGCCGTGGCGTGCGGTGGGCCGGCGCCGACGGAGCCCGAGGCGCTCCCGCGGCGGCTCGAAGGGGGGCTCG
>CALCTH010000193.1 GCA_937893795.1 uncultured Myxococcales bacterium | reverse complement strand
GGCCTTCGCGGCCCTCGCTCTGCTCGCGCTGGTGGCCGAGGCGGCGTGGGCGACGCGCCGCGGGCGCCCCGCGCCGGGGCCGACGCGGTGATCCGCTTCGCTCACCCCTGGCTGCTCCTCCCGGCCCTCGCGGCCGTCGCCTTCGTCGCGTTCCGCCTCCGGTCGCTGCCCCTGAGGGGGCTGCGACGACGCCTGGTCCAGCTCGCCATGGGAGGCGCCGCGCTGGCCACGGCGCTCGCGCTCGCCGGCCTGGAGCTGGGAAAGGCGCGCGACCGCGGCGCGGCGCGCTTCCTCCTCGACGTGAGCCGGAGCGTGGAGGGCGCCACGAACGGCGACGCGCGCCGGACGCGCTTGGCCGAGGCGACGCAGGCGATGGGCGCGGAGGACGTGGCGGGGCTCGTCGTCTTCGGCGCGGAGGCGGCGACGGAGCACCTCCCCAGCGCCCGGCCCTCGCTCGCGACGGAGGCGGCCTCGGTCCCGCGGGACGCCACGGACCTCGAAGCGGCGATTCGGCGGGGCCTCGCGGACCTGCCCGCGGGCTACGCGGGTCGCCTGGTGCTCGTGAGTGACGGGGCGGCGACGCGCGGCGCCGCGATCGGCGCCGCCGCCCTCGCCTCGGCTCGGGGCGTCGCCAGCGACGTGCACCCCCTCGAGGTCGCGCCGCGGCCGGAGATCGCCGTCGAACGCGTGCGCCTTCCCCGCGCCGCGACGCCGGGCGAGCCGGTGGAGCTCCGCGTCGTGACCCGGGCCTCCCAGGAGACCCCGGCGCGGGTGCGCGTGCTGCGTGACGGCCAGCTGCTGGCCGAAGGCGAGACCACCCTCGCCGCGGGCACCGACGTGCTCCGGCTCCGCGACGCGGCGCCCGAGCCCGGCGTCCATCGCTACGACGTTCTCCTCGAGCCGTCGGGGGACTTCGACCGCTACGACGCGGGGCGCACCAACAACGAGGGTGGCGCCTTCCTCCGCGTGCTCGGCGCGCGCCGGGCGCTCGTCGTCGCTGGAGCACCGGAGGAAGCCGAGGCCCTGGCGGAGGCGCTCGGGGATGGCGGACCGCGGGTCGAGCTCGTGGGTCCGCGGCGCGTCCCCGCCTCGCTGGGGGAGCTGGCGACCTACGACCTCGTCGCTCTCACCGACCTCAACGCCCGGCGCCTCTCGCGGCCTCAGATGGAGGCGCTTCGGAGCTACGTTCGGGACCTCGGGGGGGGCCTGCTGATGGCCGGTGCCCGCGAGAGCTTCGGCCTCGGCGGCTACGCGCATACGCCCGTGGAGGAGGCGCTGCCGGCGCACTTCGACCTCCGCCAGCGGAAGGACCGGCTCTCCCTCGCGATGGTGCTCGCCATCGACAAGAGCGGCTCGATGGGAATGGAGGCCACGCCCGGGACGACAAAGCTCGATCTCGCCAACGAGGCCGCCGCCCGCTCCGCGTCGTTGCTCGCGCCGCAAGACCGAGTCGGCGTGATGCACGTCGATACGGAGGTGAGCTGGACCCAGCCCATGGTCGCCGTGCAGGACCCGCGGGCCATCGCGGCGGCCACGCGGCGCGCCGGCCCCGGCGGCGGCGGCATTTACGTGGACGTGACCATGGACGCGGCCTTCGCGGCGCTTCGCGCCGAACGCACGCAGCTCCGCCACTTTCTCCTCTTCAGTGACGGCTCGGACTCCGAGCGGCTCGGCGGCACCGACGATCAGGTGCGCGCGGGACTCCGGGCGGGCATCACGACCTCGGTGGTCAGCATGGGCATGGGTCCCGATACCGCGGCCCTCGAGCGCTTCTCGCGCCTCGGTGGTGGACGCTTCTACATCGTCGATGACCTCCAGGAGCTGCCGCGCATCTTCACGCAGGAGACGCTCGAGGCCAGCCGCGCCGCGCTGGTCGAGGAACCCTTTCGACCGAGCGCGGGCGACCCGAGCGCCGTGCTCGCGGGCGTCGACGTCGCGCGAGCTCCGGCCCTCGGCGGCTACGCGCTCGTCAACGCCAAGGGTCGTGCGCGGACGCTGCTGCGCGCGAGCGACGAGGACCCGCTCCTCGCCGTCTGGCAGTACGGCGTCGGGCGCGCGGCGATCTTCGCCACGGACGTGGGCGCCGAGCTCGGCCGGCCCTGGCTCGGATGGCCCGGCTTCCGGACGCTCTTCGCTCAGCTCGGGCGCGCGCTCGCGCGGGCCCCGGAGCGACGCGACGCGCGCCGCCACGTCACCTTCGACGGCGGTGGGGGCCGCGGCCTCGTCGAGGCCGTGAGCGAGGCCGGGCGGACCCGGAACTACCTCGATCTCGACGGCGTGGTCGCCGGGCCCGGCGGCGAGGCCCGGCCGCTCACGCTGGCTCAGACGGCGCCGGGTCGCTACGAGGCGCGCTTCGCGGCGGAGGCGCCGGGACCCTACCTCGTGACGGTTCGCGAGGAGGACGCGGAGGGCGAGGCGGGGACGGCGCGCCTCGTGGGATCGGCCGGCGTCGTCCGTCCCGCCGGCGCCGAGCTCCGGGGCGCGGGCACCGACCGTGTGATGCTCGAGCGCCTCGCCGCCCTCACGGGCGGTCAGGTGCGCGGCTCCCTGGGTGAGGTCTTTCGCGATCGGCCACGCCGCAGCTGGGCCCACGCGCCCTTGGCGCCGACGCTGCTGCGTCTGGCGCTCGTCCTCCTGCTCTCGGGCGTGGCGCTGAGGCGCCTCGTCCTGCCGCGAAGGAGGCGCCGTGAGCGGCCCCGCACGGGCGCGGCTCCGGTACGGCCCGGAGTCGCCGGGCTCGCTATCACGCGCGGGGCGCGCGCACGGGAGGTGCCGCCGCCCTTCGGGGCGGCCCCTCCCCCGGTGGCGCCGGCGGCACCCCGCGAAGACACGGCGCCTGCCTCGGAGGAGGCGCCGGAGGAGACCCCGAAGGAGGCCCGCTCCCTCGCCGAGCGTCTCCTCGCCGAGAAGAAAAAGCCCTGAGGCACCCAAGGAAGGCGCGCGCGGCCCCGTCGCAGGCCCACGACGCCGGGAGCACCGCGGCGTCTCGGCGAGAGGACGAGGCATGGGAAACGAGAGGCGATGGGAGCGTGTCGCCGGCGCGCTGATGGCGACGTGCGTCGTGGCGATGGCGTGCGGCGGGACGACCCGTGGCGTGGGGTCGTCGGGAGCCCGAGACGCGAGGGGCGGGGAGCGCGCGACCCTCGCGAACGCCCTCGGCGCAGTCGAGTTGCCCACCTGCGCGCCGCGCGTCGCCATCGCGGCGACGGAGCTCCCGGCGGAGGCCGTCCCGCGGAGCGCCGCGCACGACGGGCCCGTACGCGAGGCGGCGCAGCGTGGCCTCGCCTTCCTCGGTCAGGACACGCTCGCCTGGCAGGAGCAGCACAACTGCTACGGGTGCCACGTCCAGGCCGTGACCTTCGATGCGATGATCGTGGGACGCGAGCACGGCTACAGCGTGCCGGACACTCACTTCGAAGGGGTCCTCCGCGGGCTCACGACGCTCCCCGGGGGAGCCAAGCACGGCGACGTTGGCTTCAGCGTCGGTGGCAACCCCGGGCACCTCGACGAGAGCAGCAAGACCTTCGGCGGGGCAGCCCTCGCTGCGTACGACCAGCACGTGGACGGGGACCTGGCCGACGACCTTCTTCGCGCGGCAGCGCAGATCCTGGCCTACCAGCTCGAGGACGGATCCGTGCGCTCGACGGACCGCCGACCGCCGGTCGTCGCGGGCCTCATGCAGTCCACGCATCAAGCGGCGGCGACCTGGCGTCAGGCCTACGCGCGCAGCGCCGACGACCGCTGGCTGCAGCCCCTGGCGCGCGCAGAGCAGTACATCCGAAGCCGCGCCGCCCATCTCACGGATGCGGAGGCTACCTACCTTCAGGATCTCAGCTACGGGGTCCTCGGCTTGCTCGCGGCCGGAGCCGACGCCGGCGAGCCGCTCGTCGCGCTCCTCGCCGACGCGCTCCGCGGACGTCAGAACGACGATGGCGGATGGGGCTTCCGCCCGGGCGAGCCGTCGGATGCCTTCGCCACCGGCCAAGCGGTGCACGTGCTCAAGCGCCTGGGCGCCGGTGATGGGGAGGGGCCCGCCGCCCGGGGCATGGGATGGCTGCTCGCGCACCAGCAGGCGAGCGGCGGCTGGTCCACCGGCGGCGACCGTCGGGGTGAGGCCATGTGGGGCGTCCTCGGCCTCGTCACCGTGGACGTACTCGACGTGCGCGTCGCCGGCCTCGAGGACGGCCAGCACCTCGGCGCTCCGACGGAGCTCGTGCTCCGCGCCCGGGATCCACGCGGTGCGGCCGCGTCACGCCTCGAGCTTCGCATCGACGACGTCCCGGTGGCGCGCGCCTGCGCCGGCGATCTCCGCAGCCGGCTCGACCCGCGGCGACTGGCCTCCGGCGTGCACCGCAGCGACGTGGTCGCCACGCGGGTCGATGGCCGCGAGAGCCGTCGCCGGCTCAGCTTCTACGCCGGGGACACCTTTCTCACGCGCGCCGGCGCGCGCTTCGTGGCCGGCCAGACGGAGGTCTCGTTCCGCAACGTCGCGCCCGAAGCGGGTGGGGTCGTGCGGCTGCGGGTCCGACGCGAAGGAGCGGAGGGCGCTCCGCTTCGGGTGCTGAACGCGCCCGCCGTGCCCGGGGCGATGGTGCTCGCGTGGGATGGCCGGGACGCCGCCGGCGAGACGCAGGGGAGCGGTCGCTTCGTCGCGGAGCTGGTCTACGTGGACGCCACCGGCCGCCGCCGGCAGACCCTCGACCTCACCTTCGTTCACGACACGGCGGAGGCGCAGGACGCCCGCTTCGCGCAGGTGACCGGCCGGCTCGCCCTCGATGGCGAGGAGGAGGTGGAGGGCGCCGTGGTGGAGCTGGTCGACGAGGAGGGCCGCGTGGTGCAGCGCACGACGTCCACGCGGAGCGGAAACTACCGCTTCCGCAACGTGGACGAAGGCCAGTACCGGGTGCGCACCCGTCGTCGCTCGGGAGCCGGCGTCGCGGAGGCACCGGTCACCGCGGCACCCGCCGAGGCGGCCAGCGCCGACCTCGAGCTGTGACGCGGGACCCCTCGCCATCTGGGGAACGCGACGCGGCCCTGTTCGGGCCTTAGACACGACCTCGACGAGAGTGCGCAATGCCGGGGGCCATGGCTCCGCCGTCCCCAGGCTCCCCCGAACGGGAGGGGCCAAGGTCCGGCATCGGCTGCCGTTCGACTTCACGAGGTCCCATGCTCCCCACCCCGACGTCCCCCGCCCTCTGCCCCTCTTCTCCTGGCCTCGAGGCGGCGCTGACGGCAACGGGCGACGGGCGACCGCCGCGGGACGGACGGGTCCCTTATCTGACGCTTCATGGCCTCGCCTTTGCCGTCGTGGGGTTGGCGATGACGCTGCCCCTGGCGGCCGTCAGCCTCCCGGCGGCCGTCGCCGCGGCCCTCGTGCTCGCCATCGGTGCGGCCCTGGCCCTCGAGCTGGGCGACGGGCCGGCCGCGCCGCTGCTCTATGCCGTGCCCGGCTTCGTGGTGCCGACGGCCTTCTTGGCGGGCCCCGCCTCCGTCGCCCTCGGCTACGCCTGGCTCCCGGGGCTGGTGGGCGCGATTGCCGCCGCCGCCCTCGTGAGCGGCGTTCGCGGGGCGCTACACGAGCTTTGGGCGCCCGTCAGCCTCGATTGGCGGGGTCGGCTGGCTGCCGGACTGGCCCGGGGCTGCCTCGCCCTCGGCGTGCTCTTCCTGCCCCTCCGCGACCTCGCCGCCGCTTCACTGCCCTCGGCGATCTCGCTCGCCCTCTCGGCGGCACCCTTCGCGTTCGCCCTGATCCTCGCCCTCGTGGGCCTGGCCGGCGACCGGCGCCGCCTCCGCTTCCTCCGCCTCGTCGCCACCGGGAAGCACGCCACCAAGCGACTCGTCTCCGCGACGGAGGTTCCCAGCGCCCTCCGCGACGAGCTCGCCGGCCTCACCTCGCGCAGCGCGCGGGCAGCGCAGGTGCTCGTGCACGCCGCGGCGCGGGGCGCGGGCGCCTATCGCTTCGGCAGCGCCTCGCTGCCCCTGGCCTTCGCCTCGCCGGACCGCGACGCGCAGGTCCTCGGTGAGCGCATCGCGACCATGGCCTTCGTGACCGTTGGCGCGGCCTTCGCGCTCGCCTCGCTCCTCGTTCAGGCCTGAGGCCCGAGCAGGGAGGCGCTCCTCATGAGGCGAGCGCCGGCGTCCCGCAGCTCCGCGAGCGCGCGCGTACCGTCGCCCGCGCGGAGGTCCACCGGGCGGACCCCGTCCTCGACGACGGTGACCCGGAAGCCCGCCGAGAGCGCGTCGCTGGCCGTGGCCTTCACGCAGTAGTCCGTCGCGAGGCCCACGCAGACCACCTCCGTGACGCCGCGCTCGCGGAGGAAGCTCGCCAGCCCCGTGTCGTGCCGACGGCCGTTGTCGAAGAAGCCGCTGTAGCTGTCGATCTCGGGGTCCATCCCCTTGGGGAAGACCGGCGCGTCGCCGAGCGTCAGCCCCGCCGCGAACGCTGCCCCGGCCGTTCCCTGCACGCAGTGGTCGGGCCAGAGGACCTGCGGGAGGCCGTGCAGCGTGATCACGTCGCCCGGGGACCTGCCCGGATGCTGGCTGGCGAAGGACTGGTGCCCCGGCGGGTGGAAGTCCTGCGTGGCCACCACCAGGTCGAAGTGCGGCCTCAGCGCGTTGGCGACGGGGATGACGGCGTCCCCCTCCGGTACGGGCAGGGCGCCGCCGGGAAGGAAGTCGTTTTGAACGTCGATGACGAGGAGGGCTCGTTCGGTCATGCGTAGCTCCTTCAGACCCACATCTCGAAGCCCTCGCGCTCGAGCTGCCGGTAGCGCGCTTCGTCGAAGCGGTAGAGGCGCGCGGGGCGCCGGGGCACGTCCGTCTCGGTCTCGCCGGTGTCCACCACGAAGCCGAGGGCGAGCATCTTCTTTCGGAAGTTCCGCTTGTCGACGCCCCGGCCCAGCAGCGTCTCGTAGAGGTGCTGTAGCTGCGAGAGGGTGAAGCGCTCCGGCAGGAGCGCGAAGCCGATGGGCCGGTAGCGGACCTTGCCTCGCAGCCGCTCCCCCGCGACCTCGAGGATGTGCGCATGGTCGAAGGCGAGGTCCGGCAGCGCTTGCACACGCCACCACCGCGCGTCGGCGGCGTCCGTCGCGGCGCGCACTTCGTGATCCCGGATGTTGACGAGCGCGTACCAGGCACAGCTCACCACATGCTCCCGGGGATCGCGCCCCGGAGCGCCGAAGGTGTAGAGCTGCTCGAGGTAGGCGTCGGCGAGGCGGAGCCCGGTCTCCTCCGCCAGCTCGCGTCGCGCTGCGACCTCGAGGTCCTCGCCCACGTTGACGAAGCCGCCGGGGAGCGCCCAGGTGCCACGGAAGGGCTCTCCAGCGCGCTCCACCAGCAGCACCTTGAGGTCCTCGTCGTCGAGGCCGAAGACTACGGCGTCGACGGTCAGCGCGGGCCGCGCATAGCGGTAGGTGAAGCTCATCGAGCTTCCTCCACCTCCGCCGCCAGCGCTCGAAGCTCGTGGGCGTAGGCGTCCGAGAGGATGGGGAAGCGGCACCAGGTCTTGGGGTCGAGATTCTCGTCGTCGAGGTGGAAGCTCGGCGCGTAGCGCTCGCGCTTCCATTGGTTGCGCACCCAGAGCTGGAAGAAGCGACGCGTCCAGGCCAGCCGCGCCACAGCGTCGGCCTCGGGGAAGAAGGCGCCCAGGCTCGCGTGTACCTCCCGGGGCCCCTTCTTGTCCCGGATGGCCAGCCGCTCGATGGCGTCCAGGACCGGGTAGGGCATGAGGTCCTTCTCGTCCGTCTGGGCGTCGTCGGGGTCCGCGCTCGCGGGCCGGAGCTCGGCGGTGGGCTGCTGGGCGGTGACGGCCGCCAGCGCCGGGCGCGGCGCGATTCCCGGCGTGCCCTCGGTCTCGAGCCAGCGGAGCCAGCGCCGCAGGAAGGCCTTGTCGATGCCGGCGATGGGCGAGAGGCCCCCGGCCGTGGCGCCGTCCATGGTGGTGTAGCCCACCGCGGCTTCCGAGCGGTTGCTCGTCGCCAGCAGGATCTGCCCGCGCACGTTGGCCAGCAGCCAGATGCTCGGCGCCCGCGACCGCGCCTGCACGTTTTGGAGCGCCAGGTCGTCCTGCTCCCAGGAGAGCTCCCGGCCGAGCGCCGCTTCGGCGGCCTCCGTGTAGGCCTGCACCATGGCGTCGACCTCGAGCTCGTGGTGCGAGGACCCGACGTCCCCGGCGACGGCGCGCGCCGCGTCGCGGGTCGTGGCAGAGCTGTTCCGCGTCGCCTGGTACGCCGTGGTCAGGAGCGCGGCCGTGAGGCGCGCCGGGTCGTCGGTCTCCGGCAGCTCGATGTGTCCGAGGGCGTCGCGGAAGGCCGCGCCGCCCAGCTCCGCGAGGCCCAGCTCCACCATGAGGCGGACGAGGTAGGCGCAGGCCGCGCTATCCGCGCCGCCGCTGAGGGACACCACGTAGCCGCGGCCGCGGCTCTTCACCAGATAGTCGAAGAGACCGAGGGCCACGCAGCGGGCGAAGGCCTCTTCCTTGCCGAGGCTCCGCGGGGACACGGAGCCGCCGGCGTCGGGCGCGTCGTCGGGTACCCGGAAGGCGGCGCGTGCCACGTGCGCGGGAGCGGGGGCGGGCGTGAAGCTCGTGCGGCTCGCTCGAAGCAGGCGCACGGCGTCGATGTCCACGATCGCGTCCGCGAGGGCGAAGGGCGCGTAGCGGAAGCGTTCGGTCTCCGCGCGGAGCCGGTCGCCTTCGGCGATCATGCCGTCGCCGTCGTAGATGACGCGACCGGCTTCGTTCCCGAGGAGGTTCGCGTAGAGGTAGACGCAGCCGAAGGCGCGACCGCCCTCGCGTACGAGGCGGAGCCGGACGTCGTGCGTGCCGAAGGCGAAGTGGCTCGCGCGCGGGGTGAGGATGACGTCGACGCCGGCCTTCGCGAGGCGCGCGCCGGGTCGCTCCGCCACCCAGGCGTCCTCGCAGATCTCGAAGCCGAAGGTCAGGTCGCCCACCGCGAAGCTGAGGTCGCCGAAGGGGAAGCGCCGGCCGTCGCGCTCGATCTCCGTGGCTTCGCCCGTTGGCCAGGGCCGAAACCAGCGCGGCTCGTAGTGCACGCCATCGCCGGGAAGGTGCTGTTTGGCGGCGAGCCCCACGATGGCTCCATCGGCCAGAAGCGCCGAGGCGTTGAAGACGGCGCTTCGGTGCGCGACGGGGAGGCCGACGCTCACCACCATGCCCTTCGTCTTCGGCGCGAGCGCCTCGAGCCGGGCCCAGGCTTCCCGGGCCACGAAGGGCGCCAGGAACATGTCGTCGCAGCCGTAGCCCGTGAGCGAGAGCTCGGGGAGGCAGAGCACGCGGACGCCGCGGCGCCGCGCCTCGTCGAGGGCGGCGGTGATGGCGCGCTCGTTGGCGTCCCAGCCGAGCGGCGTCGTTCGAAGCGCCGCGACCCCTACTCTGATGCGTCGCATGGGGGCTCTCCTTCCGTCTGGTGGGCGTTCACGACGCCGAGGGTCGCGCTTCCGCCGGGGCCGAGGGCCGCCGCGAGCAGCGGCGCCACGGTCTTCACGCGAAGGAAGTCGGGCTCCGCGGCGCCGAGCTCGCGGGC
Source organism: uncultured Myxococcales bacterium (assembly GCA_937893795.1). Taxonomy (GTDB): domain Bacteria; phylum Myxococcota_A; class Polyangia; order Polyangiales; family Houyiibacteriaceae; genus CALCTH01. Next base: position 3,510 of record CALCTH010000193.1, on the reverse strand, counting down.
CCGTGGGTGGGTGTCCGTGCAGGCGACGCGGGTGAGGAGGCCGCTGTCGCGGAGTCGGACGAGGGCGTCGCCGGGGAAGACCCCGTGCGTCGTCACCGCGGCGATGCGCGCCGCGCCGGCGTCGCGGTAGGCCTTCGCGGCGCCGAGGAGCGAGCCCCCGGTGCGGATCATGTCGTCGTAGATGACGACGGTCTTGCCGGTGACGTCGGCGGCGAGGGCGGTCACGTCCGTCCCGGAGGCCGTGCGGCGTTTGAAGACGAAGCCCGCGTCGACGCCGAGGTCGTTGGCGAGGCGCTCGACCCACTTGGCGCGGCCGGCGTCGGTCGCTCCGACGACGAACTCGTCGCCGCCCGCGAGCTCCCGGATCAGCTCGAGGACCACCGGCGTGGCGCGGAGGTGCACCGGGCGCACGCTGCCCTGGAAGTACTGGGTGATCCCCTCCTGGTGGAGGTCCATCAGGACGACGCGCGTGCCACTTCCCGCCGTGGGGATGGAGCTGAGCAGCCGGGCCCGTGTCTTGGCGACCACCACGTCTCCGGGGTGCACCTCGCGCTCCATGGTCTGGTAGCCGTACCAGGGGATCGCGAGCGTCAGGATGTGGACGCCCCGGTGCACGAGCGCGCAGGCGAGGTCGTAGAGCTCGAGCGTGTCGGCCTCGTCCACGGTACCGCCCAGGAGGAGGACGTCGCGGCCGGCCACCTGGGCGTCGATGCGGCGGTAGCGCTCACCGTCGGGGAAGGTCTGCCGAACGAGCGCCCCCTCCTCGAAGGACTCTTCGGCGCAGAGCATGTCGCCGAGGTAGCGGTAGCGCTCGGTGGAGAAGACGATGCAGGGGTTCATCTCGGGTCTCCAGCTTTCCGATCCTGGGGGATGTCGTCTGCCGCGCTCTTTGGCGCCCGGCGCGGCGCTCCTCCCGGGCGTGGCCCGTGGGCGCGGCGGAGCGCTTCGCGACGCCTCGCGAGGCGCTCCGCGAGGCCGACGATGTTAGGCGCCGGGCTGACGTTGCGTGCCACCGCCTCCGGCATCGCGGCCTGGCCCGCGAGGCTCCGCACCCGGATGGCCTCGAGCGTCTCGGGGCCATGCACTCGTCGCCCGTTCTTCAGCACGGGCACGAGCAGCTCCGTCGACACGGCGTCGGGCGGCAGCGTCAGCCTCCGCGCGTCGTCCTCCGGATCCACGAGCGTCGGTGCGCGCAGCGGCGCCCCGTCCTCCACGTCGCCGCGGTCGACGATGGCATCGGCGAGCCATCGCCCCCGGTCGTCGGTGTAGCGCCGGACCGAGAGGCGTCCCGGAATGGAGTTCTTGGCCGGGGTCTCGCTGAGCTTCATGCGCGGGGCCCAGCGCCCGTCCTCGAAGAGCGCACCTTGCTTGTACACACCGCCGAGCGCGGGCTGGTCGTAGGCCGTCACGAGCCGGGTGCCGACGCCCCAGGTCGTGATCGCGGCGCCGGCGTCCTTCAGCTCGGCGATGCGGTGCTCGTCGAGGTCGTTGCTGGCCACGATGGCCACGTCCGGGAAGCCGGCGTCGTCGAGCATGCGCCGGGCGTCGCGTGAGAGGAGCGCGAGGTCACCGGAGTCGAGGCGAATGCCGCGGAGCGCGCGCCCCTCGGCGCGCATCTCACGCGCGACGTCGATCGCGGCCTGCACCCCCGCGCGCGTGTCGTAGGTGTCGACCAGGAAGATGGCGCCCTCCGGGAAGGCGTCGGCGTACGCACGGAAGGCACTCCGTTCGTCGGGGAAGCTCGTCACCCAGCTGTGCGCGTGGGTCCCGGCGACGGGAATGCCCAGGGATTGCCCGGCGAGGAGGTGGCTCGTGGCGCTCGTGCCCCCGACGTAGGCCGCGCGGCTGGCGCCCATGGCGCCGTCGGGACCTTGGGCCCGGCGGAGACCGAACTCGAGCACCGGCTCGCGCCGACCCTCGGGGCCCGTCGCGGCCCGGCAGATGCGCGCTGCCTTCGTGGCGACGAGGGTCTGGAAGTTGAGGAAGGTGAGCAGCGCGGTCTCGACGAGCTGCGCCTGCCAGAGCGGGCCTTCGACCCGGAGCATGGGCTCGTGCGGAAAGACGACGGTTCCCTCGGGGACGGCGGCGACGTCGAGGCGAAGCGTCTCGGAGAGCAGGAAGTCGAGAAAGGGCTCCGGGAAGAGGGGCGCGCCGCCGGGCTGTGCGAGCCCCGCCAGGTAGCTGAGGTCGGCTTCGTCGAAGCGCAGATCTTCGAGCCAGGCGAGCGCGTCGCCGAGGCCCGCCGCGATGGCGTACGCGCCGCCGAAGGGCGCGCGCCGGAAGAAGAGGTGGAAGACGGCGGGCTGGTCGTGGATGCCCGCGCGCCAATAGCCGCAGCTCATCGTGAGCTGATAGAGGTCCGTGAGCAGGGCGTTGGGCATGGTGGGCGTCGGCGCCGAGCGGGCTGCGCCAAGTGCTTAGTGTTATGTGCACACTAAGCTCTCGCGTCAAGAGACCTCGGCGAGATCGCGGGCGCGGGCTTCTGGCGCGGGCCTACGCGCTCGGCTGCGGGCTCTCCAGCGTCTCGAGGAGGACCTCGGGGCGGTCCGTCATGATGGCGTCGACACCCAGCGCCGCGAGGGCCCGCATCTCCGTGGGCTCGTTGATGGTCCAGACGTGCACGGCGAGGTCCTTGGCGTGCGCCGCGGCGACGAAGCGTGCGTCGACCACGCGCAGGGCGCCGTGGCGAAGCGGAACCTGAAGCGCGTCGAAGCGTGGGCGCGGCAGTACGCGGTAGAGGCCACTTCGGACGCTCGCCCAGAAGCGGAGGATTCCGCGGCGACCGGCGCTCGTCGGAATCGCCCCTTTCGAGAGTGACCGGAAGCGGGCGGTGAGAGCGTCGTTCGCCGACGCGACGAGCACGCGGTCCTCGGCTCCCACCCGCCGGAGGTGCTCGTGGAGCCGTTCCGGGAGCCGCGTGTCCGTGCCCTTCATCTCGAGCGTGACGAAGTGGGCCGGGCGGAAAAAGAGTACCTCTTCGAGGAGCGGGATGGTCACGCCCTGCCCCGCGTGGGGGAAGGTCTTCCCGTCCGGCGTGAAGCGGCAGCCCGCGTCGAGGCGCTTCAGCTCGCCAAGCGTCCGCGCGGCCACGGGACCGCTCCCGTCCGTGGTGCGATCCAGCGTGAGGTCGTGGTGCACCACGACGTGCCCGTCCTTCGAGAGCTGGACGTCGGTCTCGAACCACCGGTAGCCGAGCGCGTAGCTCCCCTCGAAGGCGACGAGCGTGTTCTCCGGAAAGCGGAGGGAGCCGCCCCGGTGGGCCCAGGGCACGGGCCGGGGAAGCCCGGGGGCGAAGAAGGGACGGGCGAGCACGCGGCGAGCGTACTCGCCCCGGTCGTCCGCGGCGCCGCCGCGGCGTCACCTCCACGACCGCCGCGAGCTGGGCGGGCCAGGGCCTCGAGGGCCGTGCGATGCTCGCGCCTCATGCGCGACGACGCCACGCCCACGGAGCGACCCTACCGGCTGCCCCTTCGGATCTACTTCGAGCACACCGACGCCCTCGGGATCACC
>CALCTH010000192.1 GCA_937893795.1 uncultured Myxococcales bacterium | reverse complement strand
CGCGTCGGGGCCGCTTCGTGAGGCCTGGCGCTGCGAGGAGCGGCTCCTCGAGCGCGTGCCGCCGGAGTGCGTCGAGGCCTGGCAGCAGCGACCGGAGCGGCGGCGCCTGGATGCGCTGGGCGCCCCGAGCTCGCTCCGGCCCTCGCGGCCGCCCGCGGCGCGCCCGGTGCACGCGGCGCTGCGCGAGCGCTACCCGGAGATCGTCGGGCACTCGCCCGAGGTGGGGCAGCTGCTGACGACCATCGACCGGGTCTCGGCCTCGTCGGCGACGGTGCTCATTCGCGGGGAGAGCGGCACGGGCAAGGAGCTCGTCGCCGAGGCGCTCCACCGGCACTCGCCGCGCGCGGACGCGCCGCTCGTCAAGGTGAACTGCGCGGCGAAGGGCCGCTTCGAGACCGCCGACGGCGGCACGCTCTTCCTCGACGAGATCGGCGCCATCTCGCCGGCGACGCAGGTGGCCCTGCTCCGTGTGCTGCAGGAGCGGACCTTCGAGCGCGTGGGCGGCACGACGACGCTGAGCGTGAACGTACGGATCCTCGCGGCGACGCACCGGGATCTCGAAGCGCTGGTCGCGGAGGGGCGCTTCCGCCAGGACCTCTACTACCGGCTCCGCGGCATCGAGCTGCGCACGCCCGCGCTGCGGGAGCGGCGCAAGGACGTGCCGGAGCTCGTGACGTGCATCCTCGGCCGCGTGGCGAAGGAGACCGAGGTCGGGAACCTGCGCTGCGCGCCGGAGGTGCTGGCGGCCTTCCGCGCCTACCCCTGGCCCGGCAACGTGCGCGAGCTCGAGAACGTGCTCCGCGCGGCGGCCTACTTCGCCGAGGACGGCATCATCGGCACGGAGAGTCTCCGCGCGGTGCATGCGCCTTGCCTGGAGGCGACGCCGCTCGAGGCGCCGCCGCCCGCGCCACCGCTCCCGGGTGAAGGGGGCCCGGATCGGCCCGGCGACGCCTTCTACGCGCGGGTGCGGGGCGGCGAGCTCAGCCTCGCGGACATCAAGAAGGAGATCGAGCGCGAGTGCATCGAGAATGCGCTCGGCGAAGTATCCGGCAACATCAGCGCGGCGGCCCGGCTGCTGGGCATGAAGCGCCCGCGGCTGAGCCAGCTGGTCAAGGAGCACGGTCTTCGCGGCGCTACGGCGCGCATGAAGACGAAGTGCCGAGGAGCGACGGCGTGACGCGGCTGGCGATCTTCCTGGCGCTCGCGGGCGTGGCCTGTGCGGCCCCGCTGGGCGATCCGAACGAGCCCGCGGCGCAGCGGGCGCCGCTCGTCGAGATGGCGAGCCTCGACGTCGAGGCCCGCGTCGACGCGCTCGACGCCGGCTGCGAAGACCACGTGGCGTGGGGCGAGCAGGCGGTGCTCGAGGTGCTGCCCTCGCACCGGGAGCTGGCCGTGCTGCGGGTGGACGGCGTGCTCCGATGCGTCGACGCGGTGCCGGCGCTGGTGGCGGACCTCGCGGCGGACGACGGGGCGGTCGAGCGACTGACCCTCGAGCGCTATGCGAGAGCGCTGAGCCAGGAGCACGGGACCTTCACGCGCCCCGTCGACGAACGCACGCCCCGCCTCGCCGACGTCGCGCCGCGCGAGCTCGACACGGTGCACATGATGCGCCGGTCCTGGTCGGGCCCGTTCCGGGGCGACCCCTTCCCGATCCCCGTCGACCTCCCCTGGGCCCCGCGCGACACCCGCACGAGCCACACGCTCCGCGACGACCCCTTCCAGGGCGACCCGCACCCCATCCCCGTCGACCCGCTCCCCGAGCTCGAATGCGAGGAGGACTGCGCGCCGGGCGGCGAGGGAGGCTGAGCCGCCGGCCGTCGGGCGGCGTAGGCCACGTGGCCACCAATTCGCTTGGTCTGGCCGAAGAAGCCTCTCCTTCCCCCAACGGCCGTTCGCGGGCACTCATCCGCGCACCGCGCGCGCACCACACCGCGCGATGAGGCTCACGAACGGCGCTCGTGGCGCCCAAAGACGAGAACATCCGATACGCGCAGCTATCGGCGCCCCGAGAGCCTTCGCAACCGGCCAGGAAGCAGATTGCCCTGCGCCAAGAGCCCGCCTGAGCGGCATTGCGCGCTCATGGGCGCAGGAAATGCCGCGCTTGGGCGACTCGCTCGACATTTAGGCGCCCGAGAGACGCGCCTATCGGAGTTCGAGAGCCTGGGCACTGCCGAGAGCCGCGCAGGAGGCTCATGGTCGGCCGTGCCGCGGCGAGCGGGGCAGCCAGAGCGGCGCCTACCACGAATGCCCGGACCGCCGCCCGCCCGAGACACGACCGTCGAGTCGTAGGCCACGTGGCCGGTAGTCCCTCGCGAAGACCTCTCCTACGGCCAGAGCCGGCCGTGCCTGGAACAGACGACCGCGGCGCGGCGTCAGGGGAACGGTGACGCCTGCGCGACCCGGCCCCGCCTGGATGGCCACGCTGGTGGTGCTGGTCTGCGGTTGCTTTCGGCCGCCCACCGTCACGGTGTTCCGACTACGTCACCCGGCCGACGCCTGCATCGAGGAGCGTGACCAGCAGCGCTGGCTGCACTTCCGACCCGCCGTGGCTCCGGTATCCTCGGTCCCCGGTGCCCAGGTTCGCTTTCGAGGCTTCGTGACTCGACGCCTCGGCCGGCGCGTCGTCATGCGCGAGGTGGTTTGCCGGGATTGGCGCTTCCGTTCCTGCCCCGCTGCCGGGAGCGCTCGCAGTCCCCTTCGACTCTCGTCGCCCTACCCCACGGAGTACCGGCTCAACTCGGGCGACAGGATTCCGGGCTGCAACGAGGGAAAGGTCGGCAAGTGAGACGTCGGCGAGGCCGTCGTGGTCGGGCTCCCGACCGCGCGGCCCCGCCCGGCCTCCTAGAAGGAGATCCCGAAGCGCTCCTGCACGTCGAGCAGGTAGATGAGGAAGGACTCGTCCTCCTCGAGGCGCCGTCGAAGCTCGAGCGCGTCGTCGGTTTCGCCGGCGGCTTCGAGCTCGTGGAGCTGGCGCTGGGTGTCGATCATCTTGCGGAGCAGCTGGAAGCCGAGGCTCTCCTGCTCCGTGTTCAGGCGCGTCACGCTCGCGCGCACCTTCGCCGCGACGAAGCTCGTTCCGAGGTCGTCCGAGGTGTAGACGGCGTAGCTTGCGTCCTGGGCCGTGCTGCACCCGTCGTCCACGTCCGGATCGACCAGCAGATGCGCATCGTCGACGCGCTGCGCGCCGTAGGCGCAGGCCGGGCGGCCGTCAGCCTGCGTGTCGACGATGCGGAAGCCCGAACCCTCGCCGAGGCGGAAGATGCGCAGGCTCTGCTCGAAGACCGCGTCCGACACGCTCCCGCCGAAGGTCGGGATGAGCGCGAGCGCCGCCACCGTCGCCCAGCTCCTGAGCGTCGCGTTCGTCGTCCCATCGAGCGCGGGCTCCGGGTAGCTCTCCGCCTGGCTCGGCACGTCCGCGCGCCAGAGCCCGTCGGCGAAGCGCTCCCCGCGGTTGAAGGTCATGTGCCGGATGACCGGCTGGCCCTCGTCGTCGAAGGTCACCCGCGGCGCGAACCAGCGCGGCTCGTCCAGGATCACCCCGCCCATGAACTCCGTGACCTCGTCCGGGTAGAGCTCGAAGAAGTTCACGTTGAAGCGCTCGTCGACGGTGAAGTTGTTGCCCCAGTTCCGGTTCAGGAGCCCGAGGATGGCGAACCACTTGTCGAAGAAGACGCCCGAACGCTCGGCCCGGAAGAAGCCCTGGTGCCCCTCCTGGTACTGGGTCCACATGCCGAAGCCCTGCCCCGGCGCCAGCGAGAACTCGGCGCCCGGCGCGTCCATGGCGTCCGACATCTGCCCGTAGTGCCCCGTGAGCTGGTCGAGCACGTAGTTCCCCTCGTCCGGCAGGTCTACGAGCTCCATCAGGTAGTTCGACGCGTCGAGGGACGCCTCGATCTGGTTCAGGAAGCCCAAGGGGCCCGTGTCCTCTTCGAAGCCCGGCTCGAAGAAGAGCCGGTAGTAGAAGTGCTGGAAGATCTTCGTCACCGCGACGATGGACGTCAGCGACGTGCCCGCGCGCGCCCCCGACGGCCGGAAGCGCCGGTAGGCCGCCGTCGCGTAGCGCTCGTAGAACTCGCGCCGGTAGTGGTCGATGATCTCCTGGAAGGACTCGCCCGCGTCGTGCCGCGTGCACCAGGAGAGGTCGAAAGCGCGCCGGTCCGAGCAGAACTGGTAGCGCACGGGGAAGTGGTCGATGGCCGCGTCGCCGTCCACGTCGGCGTCGTAGCCCGTGAGCCGCGCCGTCGTCGGGTCGCGGAAGGCGTCCACGTACTCCGTGAAGTCCGAGTCGAAGTCCGTGCAGACGCAGAGCTCCTCGTCGCCGTCCGTGCACGGGTTCGTGAAGCTCGGGTTGGCCTCGTTGCGCCGGTTCCGCACGCAGCGCTGGAAGACCGGTGAGTCCCCGGCGCGCGCCTGGTTGAAGGGGCAGTCCGCGTCCGTGTCGCAGCGCTGCCCGCCTTCGTAGGCTTCGAGCCAGCGGCGCGGCGTCGTGTGCGCGCGGTGCAGGCCGTCGTTCGAGTCCTCGGAGCTGATGCGCGGGTCCGCCGTGTACGCCTCCACCTGGTCGTAGTGGCTCCACATCAGCGCGGCCCTGTCGTAGCGACCGAGCCCGTAGCTGTCCGAGAGGTCGCCGTTGTAGTCCATGATCGACGCCGTCATGTAGTTGTGCGCGCCGCGCGCGGCCCGGAGGTTCCTCGCATCGCGGAGCGCCACGTAGTAGGCGTCGAGCTCGCCGCCTCCGTTGACCCCGTCGCCGTCCGCATCGAAGTCGTCGCGGACGGGCAGCCGCGCCCCCTCGGGCCCGTCGACGACGAGGTGGAAGTAGCCGTCGCCGAAGTGGTCGCGGTCGACGCTGCCGGCGAAGTTGTGCCGGAGGCCGACGCTGTGCCCCATCTCGTGGCGCTGCACGCTCCGGAGGAACATCTGCGCGATGCGAATGGCGGCCTCCTCGGTGGGCCGCCCGCGGAAGGCCTCCGCGAAGTACTCCCAGTAGCGGTTTCGGAGGAAGCTGAAGACGTCCGTGTACTCCGTGAAGTCCACGCCCCGCTCGCCGAGCTCGAGCGTGCGCTCCTGCTCCGCCGTGACGGCGCCGATGTGACCGTTGCCGCGGAAGGGCGAGACCCGCTCGAGGATGTCCTCGTCGAGGAGCGTCGCGCTCGGGTCGACGTCGCTGACCGTCGCCGCGCCGTTGGGCCCGAAGAAGCCCTGCATGCCGGTGCGCCCCATCCCGTCCATCAGCCGGCCCTCGATGTCCGTGTGGGCGAGGTTGCGAAGCCGGGCGCCGAGCTGGAGGAAGCTGTCCGGGCTGCCGCCCTGGAGGGCCTCCACGTCCGGCAGGTGGTCCTCCACGAAGGCCCGCGCCGCCGCCGCGCGGGCGCTCGTGCTCGCCGGCTCGGCGAAGAGCGGTCGCGTGTCGGGATCGAAGAAGCGGCCCTCGATGCCGCTCGGCGCGAGCGTCCGCGGGAGCTCCACCCGGCCGAGGTTCTGGAAGTACTCCCGGATGGGCCCGCCGGAGGTCCAGCGGAGGTCGGCGCCCTCCTCGCCCTCGGCGCAGCCGAGCTCGCCGAGGCAGCGCAGCACCGGGAACCACTCGTTGGCGATGAAGGTCAGGTTCTCCGTGACGAGCGCCGAGAAGTTGGCGTCGGCGGTGATGATCTCGCCGCTCGTGGGGTCGACGCGGATCTCGGACGCTCCGCCGAAGAGCGTCCCGACCTGGTCGATGTAGTTGAAGAACTGGTAGCGGATGTCGCCCTGCTGCTCCCAGCGTACGCGCGCCCCGTCGTCGTCGACGACGTCGTCGCAGGCGACGCTCCCGTCCTCCCGGAACCAATCGCAGGTGTTGCTCCGGAGCACGAAGGCACACTCGTCGCCCACGAACTCGTAGCGGTAGGCCGCGGGGATCGGATACTCGTCGTAGGACGTGGGCCGCGCCGGCTCCGCGAAGCCCGCCACGTTCACGACCTGGCAGTCGTAGGGGTCGGCGACGCCCGCGGCGGCGTACTCCTCCGGCGCGCGGAAGGGGTCGTAGCGGCCGGGGCAGGTGCCGTCGGCGCGCACGTCGAGGGAGCCCGTGAAGCAGTACTCCGTGGGGTCGTCGGACTGCGGCGCGACGGCGTTGCCTTCGATGCCGTAGTCCGGGAGAGCGCGGCCTGTCGTGACGCGGCGGCCCTGCATGAAGACCTCGTTCCACTCGCCGATCACGGCGAAGGCGTCCGGGACCATCCAGTGCGGGAAGCCGTCGTTCAGGTGGTAGACGACGGTCCGGAAGTTCTCGTCCGCGTCGCGGATGGACGCTGGCACGGTGCAGCGCTGGGCCGCGCGGTCACACACCGAGCCCTGCACGCCCTCGCGCGCGTCCGGATAGAGGCCGTTGCACTCCCAGTCGGACCGGCAGTCCGTGTCCGTGAGCTGCAGCCGCGAGAGGTTGTGACGCGGCCGATAGAAGGTGAGGAAGTCGAGCTCGCCGAGGTCGCTCGTCAGCCCGCCGGCGCACCAGTTGTTTTCGAGGTCGCAGTAGCCCGGGGAGCTCTCCGTGCCGCAATCGGCGTCCTCGTCGCAGTACTCGCGGAGCACGGACACGTCCTCGCCGCCGCGCACGTAGGTGCGCTGGAGCGTTCGGAAGGTCCCGAAGCGGTCGAAGCTCTGATAGCTCTGCTGCGCCGACGCGTATTGATGATTCGGCGGCACACGCAAGAACGCCGTCCGGAGCGGCAGCGCCACGGTCTGGCAGATGCCTCCGGCGAAGAGGAAGCAGCTCGCTCCCGGAGAGAACATCATGAGCGAGGTGAAGCTCATGTAGTGGACCGTGTCCGCCGCGTCCTCGGGCCACTCGTCGGCGAAGCGGTAGTCGGGGTCGTCGGCCACGCGAACGAACTGCGGCGCGAAGGAGCGCGGGAACTCGTCGAAGGCGCCCTCCTCCGGGAAGAAGATCGGGGCCGACTCCCGCCGATAGCGGCCGAGCTCGATCTCGTCCTCGAGGAACGCGAAGCTCGTCGAGAGGTTCTGCGACCAGTCGACGCGCATGTAGTCGCGCTCGAACCAGCGGCGGTCGCGCCGGTTCTCCTCGAGCACGTTCGTCACCTCGCCCGTGAAGGTGTTGTAGGCGTTCCGGACGTCGACGTGGTCTTCGATGCGGAAGGCCGCCAGCGGCTGGCCCCGGAAGTCCTCGTCGCGCCCGTCGGTGTTGCCGCCGTCGATGAGCTCGTAGGAACGGTAGGCGTAGAGGAAATCCTCGTCGATCACCCACACGATGCGCCCGATGGCCGGCGACTCGCCGCGGTCGAGGGCGAGGTCCGTCCACCCGGAGCCGCCGGGGAACGCGGAGTAGGTCGCTCCGCGGCCCACGTAGGTCGCGTCGCCGCTCGCGTCGACGATGGTCTGGAGCGTCCACCACTCGCCTTCGAAGATCGATTTGTCGACGAGGTTGGTCTGGACCCGGTTCACCGTCGGCGAGGGGTCGACGCATCCGATGGCGCACGCGAGCGCGGCGAAGGCCAGGATGCGAAGCGGAAGAGAGCGCGTGAAGGCGGGCACGGCGGGGCTCCAGGCAGGCAGGTCGAAGAGAAAACCGAAGCGCGTGTCGGCGGGCCTCACAGCGCACCCCACCCGTTCACGCGGAAGCGCCGGAGAAGCTCCATGAGCGCGAAGACCAGGTTTTCCTGCTCGGGCACCTCCCGTTCGAGCTCGTCGATCTGGTCGTCGACGGCGTCGTCCCGCGTGGGTAGGGAGAAGCCGAGGGCGTCGAGCCGGTCCACGTCGAGCGCCCCGAGGTTGGTCACGGCGTACTCGCCTCCCCCGAAGTCCCCTCGGTATCTCTTCAGGATCTCCAGCAGGTAGTTCTGCTCCTGGAGCTTCTTCAGGAGACCGAAGCCCGGCTCGTTGCCCTCGGGCAAACCCGCGCGCGTGGCGATGCGGCGCGCCACGAAGACCTGTCCGTAGCGCGTCGCGTCGTAGCGGACGACGTCGGACTCCTCTGCCGAGGTGACGCCGAGCTCGTAGGCCACGTCGTCCTCGGCGACGTCGAAGCACGCGCCGTTGCCCTCCGCGCAGACGTAGAGCTGGTTTTCGTAGCGCGTGTCGAAGAGAACGGGGAAGCCGACGAGAGACCAGATCATCGCCCAGTAGCGGAGCGTCGTGATGAAGTCGCCGTCGATGGTCGGCAGGTCGGCGTAGCGTTCCTCCGGCGAGGCGCGGCAACCGGGGGAGCCCGGGCCGTCGGTGCAATCGCCGCGATAGAGATCGAGGTAGACGAGCTGCGGATCCGCGCAGCTGGGGAACTCACCGGACCCGCACGTGACGCGCGGCGCCATGGAGGCCGAGTCGTCCGCGATCAATCCGCGGAAGAGCGACTCCATCTCCGCGGGGAAGAGGTCGTAGAAGTTCGTCCAGAAGGGGACGTCGCGCGTGTAGTCCGTGACGAAGCCGCGCTGCGTGAGCATGGCCATCGTGTTGTATTTCTCGGCGAAGGTGCCGATGAGCTCGAGGCGCGTGATGCCCGAGAGCGTCGTCTGGTACTCGGATCCGAAGTAGCGCGCGGCCCCGAGGGGGAGCTGGAGCTGCGCGCCCGGGACGTCGGGGCGCTCGCTGACGGAGACGTAGCGGTTCTGCACGTCGCTGAACGCGAAGGAGCCGATCTCCGGTTGCCCGATGACCCGGGCGTAGAAGTTCATCGTATCGGCGGCGGCGAGGAAGTGGTCGTCGAAGCCGAAGGGACCCGTCGTCTCCTGGTACTCGGGGTCCGCCTGATAGGTGAACATCAGGTTCTGGGCGATGGCCTGGAGCGTCATGTACTGACGCCCGATGAGGCGATTGAAGAGATAGCCGCCCGAGGAGAAGGTCCGCCGGTAGCGCCGGAAGTTCGTGAAGATGTACTGGCGCTCGTACTGCTCCTGCGTGTTCCGAACGATCTCGCGGTAGCTGTCGCCCTCGTCGAAGCGGTGGCACCAGGCGTAGGTGCCCACGCGGTCATCGGTGCAGAAGCGGTACTCGACGGGCGCGAAGGGCGGGGTGGCGTCCTCGGAGGTGACGAGGGCCGCCGCGTCCTGGTCGAAGTTCGAGCAGAGGCGCCCGAAGGCGCTCCCGTTCGGATGCGGCCGGCAGGTCTGCGTGAGACCCGCCTCGATCTGCACCGCCAGCAGCTCCGCGGCGTCACTCCCCTCGAGGCTGAAGGGGCACTGCGCGTCGGTCTCGCAGCTCTCGCCGCCGCGGTAGTAGCGCGCCCAGCGCTTCGGCGTGTTCGAGACGTTGATGTCGCGAACGGGGAGGCGCGCTTCGTTCTCGTAGACCTCGACCACGTCGCCGTAGCCGAAGGAGACGGCGGCGACGTCGTAGGCGCCGGGGCCGTAGGCGCCGCTCTGCGTGCGCTCGTACCACTGCGCCGTGTACTCCATGATGGAGCTCGTCATCCATCGGTCCGCGCCCGCGAGCTCCCGCGTCTCCTTGATGTCGGCATAGGCCGCCTCGTAGCGGGCCTGCTCGTCCTCGCTGAGCCCCGACGCCCCGTCCGTGTCGAAGTCCCGCGCGTCCGGGTAGGGGAAGCGCTCGTCGATGGCGTGGTACTCGGCGTCGTAGTTCGGGATGTCCGTGCTGGCGCCGAAGGAGTGGCGCAGGCCGAGGCAATGGCCGAGCTCGTGCAGCTGCGTCTGGAAGAAGAGCAGCTGGTTGAGCGCGATCTCGAGGCGCGCGCGGGGCCAGTCGCGGTGCCGGTTGGCGAACTCGAGCACCGAGTGGTCGACGTACTCGTTCGGCATCATCACGTTGGCCTCGCCGACCTCGCGTTCGGTATCGAACTGGTAGGTCAGCTGCTCCATGGGCGATGCGCCCGTGCGGAAGGGCGAGGCGCGGAGCGCGATGCCCTCGGGCACGTCGCCGAAGTCGAAGCCCTCGTTCAGCGTGTCGACGCCGGCGATCGCCAGCATGTCGGGGTTGCCGAGGAGTCGCTGCTCGATGTCCGTGCCCGCGAGCTGCCGGAGCCGGTCCTGCAGGATGCTGCCGCGACCGTCGGGGCCTGCGAGGCGCTCGGCGCGGCCCGCGAAGGCCTCCATGCGCCGCATGATCGAGCCGTGGTCCACGCCCGGCGCCGAAGGCATGCCCCCGGCGAGACCGGGCGCCGGCAGGAAGGGCTCCTGGGGCGCGGCCGGCGGCACGGCGCGGTTGAGATCGTCGGCGTAGGCACGGATGTCTTCGCCGATGAGAAACTCGCGGTCGGAGATGTCGCCGTTGACGAGGTCGAGCGTCTGGAGCGCGAAGGTGCGGTAGCCGTCGAGGGCCGGGCCCCCGATGTTCGCGTCGCCGGAGATGACCTCCCCGCTCACGGGATCCCCGCGGAGCGTCGCCACGCCGAGAAAGCGCGTGCCCGGCTGCGCGACGTAGCTGAGGAAGCGGTAGCGAAGATCGCCGCGCTCCTCGCACTCGAGGCCCGCCGTCGCGCCCTCGTTCGCGGCGACCGCGGCCTTGTGACAGGTGTTGACGTCGAGCGTCATCACGCACTCGTCGCCGACGAAGCGCGCGTCGTACCAAGGGTAGAAGTCGCGGTCGCTGAGGTCCGGCGCGTCCCAGTCGAAGTCGTCCAAAGAGGCCGGGGTCTCCACGTAGCAGTCGAAGGGCTCGGCGCCGTTCGTGATGACGCCGGCGCTGCGCACCTCGTCCGGGGAGACGAAAGGGTCGTAGACGCCCGGGCAGCTCGGGTTGAGCACCTCGTCCGGGCGCTCGGGATCCTCGGTGCAGAAGCAGTAGCCGTCGGGGTCGTCGGTCTGGCAGGCGACCCGGGCATAGCGAGGCGCCGCCTCGCCGCGGAGGTTGCGCACCGTCTCCATCATCACGGCGTTCCACTGCGCGACGACGTCGAAGCTCGGCTCCATGAGGTGCGCGGGCATCTCCGGCGTCGTCGTCCAGACGTTTCGGCGGATGCGGCGGTCGGGATAGGGCACGGCGCGCCGGGCGCCGCTGTCATCGAGGATCGGGTTCCCGGCCTCGTCCGTCTCGTACCAATCGCGCCAGATGTTCTGGCGATTCACGTTGTAGTTCATGAAGTCCGAGAGCCCGAAGCTCGGGTCTCCCGCGTCGGTCGAGCGGTCGAAGACGGGGCGCTCGTTCCGGAAGAACCCGTGCCGATCGAAGCGACCGTCGTCCCAGTTCTCCGCGACGTACTGCCGTGTATCGCTCACCTTCAGGAAGCTGTTGCGGACGAAGACCGCCGTGGTCGTGCAGATGGGCGCCTGCGTGTAGGCCGTGAGGCAGTAGTTGGTCATCTGCCCCGTGAAGGGGTCCGGCACCTCGCCGGGACTGACCAGCTCCTGGGTCACGAAGCTCATGTGGTAGAGGTCGCCGGCGGCGTAGTCCTCGGCGAGCTCGCGCTCCCCGCGGCCGCCGGCCTCGCAGCGCTCGCTCTCGTCGTCGAGGCCCGCGCAGCCCATGAAGTCGAAGCGCGGCCGCCAGCTGTCCGGGAAGTCCGAGGCGCCCTGCACGAAGAGGCCCGCGGGCTCGCGCTCGTAGCTCCCGAAGATCTCCTCGAGTTTGTAGACCTGCCCGTAGTAGGCGGGCAGTAGGTTCTGCGACCAGTCGACGCGCATGTACTGGCGCTCCCACCAGCGGCGGTCCGTGGTGTTCTCGACGAGCACGTTCTCCTCTTCGCCGGTCGTGGGCGAGTAGGCCCGCCGGATGTCGAAGTGGCTCTCGACCCGCCACGCGGCGACGGGCTCGCCCAGGTTCGCGCCCGGCGCGCTGTTCGTGTCGGGCGGATTGATGCCCTCGATCAGCTCGTAGTCGCGGAAGGCGAAGAGCGTGTCTTCGTCGATGACCCAGCGAACCCTGGGCAGAGAGAAGCCGAGGCCCTGGCTGAAGTCGTAGGCGGTATCCCCCGGGAAGGTCCCGACGCTGGCCGCTTCGTAGTCGACGTCGATGACGACGCGGTTGTAGTACCAGCTTCCCGTGAAGAGGGACTTGTCGACGACGTTGACGCCCACGCGATTGACGGGCGGTTGCTCGTTGTCACAAGCGGACGAGAGGCCGGAAAACAAGGCCAGGAGAAGGCAGAGCGTGGGCGAGCGATGCACGAGCGCACCTCGGTCGGAGAGTCGGGACGAAAGCGTTAGGCGAACGCACGCAGCAAAGAGGCTCGCGCTGCGTTCGTGAGGTGAAAGCGCAACGCCCGTGCCAGCCGCCCCGCGGAGCCCGTCCTGCAGGCGATTCGCCCGAGGACACGCCCTGCGGCGCGCCGGCGAGAGACCCGCCCAGGGGAGGCCAAGGGCGCACGCCGTCAGCCCGACGCACGCTTCGCGTCGTCGTCCCGGGAACCCCGCGGTGGGGCGCTCAGGACGGGTGCGTGTCGCGCGCCGGCGCCGCCTGAGGTCCCGTTAGGAGAGCGCACGCCCTACCGTTGCTTCCCTGACGGGTGCTCCGATCCCCTTAGAAAAGCAGGGGTTTCTAGCCGCTCGGACGCACCCGTGGGTGGGCATGGAACTTGATGTCTTCTTCGTGCGGCCGTTGCGCCGCCGCTTGCTCTCATTCGAAAGGACAGACGCATGAAGCACTCGCGGGCCGAGCGCCGCGTTCCCTCCGTCGCCCCCGGCGCGGAGCCCTTGCTTCGTCCCATGCCGCCGGTCCCCACGCCCTTGCTTCCCCGTCCGCTCCCCATGGTGGGACGCGAGGATCAGCTCGACGCGCTCCGCGCCCGGCTGGGCGCGGTGACCCACGGCGGGGCCGAGCTCATCGTGCTCACCGGCCCCTCGGGGGTGGGGAAGACGGCGCTCGTCACCACCTTTGCAGAGCGAGCCCGCCGCGCGGGGCACACGGTGCTCGAAGCGCGCTGCGAGAAGCACCGCGCCTACGCGCCCTTCGCGCGCCTCGTGCAGCAGTCCCTCGACCGGCTGCGCAAGGCCGGCCGCCCCGCGCCGGCCGAGACTCGCTGGCTCGCCTGCGCCGAGGGCTGCTGCCGCTTCTGGTTCGAGCACGAGGCGCACGGAGAAGACGCCGCGCCCGGGCAGGCGCGCGCGTCGGCCGAGGCACGGGAGCGTCGCAATCGCTTCTTCGCCGCCGTGCAGCAGCTGCTCCGCGCGCTGGCCC
>CALCTH010000191.1 GCA_937893795.1 uncultured Myxococcales bacterium | reverse complement strand
GGCCGAGCACCCCCATGGCGCCCGTCGGGATCGTCACCGATCCGGGCTTCTGAGCGCTCGTCGCCCGTCGTCGTCGGGTCGCGCGCCCGTCAGGGGCAGGGGCGCCCGCAGCCGCGCCGGTTCCCGGCGCAGCGCTCCGCGTCGCCGGGCCGGCAGCGCTCGATGGCGCAGTTGCTCGCGCCGCGGCAGTCGACGAGGCACGACGAGTCGTTGCACTCGACGGTGCAGTTGGCCGTGTTTCGGCAGTCGACGACGCAGGTGGCGTCCTCGCACTCGACGAAGACGTTGCTGGCGCGGCGCGCGTGGACGACGCAGTCGGCGTCGTCGCAGAAGACCTCGAGGTTGGACGCGCCCTCCCCGTCGATCTCGCAGCTCGTGCCCGGAAGGCACTCGGGCTCGCAGTCGTCGTCCGTGGAGCAGGCGAGGGTGCAGCACCCGTCGTCGCAGACGCAGCGGCCGCAGTCCGTCGTCGGAACGCAGGTCGGCTCCATGTCTTCCGCGCCCATGTCTTCTGCGCCCATGTCCTCCGCGCCCAGGTCTTCACGGCCCATGTCCTCCTCGGCCATGTCCATCGGACCGAGCTCCGGACCCATCTCTTCGCCGGCGAGGTCGCTCCCGTCCGCCGCGCCGCCGTCCACCGCCGCATCGGGGGTGCCGGCGTCCACCGTCGCCGGGTCGCCGGTCCAGAGCGGGAGCCGCTCCCGAGGTACGACGGCACTGACGCAGTCGCCGTCGACCCCGCAGGTGCAGCCCGTCTGGTCGCACTCTTCGACCTCCAGCTGCCCCTCGCACTCGCGGTCGCGCTCTTCCGAGCACGCCGTCAGGAGCCGCACCTCGAGGGTGCGCCGCTCGCCGGGTACGAAGTTCACGACGGCGCGCCGGCGGGTGACGGCGCGCCCCCTCGAGAGCCCCGTCACGCGCACCTCGAAGGGGCCGACGGGGCCGGCGGTGCGCCGCAAGGCCACGTAGCGCGGCAGTCCGTTCTCGTCCGTGAGGCGACCTCCGGCTTCTGCGCCGACGCGGTCCGCGCCGGCGGACTCCGGGTCTCCGAAGCCGATGGTCTGGACGCGAAGCTCGTCGAGGGCCTCGGGGACGTCGTGCTCGGCGTAGACGACGACGACGATCTCCGTCAGCCCGTCGCTGCACCCGAGCGCGAGGCAGGTCAGGACCACGCCCGCGAGCCGGCCCCGTCGCCGAGCGCGGGTCAAAAGACGCTCCCGGGGAGCGCACCCGGCGCCAGGTCTCCGGCCGGCGGGGCGGGGTCGGCGCCGAGCGTCAGCGCCAGGACCGTCCCGATCGCGGCGACGGCCACGACGGCGATCGCGCTCCCCACGATGATGCGGCGGCGCCGTCGCCGCGCGTCGGCGGGCGCGCGCTCCCTCGGCGGAGTCGCTGCCGCGCGCGTGAGCTGCCGCTCTTCCGCCGCGAGGGCGGCCCGGGCCGCCGCTTCCGCCGTCGGCGCCTCGGGGATCTCGAGGATCACCTCCGCCCGCTCTCGCGGCGCGACGCGCGCCTCGGCCCGTGCCGTCGCGTTGCCGTCTCGAAGCGCGACGACCTCCAGCGCACCAGGGTCCACCGGGATGGCCACGTCCCACATCGCCTCGGGGACCTCCTCGGCGCCGACGCGCACCGTGAGCCCCTCGCGATCGCCGCGCACGTGAACCACGAGCCGTCCGAGCTGGGATTCCGCCTCGGCGAGCAGGGGCGCGGCGGCCTCGAGGAGGTCCGGCTCCGTGTCCTCGCTCCGAAGCACTGCGCGGAGGTTCTCGGTGGCCGCGACGTAGCGACCGCGACGGATCTGGGCCTGGGCCAGGTTGTACGCGATGGGAGGCGCCCACCGCAGCGCGAGGGCCCGTGCGAAGCGGTCCTCGGCGGTGCTCCAGTCCTCCGCCGTCGCCGCATCCACACCTTCCGCGAAGAGCGCGCGCGCAGCCGCCGTCGCGTCCACCTGCGCCCGCGCAGGCCACGCGCCGGAAGCGAGGGCGACGAGCAGCGTGGCCATCGCCGCCGGTGCGGAACTGCGAGGCACGGCGGAACCATAAACGGATCGGGGTCCCCTGGCATGAATCCCGCGTCGTCCGCAGGGCGGCCTCGAGGCCCGAAATCCGGCTTCCGAAGGCACCGTCACCGGTGCGTGACACTTGACCTGGGACCTGAATCTGGATTCAAGTGCGGGCACCGGGGACGGCGGCGCACGGGGGCGCCGGCCGCGATCGCATCGAGGATGTACGGGATGGCTTGGCGTATTGGGACTCACCTCGGGCGCGTGCTCGCGGTCGCCTTGGTGCTCACACCCTCGCTCGCCTTCGCCGGCGGCACGCAGTTCCCGGAATCCGGGACGCGGCCCCTGGCCCGGGGCGGCGCGTTCTTCACGCGCGCCGACGACCCCATGGCGACCTTTTTCAACCCGGCGAACCTCGCCGAGATGCGCGGCATGCAGCTCGGGCTGAACGCGCACATGGCGTTCTACCAGCTCTGCTTCCAGCGGGATGGCACCTACGGCGGCTACCCCACGCGCGGCCCGAACGGTGAGCTCGTTCAGCCTCCGAACGACTTCTCCTTCGATGGCGCCATCGTGCAGGACCTCGACGGCAACGGCATCGCCGATACGAACGTGCTCCTCGGCGACCCCTCGGACCCCGACAACGTCCGCGGCATCCCCGGCCCGGGATCCACCCTCAGCGCGAGCACGGACGGTGCCTCGATCTTCACCCCCGGGGCCACGACCGCTTCCGTCGGCGCGCTCCCCTTCCCCGAGGTGTGCAACCAGCCGAACTTCAACCTCGTCCCGCAGCTCGGCTTCAGCTGGCGCATCACCGAGCGCATCGGCCTCGGCATCGGCTTCTTCGCGCCCTTCGGCGTCGGCGAAGCGCAGTTCGGGCAGACCCGCCGCGTCGAGGTCGATCGGAGCGTCTACGACGCCGACGGCAACAACGAGCTGGACACCGTCACCCGGACCTTCGACGCCAACGGGGACGGGATGATCGGCCCCGGCGAGACCTTCGACGTGCCCGTCGACGTGCCGAGCGACGCCGTGCTCGACGAGAACGGCATCCCCGTGGCGCGCGACGTGCTCGGCACCGTGCCGGTGCCCGGCTCCCCGCTCGGCATCCTCCCGGCGCCCACGCGCTACAACCTGGTCGACCAGGACCTGAGCGTCGCGTTCCCGACCGTCGGCATCGGCTACAAGCTCACGGACAAGATCCGCATCGGCGCCTCCTTCGCGTCGGGCTTCGCCATCCTCAATCTACGGACCATCAGCCGGTCCTTCCGCGGCGAGAACTTCAACGACGACGTGCTCTCGAACGTCGATGGCGCCGTCGACCCCTTCGTCCCGCGCGTGACCGGGTCCATCGCGGCGAACCCGACGGACAACCTCTCGCTCTCCTACACCTTCACCTGGACCGACGACATCACCGCCGAGGGCGACCTTCAGGTGACGACCGGCTACTACAACGACCGGGGCTTCGACGAGCTCCTCATCCCGAACACCGAGGTCTTCTCGCCCCAGCCCTGGCAGATGGCCATCGGCGTCCGCTACGCGGACCGCATCCGGCCCCGGAACCAGGGGCTCGACGGCGGCGACGACGACCCGACGCGGGCCTTCGGCGACGACCGCGTCATGAACGACCCGATGAACAACGAGCGCTGGGACATCGAGCTCAACGCCGTCTGGGAACGGAACTCGCTGGTCGAGGCGAGCAACATCCGGCCGGGCCGCTGTGACGGAGCGACGCTCAACAACGACCCCCGGGACGGCGACTACCCGGACCGCGATTGCAACGAGGTCTTCGCGCTCCTCGGTCCGCTTTACACGGCGGGTCTCGACGACGTGAACCTGCTGACGGGCACGGTCCCCAGCGACGTGCGCGTCGACCGCCAGTGGCTCGACCAGCTCTCGCTCCGCCTCGGCGGCAGCTACAACCTGGTGCCGGGCGTCGTCGCCCTGCACGGCGGCTTCTCCTTCGAGACGAAGGGCGTCCGCGACGGCTTCGAGCGCATCGACATCGCACCGCTCATGCGCTTCGGCGGCCACGGTGGCCTCACGGTCCGCGTCGGCCGCTGGGACCTCACCTTCGCCTACGCGCACATTCACCAGCGCACCGAGGTGATCACCACCGGCGAGGCCGGCGTGTCCCAGACGACCAGCGACCCGCGGCTTCGCCAGCTCAACTGCGCGCAGGACGCCAACTGCTCGCGGCTCTCGAGCGAAGGGCAGCGGGCGCGCGCGGCGCGGCTCCCCATCGGTGCCGGCGCCTCGGACGAGACGCGGACGGCCTACGAGACCAACCAGGCGACGGCGCCGCGGCAGAACGCCAGCGGGCAGTTCATCAACGAGGCGGGGGACGTGGTCTCGGATCCGTCGCAGGCCGCGCAGGACCCCGTGGCACCGGGTGACTTCCAGTCGCAGTTCGGCGAGGGGACCCGGGTCAACATCGGCCGCATCCGGTCGAACCTCGACGTCGTCAGCTTCTCGCTGACCTACCACTTCCGCTGAGCGCTCGGCGCTCCGGAGCTGCGCGCCGCGGGCTCCGGACCTGCGGCGCGCTCGATCGGGGGCGGGTCCGGTCGCGTCGCGTTCTGGCGGCGGGAGCTCAGTTGGGCCGGGCGTCCACCTGGGCGAGGGGCTGCGTCGCTTCGCGCCACCACTGGCTGAGCGCCGGCCAGAGCCGCTTTCGGGCGGACTTGCTCACCACGGAGCTCACGTGGCCGCCCGCGAGATGCGTGTGGGTCACGCGCTCGGCACCCACCAGCTCGGCCAGCGCCGCGGCGGCGTCCTTCGGCACGATGTAGTCGTGCTCGAAGCTGATGGCGTGCGTCGGGCAGGTCACGTGCGCGAGGTCCACGCGGCGTCCCCCGAGACGGAGCGTGCCGTTGACGAGGCCGTCCCGCTGGTAGAGCTCCCGCACCCAGGTGCGGAAGACCTCACCGGGGAGGCTCACGTTGTCGTTCGCCCACTTCTCCTTGGCCAGGTAGCCCGCGAGGAAGTCCTCGCTCCACGCGCCATCCTTGATGGCCTGGTCGACGAGGTAGAGCTGCTTCGAGAGCGTGAGCGTCGGCTTGAGGAGCTGGAAGCTGGCTACGAGGAGCGGCCAGGGGACGTTGCCGAAGGCGTCCACGAGGGCGTCCACGTCGAAGGTCGGCACCCGCGTCCAGGTGGAGAGCAGGCCTTCGTCGTGGAAGCGCACGGGACCCGCGAGGCTCGTCAGCGAGGCGACGCGGTTGGGCAGCGGGTGCCCGGGGTCGCCGGCGACGGCCGCGTGAATGCTCGCGAGCGTCCCGCCCATGCAGTAGCCGAGCAGCTGCGCCCGGGGCGCGCCGCTTCGGTCCGTCGCGTGGCGAAGCGCGCGGCCGATGGTCCGCAACACCACGTCCTCGAAGCGGAGGTAGCGGTCCTCCGGACCCGGCTTGCCCCAGTCGATGACGTAGACGTCATGGCCTTCGTCGACGAGGTACTCGACGAAGCTCCGGCCCGGCATGAGGTCGAGGACGTACCAGCGGTTGATGAGCGAGGGCACCATCACGATGGGCGTGCGCTCGCGCGGCGCTTCGGGTCCCCGGAAGTGGAGCAGGCGCCACTTGTTCTCGGCGTAGACGACGTCGTGCGGCGTCTGGCCCACGGCGGGCTCCGGCCGCCGGGCGAGGGAGAAGAGGCGCGTCGTGGCCTTGGCGATTCGAAACACGGGCGTGGGGCTCCAGGGGCTGCAGCCTACCTAGGCGCGTCGTAGAGCGCAGCGAGGGAGGTCTCGTAGCGTGCCACGACCTGCTTGCGCTTCACCTTGAGCGTGGGCGTCAGCATGCCGCCTTCGACGGTGAGCGGATCGTCGACGATGAGGAACTTCTTGAGCGTCTCGAAGCGCGCGAGCTCCCCGTTCACGCGCGCCACGGAGCCCTCGAGCGCGCTGCGGAGGGCCCGGGGGTCGGCGTGGGCCTCCCGGGCCTCGGCGCTCGGCCAGAGCGCCGCGACCAGGTACTTCCGCCCGTCGCCGTAAACCACGCAGTGGTCCACCAGCGGGTCGTGCTGGAAGCGGATCTCGATGTTGGCCGGGGCGACGTTCTTGCCACCGGCGGTCACGAGGATGTCCTTCTTCCGGTCGATGATCTGGAGGAAGCCGTCCTCGGTGAAGCGGCCGATGTCTCCCGTGCGGAAGAAGCCCTCGTCGTCGAAGGCCTCGGCCGTGGCCTCCGGGTTGCGGTGGTAGCCCGCGAAGACGTTGGGCCCGCGCGCCAGGATCTCGCCGTCCTCCGCCAGCTTGAGCTCCACCGAGGGCAGGGGCTTGCCTACGCTGTCGAAGCGGAAGTCGTCCGGGCGGTTGAGCGTGAGCGTCGGGCTGCACTCCGTGAGCCCGTAGCCCTCGATGATGAGGAGGCCGCTCTCCATGAAGAGCTCCTTCACCTCGCGCTTCAGCCCGGCTCCGCCGCTCAGGCAGAAGCTCAGCCGGTCGCCCGTGCGCGCGCGGAGCGGCGCGCCCGGCCCGCCGGCGAGCGTCGCCAGCTTCTCCCACACGCTGGGCACGCTCATGAAGACGTGGGGCCGCACCTTCGGGAGCTGCGCCAGCACGTTCATCGGCTCGCAGAGCGTGCTCGTCCATCCGAGCTGGTTGCCGAGGCAGGCTTCCCCGAAGCCGAAGATGTGGCTCATGGGCAGCCAGAGGAGGTCGACCATGCCCTCCTCCACGAGGGGCCCGTTGCAGCGGAGCCAGTCGCTCCCGTTCTCGCCGACGTTGCGGTGGGTGAGCGGGACGCCCTTGGGCCGCCCGCTCGTGCCGCTCGTGTAGAGCATCACCGCGTACGCATCGAGATCGACGGCATCGAGGGCGCGCTCGATGGCCATGGGGTCCGCCGCGTGCTTCTCGGCCCCTCGGCACCTCAGCTCCCCGAGGGTCATGAAGCGAGCGGCGAGCTCCTCCGCGCTCGGCAGCGCGTCTCCCCCGACGCGCGCGGCGGTTGCGGCGGGGTCGAGGTCGTCCGAGAGGCAGACGATGCGGCGGACGCCGGCGTAGCTCGGCCAGCTCCGCAGCACGCGCTCGAGGAGCACCTCGCCGTCCACGAAGACCACCGTGGCGCCGCTGTGCTCGACCACGTAACCGGCCTGCTCCGGCGTGCTCGACCCGTAGATCGGCACCATGGCGCCCCCGGCCGCCTGGATGCCGAGCGCCGCCGAGAGCCACTCGACGCGGTTCGCGGCGAAGATGCAGGCGAAGTCACCCGCAGCCAGCTCCTCGCGGAGCGCGAGCGCCACGTCGCGGACCTGGTCGGCGAAGGCGCGCCAGCTGACGGCCTCGAGCCCGTCGCCGGCGGGGATCCAGAAGCGCGGCGCGTCGCCGTGGCGCGCCGCCTGCTCGAACACGATGTGCGGCGCCGGCCGCACCTCGAGCAAGGGAGTCACGTCCATTCGCTAGCCGTCCTCGCCGGAAGTGGCCGTCTCGGACATCTACTCCGCCTCCTCCCACGCCACGCGCCGCGCCTCGAGGTCGTGGAGCTTCTCCTCGAGGTCGATGAGTCGGCTCTGGAGCTCGTTGATGGCGTGGAGGGTGCGCTGCTGATCGCTGCGCGTCGGCAGCCCGAAGAGCGACCACCACGCCGCTGCCATGCGCTGCTGCTGCTGGCGCCACTGCGTCATGGTCCCGAGCAGGGAGCCACCGGGCTCGAGAAGGTTCGCGCTGCGGAGCATGCTCTCGAAGAAGGGCGAGACCGCTCGCTCCCAAGCGTCGTAGCTCTCCTTGAAGAGCTCCCAGCCACGAAGCCCGTCGAAGGGGTTCGTGCTCGCGCCGGGGGTCTCTCCCTCGCCTCGCCCGCCCGCGCCGAGGAGCGTCGCGAGGGGACCGAGCCACGGTGTCGGTCGTCCGTTCGTGTCGTTTCCGTTCACTGTCATGGCCCGTCCTTCACGGTCTGCGCGCATGCTAGGCCCGGCGCAGGGGGCGTCGAGACCGGCATGCTGCGGGCGCAGCAAGGGCGCCGCAAGCCTGGAGCGCGCGCCCCGCGACCTTGCGGTGGAGGCCCTCCGCCCCTCACCCTAGCCCGGTGATCACGGTCAAGAAGTACAGCAACAGGCGGCTCTACGACACGGATTGGAGCCGCTACGTGACGCTGGACGAAGTGGCTGGCCGGGTCCGCGCCGGGGAGGACGTCCGCGTGCTCGACGCGAAGAGCGGGCGCGATCTCACCCAGAGCGTGCTCGTGCAGATCATCCTGGAGAGCCGCGGGGCCGCCCAGCTCCTCCCCGCCCGCCTCCTGGCGCAGCTCATTCGCCTCGAGGACGCCGATCTCGCGGAATTCTTCGGCAATTGGATGAGCTGGTCCCTCGAGACCTACCTCGCCGCGAAGCGGAGCGTCACGGCCGCCGGCCCCTTCGCCGCCATGCCCATGCAGGCCACGGAAGCCCTCGCACGGCTGGTTCGCGGGGTGGGGGGGCGTCGCGTGGAGGCGTCCGCTCCCCTGCCTCCGCCGTCGCCCGAGCCGCCCATCGAGGGCTCCGCCGCCGGTCCCTCGGGCGCGCGGCGCCTCGAAGGCGATATCGCCGACCTCCGGCGCGAGCTCGCGGACCTCAAGGCGGCGCTCGCCGCGGCGCAGAAGTAGTGAATCCGGTGTCTCGGTGTTGTGCGACGCAGCAAAATGCACGTTGACGCAGTGCGTCGAGAGCTTAGCTTCCGGACGGCGCCGGACGCCTTCGGGCTGTTTTCCCGCGCCGATCTCCACTATTTGACGCAGGAGGGCCCCATGGATCCCATCACGCAGATGCAGCAAAAGCTCGCCGACAACCCCGTCAGCCAGTTCTGGATGAAGGCGGCGCGCACCCAGCTCGCGCACGCGGCCACCTTCGCCGCGGAGCTCGAGAAGCTCCAGCTCAAGGGCTTCGAGCAGGCCACGCAGGGCATCGACGAAGCCGCGCGCCTCGCCAAGGAGGGCCTCGCGGCGACCCAGGAGCTGAGCGCCGCCTGGCAGAAGATCGCGAGCGACGCCGTCGCCGAGGTCACCAAGAGCGCGGACGCCTGAGCGTCGGCTCCGCCACGAGAGGAACGAGATGAAGCTCGAAGAGATGAAGATCATCGTGACCGGCGGCGCGTCGGGGATGGGTCGGCACTTCGCCGAGCAGCTCCACGCCGCCGGCGCGCAGGTGGCCGTCGGCGACGTGAACGCCGAAGGTCTCGAAGCGCTCCCGCCGGGCATTCACCGGCGCACGCTGAACGTGGCCAGCGAGCAGGAGTGCGCGAGCTTCGTCGGCTGGGCCGCGGAGGTCATGGGCGGCCTGAACGGGCTCATCAACAACGCCGGCATCATCCGCGACGGGCTCCTGGTGAAGAAGAGCCGCAGCACCGGCGAGATTCAGAAGATGAGCCTCGAGCAGCTCGAGGCCGTCATCGACGTGAACCTCATCGGCGCCACGCTCATGGCGCGCGAGGTGGCCGCGGTGATGATCGAGCGCGGGACGCCCGGCGTCGTCGTCAACGTGTCCTCCATCGCGCGCCACGGCAGCCGGGGTCAGACGAACTACGTCGCCTCGAAGGCCGCCATGGCCATGAACACCGTCACCTGGATGCGTGAGTGGTCGCGCTACGGGATCCGCTGCGGCGCCATCGCACCGGGTATGGTCGAGACGGCCATGACCCAGGGCATGAACCAGAAGGCGAAGGACGCGCTCGTCGCCGGCATCCCCGTAGGCCGCATCGGCCAGCCCGAGGACCTCTGGCTCGCGGTGAAGTTCATCATCGAGTGCGACTACTTCAACGGCCGCACCATCGACGTCGATGGGGGCGGGGGCATGGGCTGACCTTGCCCGCCGGCCGGCGTTCGGAGCCGTCCCCGGGCGGACCCTTTCCACCGAAGGCGGGCACGCCCTTCGGTGGCCGGCCGAAGCGTGCCGCGGATCCCTGGCCGGAGCCGCACATGCTGCGCCTCGGCGCCTTTCGTGTGGCCTACCGGGAGCTCCACGAGGACGCGGCCGCGGCGGCGCTCCTGGTTCACGGTCTCGGCACGTCGGGGCACAGCTTCGTGCGCTGCTGGGAGGCCATCGCGAACGTCGGCGAGCGGCGCCGTGTGCTGGTGCCGGACCTCCCCGGCTTCGGCGACAGCGACAAGCGCCGCTACCGCTACACCATTCCCTTCTGGACCGACCGGCTGCTGCGGCTCCTCGACGCCCGAGGCCTCGAG
Organism: uncultured Myxococcales bacterium; assembly: GCA_937893795.1. Classification (GTDB taxonomy): domain Bacteria; phylum Myxococcota_A; class Polyangia; order Polyangiales; family Houyiibacteriaceae; genus CALCTH01. The sequence goes on along the minus strand of CALCTH010000191.1, from coordinate 2,908 downwards.
CGCGTGGACATCGTCGGTCACAGCATGGGCGCGCACATCGCGCTCTGGCTGGCGCTCCACCATCCCGACCGGCTGCGTCGCCTCGTGCTCGTCTCGCCGGCGGGCATCGAGCGCTTCAACGGCGCGCAGCGACGCATCCTCCAGGCGGCCGTGACGGCGGGCTGGGTGCGACGTCAGCGCCCGCGCCAGGTGCGCTCGCAGATCGCGATGGCGTTCCACCGCATGCCGCCCGAGGCCGAGTGGATCATCGCCCGCCGCCTCGCGCTCCAGGGACCCGAGCTCGAAGGCTACGCGCACGCCTTCGCGGCGGGCGTGCGCGCCATGCTCGCGGCGCCCGTCATCGACCAGCTCCGGGAGATCCGCGCCCGCACCCTCGTGGTGATGGGCCAGGACGATGCGCTCGTCCCCAATCGCCTCTTCCGTCCGCAGGGGAGCGCTGGCTACGTGGGTCGACGCGCGGCCGATGCCATCCCCGGAGCCCGCCTCGTGATGCTCCCGCAGACGGGCCACCTCGTGCCCTTCGAGCGGCCCGGCGAGCTCACCGACCACGTGACCACCTTCCTCGGCGCGTGACTGGCTGGAGCCCCTCTGGTGCCCAGGCTTAGCCCGGGCATCGGCTCGCACCGACTTCGCCCCGACCCGAGAAAGAGAGAACGCGATGCGTCACGCCGCCATCGTCAGCACGGGCCTCTACGTACCGCCCATCGAGATCACGAACGACGAGCTTCGAGAGCGCTACCGGGAGGTGAACCCGGAGTTCGTGGACAAGCTCGAGCCGAAGAGCGGCATCCTCACGCGCTTCGCGGCGCCGGAGGACATGGCAACGAGCGATCTCGCGCTCCATGCGTCGCGGCAGGCCATCGAGCGTGCGGGGATCTCGCCCGAGGACATCGACCTCATCCTCGTGGGCACGGATTCGCCGGACCACATCACGCCGTCGACCAGCGTCATCCTGCAGGGGAAGCTCGCCGCGAAGAACGCCGGGACCTTCGACGTCGGCTGCGCCTGCTCGTCCTTCCCGACGGCCACGGCCACGGCGGCGGGCTTCATCAAGAGCCAGCCCTGGATGAGCAACATCCTCGTGGTGGGCGCCTACATGATGCGGCGCCTCGCGGACCCCATGGACCCGCTCACCTTCCTCTACGGAGACGGCGCCGGAGCCGCCATCGTGCAGCCGAGCGAGACGCCGGGCATCCTCAGCGCCGCGTTCCGGGCCGACGGCAACTACGCCCAGGACTGGAAGATCCAGATGGGCGGCACGGTGGAGCCGGCCAACGAGGAGGGGCTGCGCGAAGGGCGGCACTTCGTCCGCATGACCCAGAGCTATCCGCCGGAGGTCAACGAGGGCGGCTGGCCCGCGATGTTGCACCAGGTCGCCGCCCAGGACGGCTTCTCGCTCCACGAGGACGTCGCCACCTTCATCTTCACGCAGGTCCGCCGCCGGACCATCGAAAAGGTGATGAAGCGCCTGGAGATCCCCATGGAGAAGGCGCATCTCATCATGCAGAAGTACGGCTACACGGGCTCGGCCTGCATTCCCATGGCGCTGCACGACGCCATCGAGGCCGGGGCGGCCAAGCCCGGCGACCTCGTCTGCCTCGTCGGCAGCGGCGTGGGCTACAACCAGGCTTGCGTGGCCGTGCGCCTGACCGACGCGCTTCGCACCGGCTGACCGGGGGCGACGCTCAAGGCGCCTGCCGGCGCGCCGTTCTCAGCCCCCGTGAGCGTGGCCGATCACGTGCAGCGGCTCTTGGCGTGCGGTGCGGGTGACGCGCCGGACACGGGGCCGCCCCTCACCGAGGTCGAGGCCACCGTCGAGGGGGCCTTGCGAGCTCGCCTCTCCCGCGAGGACTACACGCCGCCGGTCATGCCTTCGGTGGCCCTCGAGCTCCTCGCGCTCTTCGAGGAGCCCACCACCGAGATCGCCACGGTGCGGGCCACCCTCGAGCGCGACCCGCTCCTCGCGTCACAGGTCATGCGCCTCGCCCAGTCGCCGGCCTTCGCGACCCGGGTCCCGGCCCGAAGCCTCACGGACGCCGCTCGGCGCCTCGGGTTCCGTCGCCTGACGGGGCTCGCCTGGGCCGCAGCTCTCGACACGCGGGTCTTCCGCTCGGCCGCCTACGGGAGGGCCATGGAGGCACTCCGCCGTCATTCCTGGGCCGTCGCGCAGCTGGGGCGCGCCATCGGCCAGCGCGCCCGCGTGGAGCCGGATCACGTCTTCCTCTGCGGCCTCCTGCACGAGGTCGGCGCCGCGGCGGCACTGGTCGTCCTCGGCGAGCTGCCCGACGCGGAGCGCCCTCCCATGGACAGCGTCTTCGGCGGCCTCCGCGACATCCACGAGCCCATCTCTGGCCTCGTAGCGAGCCTCTGGGGCCTCGGCGAACGACTCGAGGATGTGCTCGGAAACCACCACGACGCGCCGGCGACCCCCGTCGACGCCTGCCTCGTCCTGGCCGAAGCGCTGGTCACGGAAGCCGGCGCGGGGCTCCCCTTCTGTCCGCCGCCGCACCGCCCGAGCGTGGAGAGGGCCATCGCGTGGCTTCGGCTGGACGAGACGGCCATGACCGAGCTTCGCGCCACGGCGGCGACGCTCGGTGGCGGCGCCGCGGCGGCATGAGGCCCCACGCCGTGGCAGGCTCGCGCCGTGCGCCTCGTGTCGCCGACGGATCTGACGCCGCTCACCGAAGATGCGCGCGGTGCGCTGGTCACCCGAGGCGGGGAGGTCTTTCCCGTGCTCGCCGGCGTGCCCGTGCTCGTGGCACGGCCCGAGGCCTTCCTCGCGCAGCATGCCGAGAGCGCGCTCGCCGCCCTCGCGGAGCACGGTCGCGCGACGCCGGAGGCCGTGCAGCTCCTGCGCGAGGCCGCCCGACGGGCCCCGGGCCTCGCGCCCGAGCGTTTCGCACGCGAT
>CALCTH010000190.1 GCA_937893795.1 uncultured Myxococcales bacterium | reverse complement strand
GTGCCCCCGTCCGTCTGCCGGAGCGCATGGAGCGTGACCCGGTCGGCGACCCCGGCGTGCGCCAGCCGCGGGGTCGCGCGGCCCTCGGCCCGGAGGGCCACGCCAGCGTAGCCGTAGTGGTCGAGGCGCCGCGGCTCTCCCTCGCGCGCGCGGACGAAGCGCCCGCGCCACCCCCGCGCGTCGACGTCCACGCCGGCCCGGCCGGTCGCAAAGGGCGTCGCCGGGAGGACCCAGCCGGGACCGCCATCGCCGAAGCGCGCCTGAAGGCGGCGGCGCAGCACGCCCGTGTACTCGTCGCCGGCCGTGTGCGAGGCGCCCCAGAAGGCCAAGCGCACCCGGCGCGTCTTGGCCTCCCGAAGGGCCGCGTGGAGCGTCGCGAGGGCCGCGGGCGATCCTCCGATCTGCGGGCCGCGCTGCGCCGGCGCGACCCGCGCGCCGAAGGCCAGGGCGAGGGCGAAGCCGGCCAGGGTGAGTGAGAGGCGAGCGGGCATCCGAGGCCCCGGCAGGATACGGATTCCCGGCGGCCGGGGGCAGCTTTCTCGCGGGCCCTCGTCTGGCCGCGTGCGCCGTCGCAGGCGGACTCCATACTCCGGCGATGGCGGTCGCGACCGGTCCCGCGAGGGCGGAGCACTTCACGTGCTGAGCGAGGGCCTGCCCGAGCGGGTCCGCGCCAAGCTCGACACGCTCCCCACGCAGCCCGGCGTCTACGTCTTTCGTGGCCACGACGGCGGCGTGCTCTACGTGGGCAAGGCGCGATCGCTGCGCAGCCGCGTGCGGAGCTACTTCCTTCCGGGCTCGAGCGACGTCCGCGCCTTCGTGGCCCGCCTCGAGCGCGAGCTGGGCGACCTCGAGACCTTCGTCGCCTCCACGGAAAAGGAGGCCGCGCTCCTCGAGAACCAGCTCATCAAGGAGCATCAGCCCCGTTACAACATCAAGCTCCGGGACGACAAAGAGTTCCTCTCGCTCCGGCTGAACCCGAACGCCCGCTGGCCGCGCCTCGAGGCCGTGCGCCGGCCGCGACCGGACGGCGCGCGCTACTTCGGCCCCTACCACTCGGCGACGGCGGCGCGGCAGACGCTCCGGCTCGTCAACCGGCACTTCCAGCTCCGCACCTGCACCGATGCGGAGCTCGCGCGGCGCTCGCGCCCTTGCCTGCAATATCAGATCAAGCGCTGCCCGGGGCCCTGTGTCTTCGACGTGGACCGCGAGGCCTACGGCGAGCAGGTGCGCGGCGTCGGGCTCTTCCTCGAGGGGCGCCACGACGAGCTCATCGAGACCCTCGAGGCGCGCATGAAGGCGGCCGCCGCGCAGCTCGCCTACGAGCAGGCGGCGCTCCACCGGGACCAGATCCGCGCCGTGGACCGGGCGCGGGAGACGCAGCGCGTCGCGGTGGTGAAGGACGTCGACCAGGACGTCATCGGCCTCTTCCGCCAGGCGGACCAGGCCGAGGTGGCCGTACTCCTCGTCCGCGGCGGCAAGCTGAACGGCGTGCGCACCTACGGCTTCAAGGACGTGTCGCTGCCGAACGATGAGCTCCTCGGGAGCTTCCTGCTCGAGTGGTACGCGCGGGCGCCGATCCCCGACGAGGTGCTCCTTCCCGCGGCCGTGGAGGCCATGGACGGCCTCGCGGGCGTGCTCGCCGATCAGCGCCGCCTGCAGGTCGGCCCGCGATCCCCGCGGGTTGGGGAGCCCGCGGGCGGGCGGTACCGCGCTCCGAAGGTGCTCGCCCCGCAGCGCGGAGCCAAAAAGGAGCTCCTCGCCATGGCGCAGGACAACGCGCGCCACGCCTTCGAGGAGAAGCGCCGGGCGAGCGAGGACAGCGAACGCCGGCTGCAGGCGGTGCAGGAGCGGCTCCGGCTTCCGAGGCTCCCGCGGCGCATCGAATGCGTCGACGTCTCCCACACCGGCGGGCAGGAGACGGTGGCCGCCGTGGTGGCGCTCCGCGACGGGGCGCCCGACCGGAAGCGCTACCGGAGCTTTCACGTGAAGCGCGTCCGCGGCGGCGACGATTACGGCGCGCTCTACGAGGTGCTGAGCCGGCGGCTCAAGCGGGGGCGAGACGCGGAGAAGGGCTGGGAGCTGCCGGACCTGCTCGTGGTGGACGGCGGCAAGGGCCAGCTGAACGTGGCCCTCGCGGTGCTGCGGGATCTCGACGTGACGCTCCCGGTCGCCGGCCTCGCCAAGGAGAAGGAGAGCCCCCTCGGCGACAAGCGCGTCGATCGCGTCTTCCTCCCGGGTCAGAAAAACCCGATCCCCGTGCACGGAACGCCGGCGCTCCAGATGCTCGCGCTGGCCCGGGACGAAGCGCACCGCGCGTCGAACCAGCTCCGCGTGAAGCTCGGCGCCAAGAGGCGCCTCCGGAGCGAGCTCGACGACGTGCCGGGCATCGGTGCCAAGACCCGGGCGAAGCTGCTCCAGACCTTCGGGAGCCTCGACGGCGTCAAGGCCGCGTCGGGGGACGAGCTACGCCGCGCTGGCGCGACGCGGCGGCAGGTCGACGCGATCCTGCGCGCCTTCCACGGGGCGGGGGAGGCCGACGCCATCGCCCGCACGGGCGAAGCCGAGAGCGCCGCGCTCGACAACGCCTTTGCGAGCCTCGACTGACGTTCAGCCCGGCGCGATCGGCGTCGGGCCGTTCGCGGCGGGGGCCGGCGCGGGGGGCTTGCTCAGGGCCCAGGCGCGCGCCGCGGCGCCGGCGATGAGCACGAGCGCGACGAGCAGCCCCACCTGCCGCCGCTTCGCGGCCTGCCGCCGTTCCATCTCTTCGGTGAGGTCGTCGAGGTCGGCGCCGATGGCCTGCCGCTTGATGGGATCGATGGAATCCCGGCGCGGCGCGGGCTTCAGCGGCGTGCGGTCGAGCTCCGGGAGGCTGTCGGCGCGCCCGGGAAACATGGCCTGTACGAAGCCGGCAATGTCCGCCTCGCGCACCGCCTGGCGCTCGAGCACCAGCCACTTCTCGAGCGCCGCCGAGACGGCCTCCGCAGTGGTGGCGCGCTTCTGCCGGTCCTTCGCCAGCATCGTCTGCACGATGCGGTCGAGCATCTCGGGCACCTCGGGCCGCGTGGCGCGCACCGAGGGCGGCTCCTCGTCGAAGAGGATGGCTGCCACCGTCTCGGCTTCGGTGCCGCGGGCGTAGAGCGCCTGGCCCGTGAGCGCCTCGTAGAGGCAGAGCCCGAGCGAGAAGAGGTCGCTCCGCCCGTCGAGGCGCTCGCCGCGGTACTGCTCCGGCGACATGTAGGCGAGCTTCCCTTTGAGCTGGCCCTGCTGGGTCTTGCGCAGCTGCGCGCTCGACTTGGCGATGCCGAAGTCGAGGAGCTTCACGGTCCCGTCGAAGCCCACCATCAGATTGTCGGGCGTCACGTCCCGATGAACGATGCCGAGGGGCTTGCCGGCGTCGTCGCGGGCGCCGTGGGCGTGGGTCAGCGCGTTGGCCACGTCGGCCACGAGCCGCACGCTCATGCCCATGGGCATGGGCCCCACGCGTTCGATGAGCGCGTGGAGCGAGACCCCGCGCACGTACTCCATGGCCAGGAAGTAGCGGCCGGCCTCCTCGCCGAACTCGACGACGCCGCAGATGCTCGGGTGGCTCAGCCGGAGCGAGAGCGTGGCCTCGGCCACGAAGCTCTCGACGTAGTCGGGATCCTCGGCGACGTGGGGCAGGATGCGCTTCACGACGAGCGTGCGCGACGCCTCGCGCGGACCCGACTCGCGGGCGAGGAAGATCTCGGCCATCCCGCCCGTCGCGAGGCGTCCCAGGATGTCGTAGCGCCCGATGCGTCCGACGGGTGCCAGGTCCTTCACGCCGCTCACGGCGCGGAGGATGGCGCCTTCGCGGCGAGCGCGTCCAGCGAAGCGGGGCTCTCGAGGAGCGTGCGGAGGGCGTCCAGGGTGCGGAGGTCGCCCGGGGCCTCCGGGAGCGCGTAGGCCGGAGCGTCCGGCGCCAGCGTTCCCCGGAGCCCTTCGAGGGCCTCATGAGCGGCGAGGCGGTCGGCAACGTGACGTCGCCGGAGGGCGTCGAGGGCCGCCACGACGTTCTCGAGACCGGCCGGTACGACGCGCGACGTCGGGGGCGCGACCGGCGCAGTGCCGCCGGGCTCGGGGACGAAGGCGCGGTTGAAGAGGAAGAGCCCCGGCGGCCGGTGCCGCTCGGCCAGCGTGTCACCGAGGGCTTTGGCGTCGTCGAGGCTGGTCGGCGCGGGCGACGCGACGAGCGCGTAGACCGTCGCCGGATCGGCCAGCCAGGCCCGTACGGCCTCGGCCCGCTCCCGGAAGCCATCGCGGAGGTGAGAGAGGACCTCGAGGAAGCCGCGGCGCTCCGCCGTCACGTCCTCGCCGGCGATGCGCCCCAGCACGCGGAGCGCGGCGGCCCCGCCGGCCTGGGCGAGCGCCTCGAAGGACGCGCCGGCCAGCGAGCGCGACGTCCCCCGGCCGAGGAGCAGGCGCAGCACGCGCTCGTCGAGGAGCTGCGCCAGCCGGCTCGGGGCCTCGAGGATGTCGAGGGCGCTACGCGTCGGCGGCGTATCGAGCACGATGAGGTCGGCCACGTCGCGCTGGCGGACGTCGTAGAGGCGCTCGGCGGCGACGTAGGCGTGGGAGCGGGCCAGCGTCTTCGAGAAGGCGCCGTAGACGCGGTTCTGGAGGATGTGGTCGCGGGCCGGGCCGGTCGCGACGCGGTCGATGAGCGCGTCGTAGCTCGCCTTGGTGTCGAGCATGGCAGCGCGCAGCGTGCCCTCGCCGCGGACCTCGACGGGACGCAGCGCATCGTCGAGGCCGTCCAAGCCGAGCGCGTCCGCGAGCCGCTTCGCCGGGTCGATGGTGAGCACGGCGACGCGACGGCCGCGCTCGGCGGCGCGGAGCGCGAGGGCCGCGGCCGTCGTCGTCTTGCCGACGCCGCCGGGGCCGACGGTCACCAGCAGCGACGCCCCGTCGAGAAGCGCGTCGAGGCCGTCGGTCACGCGAGCGCCTCCCGCAGCGTGCGCCCGAGGCCCGCGACGTGCTCCAGGGTCAGCGCGTGCCGGAGCGCCCGGTGTTCGGGCAGGACCACGGCCGGGAGCGACACCTCTTCGCGCAGTCGGGCGACGCAGGCGCGGGCCTCGTCGAAGCGCGCGAAGGCTCGGTCGGCGAGCGCCACGTCGGCGCGGAAGTCCGGGCCGAGCGCCTCGAGGCTCTCGCGGGGGACGTCTCCGAGTGGCGGCATGGGCATGCGGTTCACGAGGAGCGCGCCGAGGGGCACCGAGGTGTGGCCCTTCCGCGCGGCTAGCGCGGCGTGCAGCTCGAGCGTCTCCTGCGTGGGTAGCGGCGCCGGTAGCGTGACGAGGTGGAGCCGGGTCCGCTCCGCGTCGCTGAGGAGTGCCGTGAAGCGGTCGAGCGCGTCGCGGAGCGGGCCCTGCTCGGCGAGGCCTTCGAAGACCTCCGGGAGCGCGAGGAACATGAGCGCGTGGCCGGTCGCGTCGAGGTCGACGAGGAGCGGATCCCAGCGCGGAAGACCGCGATGGGTCTCTGCGGCGAGGTCCTCCAGATAGCGCAGCGTCACGACCTCGGAGACGGCGGGCGCGGCGCGGAAGAAGCGCTGGAGCGTCGGCAGCTCGGTGAGGCGCCGCGCGAGGGGCCGAAAGCGCACGTGGTCCACGACGTAGGCGAGGAGCGCCTCGTCGAAGTCGACGTTGCAGGCGTGCACCCCGGCGCCCACGTCCGTGGGCCCGTGGCCGATGGGGACGCCAAAGAGGGACTGGACCGACGCCCGGTGTCCGAGCTCGACGATGAGGGGCCGAGTGCCAGCCTCGGCGGCCGCGAGCGCCGTCGCCGCCACCAGCGTCGTCTTGCCCACGCCGCCCTTCCCGGTGAAGAGCTGGACGCGCGCCGCGAGCGGACGGTCGGCGGTCACCGCGAGGTGCTAAGGGCGCTCTCGCGCGGGCGCAACGCGCGGAGTGCTACATCGTGCGCATGGCGAGCACGGCGACGGCCCGCGGCGGGACGCTCGGCGCCTGGATTCAGGCGTCGCGGCCCCTGGCGCAGGCGAACCTCGCGGGCCCGCTGCTGCTGGGCCAGGCGCTCGCGTACCGGATCACGGGGCGTTTCGATCTCCGGGTGCTCGCGCTCGTGGCCGTGTGGGGCGTGCTCGACCAGCTCTTCATCCTCTGGGCCAACGACGTCGCCGACCGGGAGCACGATGGCGCGGAGCGGACGCTCTTCAGCGGCGGCTCGGGCGTGCTCGTCGAGGGCAAGCTGACGCCAGGCGCGCTCCGCCGGGGCGCCCTGGCCGCCTATGGGCTGCTCGGCGGGCTCTCCTTCGCCCTCGCGCTCGGCCGGAGCGCGTGGCTCGTGCCGCTCTGGCTCGCGGCAGGCGCGCTCGTGCACGCCTACAGCTACCCGCCGCTGCGCCTGAGCTACCGCGGATACGGCGAGCACCTGCAGGCGCTCGGCGTGGGCGTCGTGCTGCCGCTGGTGGGCTACGCGGCGCAGGCCGGCGAGCTCGGAAGCCTGCCCAAGGGCTTTCTGGTCGCGACCTATCTGCTCGGCTGGGCCGGCAACGTGGCTACGGCGCTGCCCGACCACGCGGCGGACGCCCGGGCGAAGAAGCGCACGTGGCCGGTGCGCTTCAGCCCGGGCCCGGCCGGACGCTACGGGCTGCTCCTCACGGCGTTGGCGTGCGGGGTGGTCGTGCTGGCGACCGGGAGGCCCGCGTTCGGGCTGGGGCTCGCGCCGCTCGTGCCGGCGGCGTTTCTCGACACCGGGACGCGCCGCGGCGCGCTGACGTACGTGGTGCTCCAGGGCCTGGCAGCGCAGGGGCTCGTGCTGGCGTGGGCCGCCTGGCTGGCGTTTGGGTAGCGCGCAGCTCCGGCCCGAACGTGCGTCGAGGTCTGACGCGAGAGCTGCCGACGCGACCGCCTCGCGCGCCGCGTCGTCGCCCGGGTGGCGAGGCTGCTGGGGAACGTCAGGGCGTCGCTCTGGCGGAGCGGTCGTCCCCCGGCCGCCGAGCGAGCCTGCGGACCTGGCCGGACGACGACTACGTGGGACTCCTCGACGTCGTGAAGTCCCGAGGCTGCCGGCTCGGCGCGTCGACCGCGCAGCACGTCTTTCGTGAGAGCCAAGGTGACCGATGCGGTCGTCGGAGAGGCCGATTTCGCAGCCTGCCTCGTCATGGACTCCCCCTCCGCCGACCACATTCGGGGTCTGTGCGCGGGCGAGGCTTGCGCCGAGCTCGTCCCGCATCGGGACCGCGGCTTCCGCTTCATGAACATCATGATCTCGGAAGCGAACTAGCGACCGAGGCGCTTCCGGCCCGAAGGCACGCGCTCCGCGCGGCCGGCGCGAGTCGTGGTCGACGCGCCGAGCAGATCGAGGAAGAGCCGTACGCGGGGGATCCGGCGCGCGCTGCGACTGAAGACGGCGTAAACGTCTCGGGCCGAGGCGCGGCCGGGTCCCGGGACCTCCACCAGCACTCCCTTCGCGAGATCGTCGGCGACCAGGAACGTGGGAAGAAGCGCCAGGCCCGCCCCCCTTCGGCAGAGGAGGTGGGCGAGGTCGGCGCTCGGCACGCGAAGCCGGGGCTCCATCGCCTCGGCGACCGTCCGTCCCGCGAGCTCCCAGGTCGGGATCGTGGAGAGGCCGATGCGCTCGTGGTCTTCCAGGTCGGAGGCGAGAGCCGGCGTGCCGCGTCGCTCGAGGTAGGCCGGGGACGCGACCAGGACGGGACGACTCCGCTGCAGCCGCCGAGCGATGAGGTCGGCATGGCGTTTGGCCGGCGCACCCACCCGGAGAGCGACGTCGATTCGCTCGCTCAGCAGGTTGACCGGCTCGGCCCCCACGCTGACGTGCACGCGCACCTGCGGCGCCCGCTCGACGAGCTCCGGAAGCACCTGCGGCAAGAGGTGCCGCGCGACCGTGGGCGCCGCGGCGATGCGGAGCTCCCCCGCGGGTGCCTCGTCGCTCCACCCGGTCACGCTCGCCACCGCCGTGGAGAGCTGGGCCAGCGGCTCGCGGACCTGGGCGAGCAGATGGCGGCCCGGCTCCGTGAGCGTGAGGCGGCGGGTCGTGCGCTCGCAGAGCGTCGTACCGACCGAGGCCTCCAGCTCTCGGAGGCGACGGCTCACCGTCGACACCGGTACGCCAAGCCGCCGCGCGGCGGCGCTGAGGCTCGGAAGACCATCGAGCGCCGCCAGCACCTCGAGGCCTCGAACGTCGACGCCCTTCATGTGCGCACGATGCCACGTTCTCACGGGGGCTGCGCTCATTTGCTCGAAAATGAGCAGTTGCTCTCCAAATTCCGGTGTACCGACCTCCGGGCGGCGTGCCCATGGTCTCCGCGTAGCCCGCCAACCGCGGCGGGGAAGGAGACAGCACCATGAACGAAGTAGATGCATCCACCGGCGCGGCCTGGGTCGCCGTTCTCGACATCGCGGGCCTCGAGAAGAGCGAGTACGACGCCATCGTCGAGCGCATGGGCGTCGAGGAGAAGCCCGCCGCCGACATCTTTCTCCACGTGGCCGCCCCCCTGAACGACGACGGGATCCGTGTCATCGAGCTCTGGCGCGACGCCGAGGGGTTTCAGTCGTTCATTCAGAGCCGGATGCTGCCCGCGGCGGAGGCGCTCGGGATCCAGCGCGAGACCACGGTGACGGTGACGCCGCTGCACAACCTCTTCGCGCCCAGGCTGGCGGAGCTGCCTCGCTTGCCACGCACGAAGCGCTGACGCGGTGTCGGCGCGGCCGCCCGCGGGAGTTGACACCGCGACGGCCCCCCGGTGCTCGCCGTCGCCACGCACTCGCGCAGCGGGGCGAGCGGGCGCCTGACCGGGGCCGCAGGCTCAGGCGCGGCGTCGCGCGTCGAGGTCGCGATCGAGCAGGGCGCGGAGCGCGCGGGAGAGCGCCTCGAGCGTAAAGGGCTTCCAAAGGATGGGGCCGAGCTCGCGGGCCCGGGTCTCCCGCTTCTGGGACGCGAAGCCGGTGATGAAGAGCACCGGCATCTCGGCGCGCTGGGCTCGCGCGCGCGTGGCCAGCTCGAGGCCATCGATGGTGAAGGGCATGGCGATGTCCGTGATGAGCACGTCGATGGACTCGTCCTGGAGCGTCATCAACGCGCGGCGGGGATCGGTCGCGATGCTCACCGCGTAGCCGAGCGAACGGAGCCCACGTTGCGTCGCCCGCGCGAGCGATCCTTCGTCGTCCACGACGAGGACTCGCTCCGTGCCCCGGAGCACCCGCGTTCGCCCCGGGGGACGATGCTCGCGGGGAAGGTCGCTCTGGACGACGGCCGGGAAACGGAGCTCGGCCGTCGTCCCCTCCCCGGGGGCCGAGTGGAGCCGAAGGAAGCCGCCGGCCTCGCGCGCCACTCGGTCGACCATGGGCAGACCGAGGCCGGTCCCGTCCTCGTCGCTCTTCGTCGTGAAGAGGGGCTCGGTCGCGCGCGCGAGAACGTCCGGGGTCATGCCCGGGCCGTCGTCTTCGACCGAGAGCACGACGTAGCTGCCCGGTGCGACCCCCTGCGCGCCGGCCTCGGCTTCGTCCACGGATTCGCGCCGGCAGCCCACACGGATCGTTCCCCCGCGCGCCAGGGCATCCCGGGCGTTGATCACCAGGTTGAGGAGCGCGCTCTGCAGCGCGCCCGGGTCCACCTCGATCGCGGCGAGGCCCGTGCCGCGGGCGACCTCGAGGCGAATCCCGGAGGAGAGCGCGGTCCGGAGCACGTGGCGGGAGGCGTTCAAAAAGCTCTCCACGACCACCGGCTCGCGCTGGGAGGGCGCGCGACGCGCATGGCGGAGCAGCGAGCGCGGGAGCTCGGTGGCGCGGTCGAGGGCCTCGCTGAGCTCGTCGACCAGCTCCCGCGCGTCGCCCTCGAGGTCCATCGAGAGCAGGTCGACGTTGGCCCGGAGGATCGACAGGAGGTTGTTGAAGTCGTGGGCGATGCCGCCGGTGAGCTGCCCGAGGACTTCCATGCTCTGGAGCTGACGGAGCTGATCCTGTTGGCTCCTCACGGCGTCGATGTTCTGCTGCGTCCCCGTCACGCGCGCGGGCTTCCCATCCGCGGTGCGCTCCGTGACGTAGCCGCGCGCATGCATCCAGCGCCAGGAGCCATCGGCCGCGCGCATGCGATGCTCGGCCTCGTAGAGCCGTACCTCGTCGGAGATGAGCGCCTGCATGTTCTGGTCGGCCTCGCCGATGTCGTCGGGGTGCACGCGTTCGGCCCAGGTCTCGTAGCTCACGTCCCATTCACCCGGCGCGTACCCGAGCAGGGTGAAGTAGCTGTCGCTGACCCGCGCCCACCCGTCGACGAGGTGCCAGTCCCACGTCGCGAGGTCGCCGCCCTCCATCATGGTCTCGACGAGCTTTTGCAGGTCCGCGACCTCGGCCTCGCGACGCTTCTGCTCGGTGAGGTCCGTGACCGTTGCGAAGTAGTTGAGAACGCCGCCCCGTTCGATGGAGGCGGGATTGACGCGCACCGGGAAGCGCGTGCCGTCCTTCCTCATGAAGATCAGCTCGTAGGGGCCGCTCCCGCCGGCCTCCATATCCTCGAACGCTTTTGCGATGCGGGGCATCTCCTCCGGCGGCCAATACGGGTGCGGCGGACCCCGACCGACGAGGGCGCTGCGGTCGAAGCCCGTCATCGCGCAGAGCGCTTCGTTGACGCGGAGATGGCACCCCGAGGCGTCCAGGACGGAGAACCCGTCGGCCATCGCTTCGATGAGCGCGCTCGAGAGGCTGTCGTCGGCGGGCACCGTCGGGCAATTCTGCCCGAGCGTGATGGGCATCACAAGCGGCGGCGGGTGCGGCGCGCCGCCGCCGCCGCCTGCCGACGCGGGGGACGTGAGCGGCCGGATTTTGGCCTATCGCGCGCCCACCTTGACGCACCGAGCTGCTCGAACGGACACTTACGGGATGATGACGCCACGCGCTTTCGCATCCCCGCTGCTGGCCTCTGGGCTGGCGGCCATCGGCGCGTGTGGCACCGCGTCCTCGGACAACATCGGCATCTTCGTCGAGGCGACGGGCCCGGCGGGAGCCACCGCCGTCGTCAGCTTCGGGCCGACCGGCGTTCCCATCGACGCCTGTACGGTCTCCGCGGGTGGGCCGAGCTGCTCGCGCTTCTTCTCCGACGCGAACGCCACCGGCACGGTGCGGGCGCTGGCTTCCCCCGCTGCCGGCACGCGCTTCGTACGCTGGGGAGGCGAGTGCGCGGACCCGACGGCAGCAGAGTGCGAGGTGCCCTTCGCGACCGACGATCGGACGGTGAGCATCGAGGTCGTGCTCGACGCCGACGGCCCCCTGCCGGACGCGGGACCGGTCGACATGGGCGGTGGCGACGACGGTGTGGGGGGCTGCACCGGAGAGCCGGTCCAGGTCATCGCGGACGGCGGCGACATGGACCCGGCGCACTGGGAGCTCTTGGTCCTGGCCCTCGTGCCGGACGACGGGGCGAGCGCCTTGGTGGTCGAGCAGATCAGCGAAGGAGGCAACACCTTCCGCCGTATGACCCACGACATCGCCCCGCGCCTCGCGGAAGAGGACGACCCGAGCCGGGTCAATGGCCACCATCGCTACGTCGGGCCGGACGGGATGCCGGGCTCCCCCGGAGCGCCCGGCACACCGGGCCCGAGCGCGCGCCATGACTTGGCCGAAGGGGCCATCGGGTGCATCGAAGCGTCCTGGCGACGCCGCAGCACGACCGGGATCGCCGTCGGTGAAGCGCTCATCCTCCGCCTGGACGACCGAAGCTTCGTCTTCAGCCTCCCTGGCGGGGACCGCAACGTCCTCAGTACGGAATGGGAGCGCCGCGCCTACGTGCTGCGGCCCGAGGACTTCGACAACGGTGGCGGGGGCGACCCGCCGGACCTCTCCGCCAGCACGGGGGTGGTGTCCTTCGCCGTCGTTCGCAGCAACGCGCGTACGGCCGTGGGGCCCGACGGCATCGCCACCGTGCACGACCTCGACGACTTTCGCGTCGCGCTCTTCGGCCCGCAGTAGTCGGGGGTGGGCCTTCGGCCGAAGCGAACACCGACCGGCAACCCGCTCCGGATCCTGCGCTCCTCGCCGGACGCCTCGAGCGCGACCCGACTCGGCGCACCCATCATGGAGCGCGGCGCAGCGACCCGACCGTCGCGCCGGTCTTTTCGCGCAAGAGCGCGCGCAGCGTGACACCGTCGCGGTAGCCCACGGCTTCGGCGATGGCGTCCACGGCATCGTCCGTGGTCCGCAGCAGATGGAGCGCGCGCTCGACGCGGAGGTCGCGAACGAAGCCGATGGGCGTGCGGCCGAGCGTGCGACGCACGCGACGCTGAAGCGTCCGTTCGCTCGCGCCGCTGGCGCGGGCGGCCGCTTCCATGGAGAAGTCCGCCAGGTGCGACCGGCACCAGTGCTCGAAGCGTCGGACCACGGGGTCGTCGTGCGCGAGGTGGTCGCTGATCGAGAACGCCGCCTGTGAGGCGCGCCCGTCGATGACGAGGTAGCGCGAGACGAGCGCGGCGAGCTCGGGGCTGTGCTGGCGCACGAGCCACAACGCGAGGTCGATGTGAGCGAGCGCGGCTCCTGCGGTCACCCGGCGTCCGTCCTCCACCACCATTTGCGTGTCGTCGAGCTCGACGCGCGGAAAACGGGTGCGGAAGTCGGCGGCCAACCACCAGGTGGTCGTGGCGCGCGCACCATCGAGCGCGCCGCTCGCGGCCAAGACGTAGGTTCCCGTGCACGCGGCCGCAACGAGGGCTCCGGCGCCGTGCGCCCAGGCGAGCCAATCGGCCGTCTCCCGCACGTCGTTGCGGCCCAGGGCCTGCGCCAGAGCGCCGGGGACCTTGGCGCCGAGCGCGGGCACCATCGCGATGTCCGGAGCGCGCCGGGAATCCACGGGCTGGACGGGCACGCCGAGTCCATGTTGCGTGCGTACGCGGCGCCTGACGCCCACCAGCTCGACGGCGAAGGGAACCGGGCACGCCAGCGTCGGTGCGAGATCGTTGGCCATGGACAACGTGTCGAGCACCCCGGTCAGCCCGATGTCGAACATCCCCTCGACCACCGCCACGCTCACTCGTCTCATGTCGTAAAAGATATCACGAATGTCGATTCCGACACTCGCGTCC
>CALCTH010000189.1 GCA_937893795.1 uncultured Myxococcales bacterium | reverse complement strand
CGCGTTTCTCGCGCCCGCCGCGTCCCTGCCGGCGCAGGCGCCCACCGAGGCGCACGCCTTCGCTCCCTCGCCGCTCCTCGCCAACCTGCGCCCGGCCGCCCGCCGGGCCGCCGCGCACCGGGCGCCGCGCGCCCTCGACGCGCTCACCTTCCACGATCTCCACGTCACCTTTCCTCCCGGCGACGACGCGCACGCGCGCATCGTCCAGGAGCTTCGCGTCACGAACGTATGGGGCGTGCCGATCGAGGCGCTCCCGCTCCGCGTCTACGCGAACGCCGTCGGTGAGCGCCCGCCGCTTCGGCTCGTCGGCGGGCACTGCGAGGGCGTGACCTGCCGCGTCGTCGGCGACGGCCGAAGCGTGATCTGGGTGCGCCCCGAGGCGCCCCTTCCCGCCCGTGCCGCGCTCCGCGTGCGCCTCATCTTCGAGGCCACGCTCCGCGACGTCGGCGCGCCGACGCTCGTGTCGCAGGCCCTCGCGTCCATGCAGCGCCTGAACCAGCCGGGCGACGCCGGCCACGGCGACTACGGGCTCGTGGCGCGCGGCCAGGGCATCCGCAGCCTCGGCAACTTCTACGCGGTCGTCGCCGAGCGCCGCCGCGAGGGGGGCTGGGTGACGGACGACGCCTCGACGCTCGGGGATCTGGGCTCCGGGGAGGTCGCCCACTTTCGACTCCGCGTCGCGGTCCCCGCCGGCACCGCCGTCGCCGTGAGCGGACACGTCGCCCGCGTGTCGCGGGAAGGCGCTCTCGAGGTCCACGAGGCCCTCGGCGGCATGATGCGCAACGTCGGGGTGGTGGTCGGGGACCTCGCCGTCGCCGAACGCTCCGTCGGCGACGTCACGCTCCGCTCCTGGTTCCTCGAGGCGCACCGGCCAGCGGGCGAGGCCGCGCTCGAGGCGGCCTTCCATGCGCTCCGCACCTTCGAGCGCCGCTTCGGCCCCTATCCCTACACGGACCTCGACGTCGTCGAGGCGCCCCTCGTCGGCGGCGCCGGCGGCGTGGAGTTCAGCGGCCTCGTCACCTGCGCGAGCATGTTCTACGCGCCGTCCCAGGAGGGCGGGGCGAGCGGCGGGCTCGGCGGCCTCCTCGGCTTGCTCGCCGGCGGCGCGGCCGGCGGCGGCACGCCCGCGACGGATCCCATGGCGTCGATGCAGCGCGCCATGCTCGAGTTCGTCACCGCCCACGAGGTGGCGCACCAGTGGTGGCACGGGCTCGTCGGGAGCGACGCGCGCGCCCATCCCTGGGTCGACGAGTCCCTCGCCCAGTTCTCGGCGATCCAGTACGTGCGCGAGCGACACGGTCCGGCGCGGGCCCGCGAGGAGGCCGAGCGTCAGGTTGCGGCCAACTACCACATGATGCGCCTGAGCGGCGGCGCGGACGGCGCCGTCGATCGCCCCGTCGCGGCCTTCGGCGGCGAGCTCGCCTACGCGGGCCTCGTCTACGGCAAGGGGCCCTTCTTCTTCGAGCGGGTCCGCGCACGCATGGGCGACGGGCCTTTCTTCGGGGTGCTTCGGAGCTACGTGCGCGCCAACCGCTTCGGCATCGCGGCGCCGACGGATCTCCGCGCTCGGCTCGCCCGGGGCCGCGGACCCCTCGCGCGGCTGGCCCGGCGCTGGCTCGACGAGGCCCACGGCGACGCGGACCTGGGCGCCCCCTCGCCCACGCGGCTGCTGCGGGGCTTCCTCGGCCCGGGCGTCGACCTGCCGCCGGAGCTCGATGGCCTGCTCCAGGGGCTCGGACCGCTCCTCGCGCCCGACGCCGTCGGTGGATCGCCGAGCGGGACCCCGGGCGCGGCGGACCTCCAGCGCGCCCTGCGTGCGCTTCAGGGGCTCGGGGCACCGTAACGCGTTTCACTTTCCGCGACGTAACTCACCGGAAACAGTAGAGTCTTGCCCGAAAAGGGCGCTGGGGCCTTCGCGGCTCGCCCGGTTCACCAGGGGCCAGCGGCCGCTCGGCGGGCGATCCGATCGGCTCGCCCGAAAGCGTGCTGGACCGGAGCTGCCCGTTGCTAGGGCTAGCCCGGCCTCGCGCGCGCGCGGCGCGGCACGAGCTGAGACCCGTATGGACACCAACCCTCCCAAGGCTGCGACGCAGCTCCGTTCTGCCTACGACGTCGTCGTCGTGGGTGGTGGACCGGCCGGCACGGCCGCCGCCGTCGGCTACGCCCGTCGCGGCGCCACGGCGCTCCTCGTCGAGGCCAACCCCAAGGCTGCCGGCCGCTTCGCCGGCGAGTGGATTCACCCGAGCGGCGCGCGGATTCTCCGCGACCTCGAGCTCACCCCGCACGCGGAGACGGCCGAGCACGCGCCCTGCCGCGGTTTCGCGGTCTTCCCGGACGACGGCAGCGAGCCCGTGCGCCTGGACTACGACACGCCCGACGGCGTGATCGGCTTCAGCTGCGAGCACGGCGACCTCGTCAATCACCTCCGGCGCCAGGCCGCCGAAATCCCGGGCCTCGACTACCTCCCCCTCGCCCGCGTCATCGGCATCGAGGGCGAGGACGTGTGCATCCAGCGGAAGGGCAAGGACGAGCTCCGCATTCGGGCTGGCGTGATCGTCGGCGCCGACGGGCGCTCCTCGGTGGTGCGCAAGCACCTCCGGGGCGAGGAAGCCGCCGACGTGGTCAGCCACATGGCCGGCCTCACGCTCAAGGACATCGAGCTCCCCTTCGAGGGCTACGGCACGGTGCTCCTCGGCGGCCCGGGCCCGGTGCTCCTCTACCGCATCGCGCCGAACCTGGTGCGCGCCTGCATCGATCTCCCGGCGAGCCACCCCGGTGGCCGGCGCGACGCGCGCTACCTCTGGGAGGCCTTCCGCGCCCGCTTCCCGGCGGCGCTCCGCGGCGCCTTCCGCCGGGCCCTCGAGAGCGAGAAGCTCATCTGGGCCTGCAACCGCTTCCACCCGCGCGCCTTCTACGGCAGCGGCAACATCGCCCTCGTCGGCGACGCCGTCGGCTTCTATCACCCGCTCACGGCGAGCGGCATCACCGTCGGCCTCAAGGACGGCAAGGCGCTCTACGAGGCGGCCAAGGTCAGCGACTACCACCGCGGCCGGGAGCCCGAGAGCTACGTCCCGGAGCTTCTCTCCAACGCGCTCAATCAGGTCTTCGTACGCGAGGACGAGAGCGCCGCGGCCATCCGCTCCGCGGTCTTCGAGACCTGGCGGAAGAAGCCGGCCGAGCGCGACCGCACCATGCACATCCTGGCCGGCGACGAGGTGCGCCTGCCCGAGTTCGCCAAGGCCTTCGTGAAGGTTGCGGGCCAGGCCCTCGGCGACACGCTCACGCGGCGCCCGACCTCGAGCATCCCGAGCGACATCGCCGCCTTCGTCGAGTGGGCCCAGTGGCCCGCCGCGACGGCGATGCCGGCCATGCTCCGCCGCCGCATCCGCGGCGCGAGCTCCGCGCTCCACCCGATGCAGGGCATCAAGATCCGGCCCTCGTCGCCGGACCTCGGAGACGCCCTCGAGGACACCACCACCGTCGACCTCGACGTGGATGCGCTCCTCGCCAAGGTCGCGCCCGACGAAGGCATGACCGCGCACACGCCGGTCTTTCACGCCGCCGAGGCGCTCGCGACGAGCGTGCGCGAGAGGCGTGAGCTCAGCCGGCTCCGCGAAGACCTCGCCGTGCTCGTGGCGCTCACGCCCGAGACGCCGGCGGACCGGCGCGCCACGGCCTCCGCGCTCGCCACGCTTCAGCGCGCCTACCAGGGCCTCGAGGCGGCCACGGTCGCGAAGGCCCAGGCCGCGCTCGTCCGGGCCACCAGGGGCGAGCAGCGCAAGGAGGGCGCCTTCGGCGTCTCGCTCGCCCATACGGCGCTCGGCCTCGAGACCCTCGCCTTCAGCGGCGTGCCCACCTACGACCCGGCGATTCGCCGCGCCCTGCGTGCCCTCGCGGCCGGTCAGCACGCGGACGGGAGCTGGGGCGACGCCGTGACGACGGCGCTGGTCGCGCGCGCCATCTTCACCAGCGAGGTGGCGCTCGTCGACGCCGCCGAGCGCGGCCTCGCGACGCTCGAGGCCGCCAGCTACCTCGGCCCGGAGGCCGGCGAGGCCCTCGCGCTCTACCGCGATCTCCGCACCCAGCGCCTCGTGCCGCCGAAGGCCCGCCGGAAGGCGCCGAAGGTGGTGATCGGAAAGCCGAACGCGGCCGACCTCGCGTACTGCAAGGACGCGCTCCTCGCCGTGAGCCGCACCTTCGCCCGGCCCATCCAGATGCTCGAGGAGCCGCTCCAGACCGCGGTGATGTGCGGCTACCTGCTCTGCCGCATCGCGGACACCATCGAGGACCACGACGGCTTCACCGTCGCCGAGCGCGACGCGCGCTACGCGCTCTGGCTCGAGGCGCTCGTGAAGTACCGGGAGCGCCCGGATCACGCGGCCGTGCGCGCCTTCGAGGCGAGCTTCGAGGGCGTGGACGGCGTGCCCGCCGAGATGGAGCTCGCGATGAAGACGGGCACGGTGCTCCGCGTCTTCGCGACGCTCCCGGACGGCATGCAGGTGAAGACGCTCCGCTGGGTCGCCGAGATGACCCGCGGCATGCAGCTCTACAGCCACCGCGCGCCGGGCCACGACGGCATCGCGGCGCTGCACACCGTCGAGGACCTCGAGCGCTACTGCTACTTCGTCGCCGGCACCGTGGGCCACATGCTCACGGACCTCTTCGTCGAGGCCTTCGGCGAGGAAGGTGGCCCCATGGAGCTCGGGCTCCGGAAGGACGCCGAGGCCTTCGGCGTGGGCCTCCAGCTCGTGAACATCCTGAAGGACGTCACGGACGACCGGGAGCGCGCGGTGAGCTTCATTCCCCGCGTCGCCACCGAGGAGAAGGGCCTGCCCATCGGCGACCTCACCGATCCGGCGAAGCGCGACGTCGCGCATGCGTCGGTGGCGCCCCTCTTCGACCGCGCCGAGGACCGGCTCCGCCGCGCCCTCGAGTACACGCTCGCCATCCCCGCGGACCAGGTGGCCGTGCGCCTCTTCTGCCTGCTCCCGCTCTGGATGGCGGCGCGCACGCTGGTGCACGCCCGGGGCAACGACGCGATGTTCACCGCCGGCCAGGCCGTGAAGATCAGCCGCGCCGAGGTGGAGCAGCTCATCAACGAGTGCGTGCAGAACGCCCGCGACGACGTCGCCCTCCGCAACGGCTACGCGCAGCTCTGGCAGGCCCCGGCATCCAGCCCGCGCCCGGCCGCGACCGTGCACTGAGCTGCACCGACCTCTCGGCAGGACATCCCATGACCACCAAGCCCATCCTGGTTACCGGCGCCGCCGGTCACGTCGGCGCCAACGTGCTCCACCGCCTCGTGGCGGACGGTCACCGCGTGCGCGCCTTGCTCCGCGAGGGCGAGACCGACGAGAGCGTGCGCGTCCTCGAAGAGGCCGGCGTCGATGTCGAGCGCGCCGTCGGCGACCTCCGCGCGCCGGAGACGCTCCGCCCGGCCTTCGCGGACTGCCGCGCCATCATCCACGTCGCCAGCATGGTCTCGACCATCGACGGCACGCCCGAGCACCGGCGCACCATCTACGAAACGAACGTCATCGGCACGCGCCACCTCCTCCGCGAGGCGAAGGCGGCCGGCGTCGAGCGCACCGTCGTGACGAGCAGCTTCAGCGCCGTCGGCTACGACCTCGACGACCCGAGCATCCCTGCGGACGAGACCTTCGCCTTCTACCCGTTCCACCGCGCGATGCCCTACGAGCGCTCGAAGGTGCTGCAGGAGCAGGAGGTGCTGAAGGCCGTCGTGAACGGCCAGGACGCGCTCATCCTCACCTCGACGGCGGTGGTCGGCGGGCACGACTACTTCCCTTCGCGCATGGGCCGCACGCTCGCGCGCTTCGCCAACGGCAAGCTCAACGCCTACGTGCCCGGCGGCTTCGAGTTCGTCGCGGCGCGGGACATCGCCGACGGCCACGTCCGCGCCCTCGAGAAGGGCCGCGCCGGTCAGAAGTACGTCATCGCGACGCAGTTCATGACCCTCGACGACATCTTCGACATCTTCGAGGAGCTCACGGGTCAGCCGCGTCCGGCGCTGCGGCTGCAGCCCGAGGTCATGCTGCCCATCGCCGAGGTCATGAGCGCCTTCATGACGCGCTTCCGCCCGAAGGCCCCGCAGCTGCTCACGCCCGGCGCCATCCGCCGGCTGAAGCTCCGGCGCCACGCCGACACGAGCAAGGCGCGGAGCGAGCTCGGCTTCCAGCCCTCGAGCATCGAGAAGGCCTTCGCCGAGGCCTACGCCTTCCACCACGGACGCGGCGCCATCACCAACCCGAAGGCCAAGGCGCCGCCCGCCGAGGCCATCGCCGCCGTGACGGCGAAGCCCGCGGCCACGCCCGCCCCCGGCGCGACCCCGATTCACGCCTGAAGAGGCAGCGAGACGAACCATGAGCCGCACCTACACGCGACAGCCCAAGCCGCCGCCGACCTTCGAAGAGGCGAAGAACACGCGCCAGAAGGTCCGCTCCGCCGGTCTTCATCCCGACTACTGGTATCCGGCCGAGCAGTCGGGCGCCCTGAAGAAGGGCGAGGTGAAGGAGATCACCTTCTGGAAGCGGAGCATCGCGCTCTTCCGCGGAGAAGACGGCCAGGCCCGCGCCATCGAGAACCGCTGCGCGCACCGGCAGCTCAAGCTGACCACGGGGCACGTGAACGGCTGCAACGTCGTCTGCCCCTACCACGGCTGGACCTACGACGGTGACGGCAAGGTCGTCGACATCCCGCACACGCTCTTCGGCAAGAAGTTCCCGAAGTTCCGCGTGCCGAGCGTGCCCGTGCAGGAGAAGTACGGGCTGATCTGGTTTTGGCCCGGCGACCCGAAGCTCGCGTCGCAGAAGGACGTGCCGCACATCCCGGTGCTCGAGCCCGGCCCCGATCAGTGGACCTGCGTTCCGGTCGACGTGACCTGGAAGGCGCACCACTCGATGATCATCGACAACGTCTCGGACTTCACCCACGCCTACCTGCACAAGCGCTTCCGGCCCTTCACGGACGCGGAGCTGCTCGGCTACGAGACCGTCGGCGACAGCGTGCTGCTTCAGTACGACACGAAGGTCGGCACCGGGCCCATCAGCGGCAAGTTCGTCAACCGGAAGAAGATCGACACGAACCACATGAAGCTCGGGTACGAGTACCCGTTCCAGTGGTCGAACACGGACGACCAGATCAAGCACTGGCTCTTCGTCGTTCCCATCGATGAGCGCACCACGCGCAGCTTCTTCTTGTTCTGCTTCAAGGCGCTCCAGGTCCCGGGGCTCGGCATGGACATCCCGAAGCCGCTCATGGGCCGCTTCATGCGCCTCGCCAACGAGATCATTGTCAAGCCCCTCCTCCAGGAGGACGGGGACGCGGTGGAGGCCGAGCAGGAGGGCTGGGAGGCCCACTGGGACGCGCCCCTCGCCGAGCTGAACCCGGTCGTGAAGGAGTTCCAGCACCTCACGATTCGGAAGTGGGAGGAGTACCTCGCCACGCAGAGCCTCACGCCCCTGAAGAAGAAGCCGGCCGCGGACGCCGGTGTGGAAGCCGGAGCCGGACGATGACCGCCACCGTTGAGCGTCACTCCCACGTGGAGGTCAGCGTGCCCGAGCGCACCTCGCGCATCCCGGGCTTCTACAAGCTCGACGTCGACGACCGGCACGGCGAGCTCGCCGAGCGCTTCGGCCTCGACGAGAGCGAGCTGGCCATCCTCAAGGACGGCAGCCGCCTCGGCGTCGAGCGTGCGGACAAGATGGTCGAGAACTGCGTGGGCGTCTTCGGACTGCCCATCGGCCTCGGCCTGAACTTTCGCATCAACGGCCGGGACTACGCCGTGCCCATGGTCGTCGAGGAGCCGAGCGTCGTCGCCGCCGTGTCGAACATGGCGCGCACGGTGCGCAAGGCCGGCGGCTTCGAGGCCGACGCGGACCCCTCGCTGATGATCGGTCAGGTGCAGGTCCTCGACGTGGCGGATCCCGCCGGCGCCGTGGCCCGTCTCGAGGCGGCGAAGGCCGAGCTCCTCGACAAGGCCAACGCCGTGCACCCGAACATGAAGCGCCGCGGCGGCGGGGCCATGGACATGGAGGTGCGCACCTTCGGCGCGCCCTACCCGATGCTGGTCGTGCACCTGCTCATCGACTGCGGCGAGGCCATGGGCGCCAACGCCGTGAACTCGATGGCCGAGGGCATCGCGCCGATGGTGGCGGAGCTCACCGGCGGGCGCGTGAACCTGCGCATCCTCTCGAACCTGGCCGACCGGCGCTGCGCGCGCGCCAGCTGCCGCGTCCCCTTCATGCACCTGGCCGGCAACGGCTTCAGCGGTGAAGAGGTCGCCCGCGGCATCGCCGAGGCCTACCAGTTTGCCGCCGTCGACCCCTACCGGGCCGCCACGCACAACAAGGGCGTGATGAACGGCATCGACGCCGTGGCCATCGCGACGGGCAACGATTGGCGGAGCGTCGAGGCCGGCGCGCATGCCTTCGCCTCGCGCGACGGGCGCTACACCTCGCTCACGAAGTGGTGGTGCGAGGACGGGCACCTCTGCGGCTTCATCGAGCTGCCCATGGCCGTGGGTGTGGTCGGCGGGAGCACCGGCGTGCACCCGACGCTCCGCGTGATGCGAAAGATCCTCGGCGCGCCGACGGCGGCCGAGCTCGGCATGGTGATGGCGGCCGTGGGCCTCTCGCAGAACCTCGGCGCGCTCCGTGCGCTCGCCACCGAAGGCATTCAGCGCGGGCACATGAGCCTGCACGCGCGCAGCGTGGCGCTCGCCGCGGGCGCCGAGGGCGGCGACGTGGACTGGCTGGCGGCCGCGCTCATCGAGAGCGGTCAGATCAAGGTCGACGTGGCGCGCGATCTCCTCGCCCGCGGTCGCATGACGGCGTGACGCAGCTCGGTCCGGCGAGCGCTTCGGCGCGCGTGGCCGTGGAGCCGCAGGTCGAGGCGGCGCTCCGCAAGGGCGCGGCCTTCCTCGTCGGGCAGCGGCGGGACGACCACGCCTGGGAGGGCGAGGTCGTCTGGAACCCGATGCTGGCGAGCCAGTACCTCATCGCGATGCACGTGATGGGGAGGGACGTCAGTGCGTCGCGGCGTGCGGCGTTCAGGCGCCAGCTCGAGGTGGAGCAGCTCGCGGACGGCCTCTGGGGCATGCACCCGCACGGCGGCTCGTCGCTCTACGTGAGCACGCTGGCCTACGTCGCCGGCCGCATGCACGGCATCGCGGCGGACGACCCGCTCTTCGCCGAGGCGCGCGCGCTCTTTCGCCGGGAAGACGTCACGGCCATTCCCACCTGGGGCAAGGCCTGGCTCGCCATCGCCGGCTGCTACGAGTGGACGGGCCTGCACGCCGTGCCGCCCGAGGCGTGGCTGCTCCCGAAGGCCAACCCGCTGCACCCGGCGGGCTACTACTGCCACACGCGGCTCATCTACCTGGGCATGGCGTCGGTCTTCGGCGCGCGCATTCAGCTCGGCGACTCGCCGCTGCGGCGCGCGCTGCGCTCGGAGCTCTACCCGGGCCGCGACTACGCCGCGCTCGACTGGAAGGGCGCGCGGGACCGGCTGCGCACCGCGGACCTCTGGGCGCCGCCGACGAAGACGCTGAAGGCGCTCTACCACGCCATCGATCGCTTCGAGCCGCTGCTCCATCGTCTGGCGCCGGTGCGCAAGCGCCTGCTCGCGCGCTTCCGCGAGGCGATGCGCTTCGAGCTCCGGACCACGAGCCACACGTGTCTCAGCCCGGTGAACGGCCTGCTCTTCATGCTGGCCCTCGACGCGGCGGACCCGAACGACCCGGATCTGCAGAAGCAGCTCGATGCCTTCGACGGGTGGATCTTCGAGGACGAGGCCGAGGGTCTGCGCGTCGTCGGCGCCCGGAGCGCGCCCTGGGACACGGCCTTCGCGCTCCAGGGCCTGGCCGACGCCTACGCCGCGACGGGCGCCGAGGGCGACGCGCTCCGCGAGAGCGCGGCCTGGCTGAAGACGCAGCAGCTCGAGGGGCCGCGCGGCGGCTACGCGGTGAAGGACTATCTCCGCAACGACCGCGTCGACCCGACGGGCGGCTGGTGCTTCGCCGACGAGTGGCACGGCTGGCCGGTGAGCGACTGCACCGCTGAGGCGCTGGAGGCGCTGCTGCACGTGCCGAGCTCCTTGGTAGAGGTCCCGCGGGAGTCCGTCGACGCCGGCGTGCGCTTTTTGCTCCAGGCGCAGAATCCCGATGGCGGCTTCGGCAGCTACGAGGCGCGCAAGCACACCTTCGACCTCGAGTGGATGAACCCGGCGGAGATGTTCGGGGACTCGATGACGGAGCTCTCCTACGCGGAGTGCACGGCCTCGAACCTCTCGGCGCTCGCGGCGGTGCGCCGGCGCTTCCCGGACTTGCGCCGCGACCAGGTCGAGCGGTCGATTCACGCGGCGACCAAGCGGCTTCGTGCGCTCCAGAACCCGGACGGGAGCTGGGACGGCGTGTGGGGCGTGGCCACGCTCTACGGGACGATGTTCGGCGTGCGCGGGCTGCGCGCGGCGGGCGCGAGCCCGGACGATCCGGCGATTCGGCGGGCCGTGGCCTTCGTGGAGCGGCATCAGCGGCCGGACGGCGGCTTCGGCGAGGACTGGAAGAGCTGCCTCGAGGGGCGCTACCTGGAAGCCGAGCAGGCGCACCCGACGCAGACGGCGTGGGCGCTGACGACGCTGGTGATGGCGGGCTCGGCCTCGCGCGACGCGATGGCGCGGGCGGCGGCCTGGCTCAGCCGGGCGCAGACGCCGGAGGGCGACTGGGAGAGCCCGTTCATGGCGGGTGTCTTCTTCCGCACGGCGCTGCTGGACTACCGCATGTACAAGCGCATCTTTCCGGTCCAGGCGCTGGGGCAGTACCTGTCTCATTGTCGTGGCAGCTAGACGCTGCCACTTCGAGACCGGCGTCCTCGACGAGTGAGACGAGAGTAAGACTCAGGGGCGGCCCAGGCCGTCGCGATCGAAAGGGCGGCCGGCTGAGGCCGCCGAGTTTGGAGACGACCCATGGCAGGCGTGACCCGCGAGAGCTTCGGCGAGACGGTCGAGGCGTACCGGAAGCAGCATGACGACGGCGCGACGAGCACCGAGGAGCGGCGCCTCGACTACGCGACGCTGGTCAACCGCTACTACGACCTGGCGACGGACTTCTACGAGATGGGCTGGGGCCAGTCCTTCCACTTCGCGCCGCGCTTCAAGCACGAGGCCTTCAAGGCGAGCCTGCTCCGCCACGAGCGCTTCCTCGCGCGCAAGCTGCGGCTGGCGCCGGGCACGAAGGTGCTCGACATCGGCTGCGGCGTGGGCGGCCCGATGCGGAACATCGCGCGCCACACGGGCGCGGAGATTCTCGGCATCAACAACAACGCCTACCAGATCAAGCGCGGCGAGCGGCACAACGCCCGCCAGGGCCTGAGCCACAAGTGCGGCTTCGCGAAGGCGGACTTCCACCACCTGCCCGCGGAAGACGCGTCCATCGACGCCGTCTACACCATCGAGGCGAGCTGCCACGCGCCGGACCGGGTGAAGCTCTTCACGGAGATCGCCCGCACGATGAAGCCGGGCGCGCTCTTCGGCGGCTACGAGTGGTGCCTGACCGGCAAGTACGACAAGGCCGACGCGGAGCACGTCCGCATCAAGAAGGAGATCGAGGAGGGCAATGGCCTCCCCGACATGGCCTTCACCTGGGAAATCGACGAGGCCCTCAAGGCGAGCGGCTTCGAGGTCGTCGAAACCGTCGACCTCGCCCCCACCGGCGACCCCGAGACCCCCAGGTACCGCGCGCTGACGGGCGAGGACATGTCCCTCGCCGCGCTCCCCCGCACCCCGCTCGGCCGCGAGATCACCAACAAGCTGCCCTGGGTCCTCGAGAAGGTCGGCGTGGCGCCGAAGGGCACCCAGCAGGTCTCCGACTTCCTGAAC
This sequence comes from uncultured Myxococcales bacterium, assembly GCA_937893795.1. Lineage (GTDB taxonomy): Bacteria > Myxococcota_A > Polyangia > Polyangiales > Houyiibacteriaceae > CALCTH01. The sequence continues at coordinate 1,194 of CALCTH010000189.1, read as the reverse complement.
GCTGGTGCGGACAGCCTGGTGGAGGGCGGCCGGCGGGAGATCTTCACGCCGATGTACTTCTTCCTGGCGAAGAAGATCGGGTGAGCGACGGCTTTACCCCGGCATCCATGACTCGGGGTCGGGGTACCGCTCGGGAAACATCAGCCACTCATACCGTTGCCGTAGTCGCTCCGCGAACTTGGCTACGCTGTCCCCGATGGCCACATCGCGCGCTCGTTGAGCGGTGATGTAGAGCGGAACAAGACAGTCCCAGCGCTCAAGGAACCTCTCGAATTCGGCCTCCACCAATGCGCGCCGGTGAACGAGCCACTCTCGCGGATGGTAGACAGGCACTCCAGCGTCGGTGGCCTTCTTTCGGAGACTTCCACGCTTGGGCTTTGGCCTAAGTCCCTTCGGAGTGAAGTCTTCCTTCGTGATGAGGGCCGTCCCGGTGGTTTTGGCGAGCTCCAGAACGGCAGCGTCGGCTGCGTTGGACTTCAGACCCGTGCTGTTAGTTCCGTATTTCCAGTCCCACCTATACAGTAGGTAGTCCTTAACGAACCACACGAAGACCCGTACGAAGTGGTCCTCCATGGCATCGGCGGCTGGGTCGCAGTGAACGAGTAGTTGCGCTCGGAACTCGTCTACGGAGAGGGAGTCAATGCTATTCTCGTGGCAGTGAACGAACAGCGACAGTGCGTCGCGTGCGCATCTGCGACGCCACTCCACCGCCTCGAAATCACGACGGTCGAACGCCTTCATCAAGTCGTGCCAACTGGCAACATCCAGCACGACGTTCGTGTCTACGGTGATTCGCGTAACTGTGGGCTGTGACATGGGGGCCAGTCCGAGCTGATGGTTCGCCTGCTCCTGGGCTCCTTGCCGATAGTGACACGAGCATGGCGATCGAAGAGTGTTGAAGAAAGAGTGGGAACCCGCCGTGACGTCGCCGGCTGCGGTTCCATTGCCCGCTCTGGAATTCCCGCTGCACCCCCCAAACGGACCATGGTCGGCTTCGCGAATCTGCGCTTCTCTGGGTGCTCCACCCAAAACAAGGAGCGCCGTGATGGCCTCGAAAATGGTAACCGATCGACAGAAGTCAGCCGCGCTCGTGCTGGCGATTCTTGATGCGCAGGGGGCCCGCTTGCGGGCGGGACTCGACGCAGATCTCGGTGGAGACGCCGGGGCCGCGGGGCTCGCGTTCCTCGCGGGCAG
>CALCTH010000188.1 GCA_937893795.1 uncultured Myxococcales bacterium | reverse complement strand
GCGTGCCCGCGCCGCGGCCGCGGTGCCCACGGACCCGGCCCAGATGACCCCGGAGCAGCGCGACCAGCGCGCCCGCGTGCTCGCCCGCGAGGCGGACCCGCTCATCGAGGCGGACATCCCGCGCGCCAAGGCGCTCCTCGACGAGGCCTACGCGCTCGCCCCGCGCAACCCGCACGTGCTGGCGGGCCTGGCCGAGCTCTCGCTCCAGCGCGGCCGTCCGACCGAGGCCGTCACCTACGCCGAGCAGGCCGTGCGCGTCCGGCGCCGCCGCTGGACCTACCGCATGATCCTCGGCGACGCGCGCCGCGCCGCCGGCGATGCGGCCGGTGCCCGCGAGGCCTACGAGCAGGGTCTCGAGCTCAGCCCGGACAACCCGCGCCTGCTCCGTCGCCTGCAGCGCTGAGCGGCTGGCGCCCCGTCCCGCGCAGCGCGCACACGAAAAAGGCGCCCACCCCGTCCCCGGAGCAGGCGCCCTCTTCAGCGGTTCGTGAGCGTCAGTTGCTCTCTTCGAACTCGGCGTCGATGACGTCGTCGTCGTCGCCCTTGCCCGCGCCTTCGTCGCTCGTCGCCGCGCCCGAGGGGGGCGGCTCGCTCGAGGCGGAGTAGGCGACCTTCGCGAGCTCGGCCATGGCCGTCTCGAGCGCCGTGACGCCCTCGGTGATGCGCTCGTCGTCCTCGGACTCGATGGCCTCCTTGAGGCTGGCCACCTTCGCCTCGACGTCGCTCACGAGCTTCGCGTCGACCTTCTCCTTGAGCTCGTCGAGGCTCTTCTCCACGCCGTGCACGAGCTGCTCGGCCCGGTTCCGGTTCTCGACCGCCTCGCGGCGCTTGGCGTCCTCCTCGGCGTACTTCTCGGACTCCTCGACCATGCGGTTGATGTCGTCCTCGCTGAGATCCGAGTTGGAGGTGATGGTGACCTTGGTGTCCTTGCCCGTCGCCTCGTCCTTCGCCATGACGCTCAGGATGCCGTTCGCGTCGATGTCGAAGGTCACCTTGATCTTCGGCATGCCGCGCGGCGCCGGGGCGATGCCCTCGAGGTGGAAGCGGCCGAGGGTCCGGTTGTCACCGGCCTTGGCGCGCTCGCCCTGGAGCACGTGAATCTCGACCTTCGTCTGGCTATCGTCGGCGGTCGAGTAGGTCTCTTCCTTGCGCGTGGGGATGGTGGTGTTCCGCGGGATCATCACCGTCATCACGCCGCCGAGGGTCTCGACGCCGAGGCTGAGCGGCGTGACGTCGAGGAGGACCATGTCCTTCACGTCGCCGCTCAGGACGCCGGCCTGCACGGCCGCGCCGAGGGCCACGACCTCGTCCGGGTTCACGCCGCGATGCGGCTCCTTGCCGAAGAACTTCTCGACCTTCTCCTGCACGAGGGGGATGCGCGTCGAGCCGCCGACGAGGACCACCTCGTGGATGTCGTTGGCCGTCTTGCCCGCGTCCGCGAGGGCCTTCTTCGAGGCGTCGAAGGTGCGCTCGACGAGATCCTCGATCATCGACTCGAGCTTGGCCCGCGTCAGGCGCAGGTTCAGGTGCTTCGGGCCGCTCGCGTCCGCCGTCAGGAAGGGCAGGTTGATGGTCGTCTCGAGCTTCGAGCTGAGCTCGATCTTCGCCTTCTCCGCCGCGTCCTTGAGGCGCTGGAGCACCATCTTGTCGCCGCTGACGTCGAGGCCCGTGTCCTTCCGGAACTCGGCCGTGAGGTACTCGATGATCTTGTCGTCGACGTCGTCGCCGCCGAGGTGCGTGTCGCCGTTCGTGCTGATGACGTCGACGACGTTCTCGCCCACCTCGAGGATCGAGATGTCGAAGGTGCCGCCGCCGAAGTCGTACACCGCAATGAGGTGCTCCTGGTCCTTGTCGAGACCGTAGGCGAGCGCGGCCGCCGTCGGCTCGTTGACGATGCGCTTGACCTCGAGGCCGGCGATCTTGCCGGCGTCCTTGGTGGCCTGGCGCTGGGAGTCGTTGAAGTAGGCCGGGACCGTGATGACGGCCTCGGTGACCGTCTCGCCGAGGTAGTCCTCGGCGGCCTTCTTCAGCTTCCGCAGCACGTGGGCGCTCACCTCGGGCGGCGCGACCTGCTTGCCCTTGACCTCGAAGCCCACGCCGCCGTTGTCGCGGCGCACGGCCTTATAGGGCACGCGGGCGACCTCGCGCTCGGACTCGTCGAAGCGCTGACCGATGAAGCGCTTGGCCGAGAAGATGGTGCCCTCGGGGTTGGTGATGGACTGGCGCTTGGCGATCTGACCCACGAGGACCTCGCCGTTGTCGTCCCACGCCACGACGGAGGGCGTGATGCGGTCGCCTTCCTCGTTCGGAATCACCTTCGGCTCCTGGCCGTCCATGACCGCGACGACCGAGTTCGTCGTCCCGAGGTCGATGCCGATGATCTTGCCCATGCGTTCCTCCATCACCCACCGGGGACGCCCGGCGGCGCTTGCTCACGCGGCGGGACGCCCTCGGCGCTCCGCTCGCTCCCGGCCCGCGCGTTCCACCGCGACGTGAGGCCGAAAAGTTGAATGATTGTCGTCGCTCGATATGGGGGCTACAGGCCCCAATGGGCGACATGGCGCACCGTAATCACGGCGTCGGGCGGGTCAACCTCGGCGGCGGAAAGGGCGTGCGCTCACGCGGTGCTGGGGCGGAGCAGCGCGTCGGCCACGAGCCCGTGCTCGAGGCGGGCGAGGTCTTCCTGGAGCGCGATGACGATGAGCGCCGCGCCGGGCTCGAGGCGGAGGTCGCCCTGCGGGTTGTAGATGTACTCGCCGTCGTTGGGCTGCTGCACCGCGAGCACGAGCGCGCCGGTCTCGCGGATCGCCGCGTCGGCGAGCGTGTGGCCGACGAGGTTGCTGTCCCTCGGGATGACCACGTCCTCGATGCGGAGCTGCCGGTCGGTCCGGAGCATGCGGTCGAGGAACTGCACCGCCGCCGGGCGGATCATCTCGCTCACGAGGCGCAGGCCGCCCATGAAGTTCGGGCTGACCACGGCGTCGGCGCCGGCGCGGGCCAGCTTCGGCTCCGTGCTCGCCTCGACGGCCTTGGCGACGATGCGCGCGCGCGGGTTCAGGTGCCGGGCACTGATGGTGACGAAGAGGTTGTCCTTGTCGTCGTGGAGCGCGGCGATGACGCCTTTGGCGCGGGCGATCCCCGCGGCCGTGAGGCTGTGGTCGTCGGTCGCGTCGCCCACGACGTGCAGCAGCTCCTGGCCCAGGTCCTGTCCGAGGAGCTGCACACGCTGCGCGTTGGCGTCGATGATGACGAAGGTCTCCCCGACGTCGAGGAGCTCCTTCACGACGTGCTCGCCGGTGTTGCCCACGCCGCAAACGACGATGTGATCTTCGAGGGTGTCGATGCGCCGCTGCATGCGCTGGGCGCGGAGCATACCCTGGAGGTCGCCTTCGACGATCATCGCGGTGACCGTCGACACCAAATAGAGCAGCGTGCCGCTCCCGGCGACGATGAGCAGCAGCGTGACGAGGCGCGCCTCGGGCACGTCGTTCATCCCCTCGAGGGTCTCGCCGAAGCCGACCGTCGAGAGCGTGATGACGGTCATGTAGACGCAGTCGAAGAAGGCCCAGCGCCCTTCGCCGAGCTGGTAGTAGAGCGTCGAGCCGACGACCACGACGCCGGTCAGGGCGAGGGCGGCGGTCTGCAGGCGCCGGTAGACGCTTCGCTCGGTCCGCTCGAGCGTGTTGGGCGCGCTCACGGGCGCATGGCTCCACGGGGCCGGCGGAGCGTCAAGGCTTGCGACGCCTCAGCGCGCCGCGAAGGGCCGTCGCGTCGCTGGCGCCGAGCTCGCGGAGCACCACGAGCGCGATCAGATACGCGACGAAGCCGGCGACCAGGGCCAGGAGCGCGCCGAGCACGCTGGCATGAGGTACGGCGTGGGCGACGGCGGCGGCGGCGGCGGCGGCGAGGGACGAGCGCAGCAGCGTGGCCGGGGGCATGAGCGTGCCGAAGCGCGCGCGGACGAGCGCGGCGGCGAGCACGAAGGCGGTGCAGGTGCCCGCGAAGGTGCCCCACGCGGTGGCCTCGAGCGCCGGGAGCTCAGGGCCGGCGGCGGTGATGCCCGCGCGCACGGCGACGCCGAGCACCGTGAGGCTGAGGGCGGCGACGCAGGCGGCGCGGGCGGGCTGGCCGATGACGGCGGTGCCGGCGACGAGGACGGCGGCG
>CALCTH010000187.1 GCA_937893795.1 uncultured Myxococcales bacterium | reverse complement strand
CCATCGCCATTCTCGACGAGGCCATCGCCGAGGCGCGGGAGAAGGGCTACATCGGCGAGAAGCCCTTCGGGAAGCCGCACCCCATCGAGATCTACACGCATACCGGGGCGGGCGCGTACATCTGCGGCGAGGAGACGGCGCTCCTCAACAGCCTCGAAGGGCGACGCGGCGAGCCGCGCCTCAAGCCGCCTTTCCCCGCCATCAAGGGCGCCTTCGACCAGCCGACCATCGTCAACAACGTGGAGACCATCGCGTCGGTGCCGGACATCGTGGCCCTCGGGGGCGAGGCCTGGTGCAACCGCAGCCGGCTCGCGCCCCGCGCCGGCGGCACGCGCCTCTACGGCATCAGCGGCCACGTGAAGAGGCCCGGCGTCTACGAGGCTCCCGTCGGCATCACGATGCGGGAGCTCATCTACGATCTCGGCGGCGGCATGCTCCACGAGGATCGGCCGCTCAAGGCCGTCATCCCCGGGGGGTCGTCGACGCCGGTCCTCCGGCCCGACTGGAAGGTCCAGGCCAAGAAGGAGGATCACCCGCTCCACGCCTGGCACGGCCAGAGCGAGATCGACGTGCCGATGGGCGTGGACACCTACCGGGCCCTCGGCACCATGCTCGGGACCTGCTGCGCGATCGTCATGGACAGCTCGGTCAACATGGTCGAGGCCACCCACAACCTCATGCGCTTCTACAAGCATGAGAGCTGCGGGCAGTGCACCCCCTGCCGCGAGGGCAGCGGCTGGCTCGTCGATGTGTTGAAGGGGCTCACGCAGGGCAAAGCGAGGGTCGAGGACGTCCATCTCCTCGCCGACATCGGCAACAACATGATGGGGAACACGATCTGCGCGTTCGCCGAAGGCACCGCCATGCCGCTCCTGGGGATGGTGCAGAAGTTCCGCGAGGAGTTCGTGGCCGCCGCCGAGCAGGGACAGCCCCTCGCGCGACGGCACGACGACAGCACGCGCGACCGCCTCGGTCGCGCGGCCTGACACGTCGGGCGTCGGTCCCTCACGGCGCGGCGTCACGCGAGTGCCCCCGGCCCGAGCCTTGTGGTAAGGCGGGGCCCAGCCGAGGGAGCCTCCCCAAACGGGGGTTCATCTCTCAGGAAGCCGTCATGAAGCAGGCCAGCTCGAGGAGCCTCGCATGAGCTCATCCACTCTTCTTTTCTGCGTGTGTGCCTTCTTCGCGCTCGCTGGCGCCGTCGGGACCGTCTCCGCGCGGCGACCGCTGCGCGCCGCCATGGCGCTCCTGGCCCACATCGTGGCCCTCGCCGGGCTCTACCTGACGCTCCACGCGCAGCTCCTCGCCGCCATTCAGCTCCTCGTCTACGCGGGAGCCATCGTGGTGCTCTTCGTCTTCGTCATCATGCTCATCGGTCCGGCGTCGGAGACCAGTGGGAGCGGCCGCGCCGGCATGGTGCGGATGACCAGCCTGGTGCTCATGGGCATGGTCACCGTCACCATCGCCTTCGCCATCGTCGACACGGACCCGGCCGCGCCGCGGCTACCCGCGGGCTATGGCGACGTCGAGGGCGTAGGCGGCGCCCTCTACACGCAGGGACTCGTGCCCTTCGAGATCATCAGCATCACCCTCCTCGTCGCGATCATCGGCGCCGTCGCCGTGGCGCGCGGCAAGACGGCCGTCGAGAAGCAGATCGAGGCCAAGGAAAAGGCCCGAGCCGAGGTCGAGGCCCGCCTCGGAGAGGGCGCCGCACCGGCGCCCGCGGAGTGACCGCCATGATCCTCGGCCTCGGTGAATACCTCTCGCTCGCGACGATCCTCTTCGGCATCGGCGCCATCGGATTCCTCGTCCGGCGCAACGTGCTCATCCAGCTGATGAGCATCGAGCTGATGCTCAATGCCGTGAACGTCGTGCTCGTCGCAGTGAACCGCTTCCACCCGGACAATCACGCGGGGCAGCTCTTCGCCTTCTTCGTCATCGCCGTCGCCGCGGCGGAGGTCGCCACCGGCCTCGCCATCGTCATCGCGCTCTTCCGACTGAAGAAGTCGGTGGACACGGACCAGGCCGCGAGCCTGAAGCACTGAGAGCTCCGCCGTGAACGTCGCGCTCATCGAGAAGCTCCTCCCCTTCATCGTGCTCCTGCCGCTCGCGGGCGCGATCATGAACGGCCTCGCCGGCCGCTTCGCCGACAAGAAGCTCGTCAGCGGCGTCGCGGCCGGCAGCGTGCTCGGCGCCTTCGCCATCGCCCTCTATGCCTTCGTCGGCCTCTACGTGGCCAAGCACGATGGCGCGGAGGCCGCGGCCTTCAGCGCCGACCTCTGGCGCTGGTTCGACGTGGCCATCCCGAACGGACAGGGCGGCTTCCGCACGGTACCCATCGAGCTCCGCTTCGTCTTCGACTCGCTGAGCGGGCTCATGACGCTGGTGGTGACGGGCATCGGCTCGCTCATCCACATCTACGCCCTCGGCTACATGAAGGAGGACCCGGGCTTCGCGCGCTTCTTCGCGTACCTGAACCTCTTCACGGCCTCGATGCTCATCCTGGTCCTCGCGAGCAGCGTGACCTTCATGTTCGTCGGCTGGGAGGGCGTCGGCCTCTGCTCCTACCTGCTCATCGGCTTCTGGTACGAGAACCCCAAGTACGCCGCGGCTGGGCGCAAGGCCTTCGTCGCCAACCGCGTCGGCGACTTCGGCGTGCTCATCGGCATGTTCGCCTGCGTCTTCTTCGCCGGCAGCTTCGAGTTCTCGGACATCAACGCCTACGCGGGCGTCATGGGGGCCAGCGACCTCCAGTTCCCGGGCGTCGCGAGCGGGCTCACTTTCGGCAACGCGGCGACCTTCGCCACCCTCTTCCTCTTCCTCGGCTGCACGGGCAAGAGCGCGCAGGTGCCACTCTACGTGTGGCTGCCGGATGCCATGGCGGGCCCCACGCCGGTCAGCGCGCTCATCCACGCGGCGACCATGGTGACGAGCGGCGTCTACCTCTGCTGCCGGCTCTCGCCGCTCTTTCTCCAGAGCGACGTGACCATGAGCGTCATCGCCGTCGTCGGCGCCGTCACGGCCTTCCTCGGCGCGACCATCGCGATCACGCAGCACGAGATGAAGAAGATCCTCGCCTACTCCACGGTGAGCCAGCTGGGCTTCATGTTCGCCGGCGTCGGCGTCGGCGCCTTCGCGGCGGGCTTCTTTCACGTCTTCACGCACGCCTTCTTCAAGGCCTGCCTCTTTCTCGGCGCCGGCAGCGTCATGCATGCCGTGCACGCGCATGGGGACGCCGACATCTTCAAGCTCGGCGGCATGAAGCGCTTTCAGCCGCTCACCCGCGCGACGTTCCTCGCGAGCTGCTTCGCCATCGCCGGCTTCCCGCTCACGAGCGGCTTCTTCTCGAAGGACGAGCTCCTCGTCGGCGCCGCGAACGTCTGGCTCGAGGAGACGGCGCTGCCGAGCAGCGTCGGCGCCTTCGTCTTCATCGTGCTGGCCATCAGCGCGTTCCTGACGGCCTTCTACATGTTCCGCCTCTACTTCCTCACCTTCGAGGGCAGCTACCGCAGCGCGCCGGACGAGAGCGAAGACCCGGAGCGTGGCGGCCACGCGCCGCACGACGCCCACGCCTACGCGGCGCATCCCCACGAGAGCGAGCGGAGCATGACGCTGCCGCTCGTGATTCTGGGCTTCGGCGCGCTGGTCGTCGGCTTCCTCGGCATGCCGCACTGGCTCGGTCTCCCGAACTGGTGGGAGCACTGGATGGAGGCCTCCATCACGAACCTCGCGGTGCCCGAAAGCGAGTCGCACACACCGCACATCCTCGCCATGGCCGTGGGCACGCTCGTCGCGCTCGGAGGCATCGGCGCCGCGTGGGCGCTCTACTTCAAGGGGTCCGGCGTCGCCGCGCTCGATGAGCCCAAGAAGAACGCCCTCACGTACTTCCTCTACGACAAGTGGCGCGTGGACGAGCTCTACCAGCGCACGATCCTCGGCCCGATCAAGTGGCTCGCCATCCAGTGCGGCCGCGTGGACCGAACCTTCGTGGACACGCTCCTCACCCGCGCGACCAGCGGCACCGCCGCGCTCCTCGGTCACCTCCTGACGCGGCTCCAGGTTGGCGTGGTGCACGCCTACGGACTGGCCATCGTCATCGGCACCGGCGTGCTCGGGTGGTGGTTCCTCTACCCGCACGCGCGCGTCGACGTGACGCCCGGTGCGGACTCGGTCGCCCTCAGCGCGGGTCCCGGCCTCGGCTACGAGTACCGCTGGGACGTCGATGGAGACGGCGCCTTCGATGTGCCGCGGCAGCCCGAGACGCTCACCGTGGCCGTGAGCGCGGAGCTGGACCAGGCGGCCATCGATCAGACGGCCCGGCGACTCAGCAACGTGATCTCCAGCGTGGTGCCCTGGCCCGACGACCGGCGCGCGCTGGGCGCTCCCCTCGGTCCGCGTCGCTACTCGCTGACGCCGCCAGCGGAGGCCCTCGAGGTCACGCGGCAGTTCCTCGAGAGCGCCCAGGGCGTCACCATCGAGGGCGCGGAGCCGGCGGGCGAGCTCTTCGGTGACGCCACGGCGGCCGAGCATCGCTACGACGCGGAGGACCACGTGGGCTTCACGCTCGTCTGGCAAGACGACCTCCGGCGCTCACATCGCCTCGAGCTCGAGGCCGGCGAGACGCTCCTCGACGCCTCGGTGCTGGCCTTCGCCTGGCAGCCGCTCCGGCCCGAGGACGGCGAGGCCGATCCGATGGCCGACGTCCCGCCCGCCTTCGTCTTGGGCGACGACGGCGCGCTCGCCGTGCGGCCCAACGGCGCCGACCACCGCGGGCTGAGCCTGGACGAGGGGGGGAGCGCGCCGCTCTCCGCCGGCGACCGCTTCACGCTTGGCGGGCGCCCGATGCGCATCGTCCCGCGCGTGCGCGCTCGCGTGCAGGTGCGGAACGCCTTCGGAAACGTGGCGACGGAGACCGTCGAGTTCGACCTCGACCCCGAGGAGGCCCAGGCGGCGGCGCCGCTGGCTCGGAACGACCGGGCGGGAGCGGCGCGATGATCGAGCACAACCTCCTCACGTTGCTCCTGGCGGTGCCGGCCTTCGGCGCCGTGGTGCTGCTCTTCATGCCGCGCCAGTGGCACGACGGGATCCGTCGCTTCAGCGTCGGCACGCTGGTCACGAACTTCGTGATCTCGCTCCTGCTGCTACCGAGCGTCGCCGGCGCCATCGGGGAGCAACTGGCCCGCCGGCTCCCGGGCTCCGAAAACGTCACGGTCCCGGACTACGCGGCGGGCGCCTTTCAGTTCGTCGAGGACGCGGCCTGGGTGGAGAGCCTGGGCATCGGCTATCGCCTCGGCGTCGATGGCATCTCGCTCTGGCTCGTGCTCCTCACGACGCTGCTCACGCCCATCGCGCTCTTCGGAAGCTGGACGAGCATCACGACCAAGGTGAAGGAATACGCCTTCGCGTTCCTCCTGCTCGAGGTCGGCATGCTCGGGGCCTTCTTCGCCCTCGACCTCTTCCTCTTCTACGTCTTCTGGGAGCTGATGCTGGTGCCGATGTACCTGATCATCGGCGTCTGGGGCGGGAAGGACCGCGTCTACGCGGCGGTGAAGTTCTTCATCTACACGATGGTGGGCTCGCTGCTGATGCTCATCGCGATCCTCTACGTGGTCGCGCAGTACGAAGGGCTCACGGGGACCCTCACCTTCGACCTGCGCGAGCTCCGGAACCTGGTGCTGCCCTATGAGGCGCAGCTGCTTTGCTTCCTCGCCTTCGCCGTGGCCTTCGCCATCAAGGTCCCGATGTTCCCCTTCCACACGTGGCTGCCCGACGCGCACGTGCAGGCACCGACGGGAGGCTCGGTGATCCTGGCGGCGGTGATGCTGAAGCTCGGCACCTACGGCCTGCTTCGCCTCGCCATGCCGCTCTTCCCGCTGGCCAGCCAGGAGCTCGCGCCGACCGTCGCCGTGCTCGCGATCATCGGCATCCTCTACGGGGCCTACGCCGCGTGGGTGCAGAAGGACGTGAAGAAGCTCGTGGCCTACTCCTCGGTGAGCCACATGGGCTTCATCGCGCTCGGCATGTTCGCCATGACGCCGCAGGGCGTGAATGGCGCGCTCCTGCAGATGCTGAACCACGGCATCTCGACGGGTGCTCTCTTCCTCCTCGTCGGCGTGATCTACGAGCGCCGCCACACGCGCGACCTCGACGAGTTCGGCGGCCTCGCGAAGGTCATGCCCTGGTACGCCCTCGTCTTCGTCATCGTCTCCATGAGCTCCATCGGGCTCCCGGGGACGAACGGCTTCGTCGGTGAGTTCATGATCATGAACGGCACCTTCGTGAGCACGAACAACCCCAACGGCGTGGGCTTCCGGGACATGGGGGGCGTCTACACGCTCTTCGCCGCCGCCGGCGTCATCTTCGCCGCGGTCTACATGCTCCACGCGGTGCTCAAGATGTTCTGGGGACCGGTGAAGCGGAAGGAGAACGAGGGCCTTCCGGATCTCGGCTGGCGCGAGTGGACCGCCGTCGCGCCGCTCCTCGTGCTCATCTTCTACATCGGCGTGAACCCGAGCGTCTTCCTCGACGCCTCGGCGCCCGCCGTCGAGAGCTTCATCGCGGACTTCGGCCAGCGCTACCGCGAGCAGGTCAACGACGACCGTCTCCGCGTGGTCGGGCAGCCGGCCGTGGAGGACGCCGCGGCCGCTGCGGCGCAGAACTCGGCCCCGACGGATCGCTTGGCCGTGGCGCCCGCCGCCACCCGGCGCAGGGCCGCAGAGGCCGCCGCTGCCCGGGCCGCCATCGGCTGAGCCGTTTTCCAGAGGCACACACGC
>CALCTH010000186.1 GCA_937893795.1 uncultured Myxococcales bacterium | reverse complement strand
CCGGGGGTCGCGCCTTCGCGAGGCGCGGCGCTGCGAGGCAGCGCGAATCGGCGCGGTGCCCTTCGAGGACGCTTCCTTTTCAAGCCCCGTGCCGACGCCCAGGAGCCGCTTCCAGCCGTGTCGAACGCTCGGCGAGCGCGGGCGAAGCCCCTCCGCCGTCAGCGGGACGTCGCTCCGGGCGCTCCCGGCGCCGGTGCCTTGTCGCTCGGGCCCTCGCCGCGCCGCGCCCCCGTCCGCCGCGGCCGGAGGGGCGGCCTGGAACGGCCTTCGCATGGGGAGCGGCGCCAGTGGCGCGCGCGTGTCGCGCCGCGCCCGGAGAACACCGCCATGGGTCCCAGCCCCCTCACCGTCGTCATGTATCACTATGTGCGCCCCATCGCGGGCAGCGCGTGGCCTCGGATCCGCGGGCTCGAGCTCTCGCTCTTCCGGGCACAGCTCGCCTACTTCGCGCGCCACTACGTCCCCGTGACGGTTGGGGAGGTCATCGAGGCGAGCCGCGGCGGCGCCCCGCTCCCCCGGCGGGCGCTGCTCCTCACCTTCGACGACGGCTTCGCCGAGCACCACCGCTTCGTCACGCCGCTGCTCGTCGAGCACGGCATGCAGGGCGCCTTCTACCCGCCCTCGCGGGCCATCCTCGCCCGCGACCCGCTCGACGTGCACAAGGTGCATCACATCCTGGCGAGCACGGACGACGTGCGCCCGCTGGTGCGCAGCCTGGAGCGGGGCATCGAGGCCGCGCGCGCCGCCGGAGCGCCCGGAGCCGAGGAGCTCGAGAGCCTCGCGGACTACCGCGCGCGCTGGGCCGTCGCGAACCGCTGGGACCCGGCGGAGGTCATCTACCTGAAGCGCATGCTCCAGACGGCGCTCCCCGCGGCGCTTCGGACCCCGCTCTGCGACGCGCTCTTCGCGGAGGCCGTCGGGCTCGAGCCCGCGCTCTTCGCCGAGAGCCTCTACGTGTCGGTGGCGGACCTCCGCGAGATGGTCGCGGCCGGCATGCACGTCGGCAGCCACGGCCACAGCCACGGGTGGCTGAACCGCATGAGCCCCGCGGCGCAGCGCACGGACCTCGAGCGCTCGCTCGCGCTCCTCGACGCCGTCGGCCAGCGCCACGATTGGACGCACTGCTACCCCTACGGCGGCTACGACGCCTCGACGCTCGCGATCTTGCGCGAGCTCGGCTGCACGCTGGCCTTCACCTGTGAGGCCGCCCTCGCCCCCGCGTCCCCGCGCGAGGTGGGCGCCGCGCCCTGGCTCGAGGTGCCGCGCCTCGACACCAACGACCTCCCCAAGGACCCGGACGCCGCGCCGAACCGATGGACCCGCGCGGCGAGCCCGGCACCGGCCCCGCTGGAGATGCACGCATGAGTGGAGCGACCGACCTTCGCCCCTTGCCCCGCCCCGTGGAGGACGGTCCCGTCCTCGCGGTGATCCCCGCTCGCGGTGGAAGCCAGGGCGTCCCCCGCAAGAACCTCCGCGACGTGGCCGGCCGCAGTCTCGTGGGCCGGGCCTACGACGCCGCACGCGCCGCCACGAGCGTGGGACACGTGGTGCTCAGCACCGAGGACGCGGAGATCGCGGCGCACGGCCGGAGCCTCGGGCTCGACGCGGTCGCGCGGCCGCCGGAGCTCGCGGACTCCACGGCGCCGCTCGAGCCGACCCTGCTCCACGCCTCGCGCGCACTTCAGACGCGCTTCCCCCACCGCTGGGTCGTGCTCCTGCAGCCCACCTCGCCCTTCCGCCGCGCCGCCGACATCGACGCCTGCGTGGCGGCCGTCCGCGAGCGTGGCGCGAGCTCCGGGCTGAGCGTCGTGGACGCCGGCATCACGCCCGCGTACCTCCACCACATCGCCGACGGGCGGCTCGAGCGCCTCTACCCCGACTTCCCGAAGGGCTATCGGCGCCAGGACTTCCCGCCCCTCTACGTGCCCAACGGGGCCGTCTACGTGGGTCACGTGTCGCTCCTCGCCGAAGGGGTGCTCATCGGCCCGCAGCCGGCGCCGGTGGTGATGAGCACGGCGCGGAGCTTCGACCTCGACAGCGAGGAGGACTTCGCCCGGGCCCGCTGGGCCCTCGAGCGCGATCCGAGCCTCGCCGACTCGAACGCGGGCCGCGGGGCGGACGAGCAGCCTCGAAGCCTGGCCGACTGGGTGCCCCGGCTGCATCCGAGCGAGCGCGGCGCCGACGACGCCGCCGACGACGCCGCCGCATGAGGACGACGCCATGATTCGCAGCACCCTGACCCAGGTCTTCACCGAGGTATTCGAAGAGCACGCCGGCGGCGAGGCACCCGCCCTCGCGGACGCGAGCGTGCTCCTCGAGACGGGCCTCGACTCCCTCGGCTTCGCGATCCTCGTGACGCGCCTCGAGGACGAGCTCGGCTTCGACCCCTTCACCGAAGCGGCCGACGCCGTGTACCCGCGCACCTTCGGCGAGCTCGTGGCCTTCTACGAGGCTCACGCTCCGTCGCTTCGCGAGACCGCGTGATGTCCGACCTCGCGCCGCTCAGCCTGCGTGAGCGTCTCGCCGCCCGTGATCCGGCGAGCGAGGTGCTCCCCGGGGTCTCCACGGCGGCGCTGCGTGCCTCCGTGGAGGGTCTGCCCGCACACGTGGCCGGGGTCGTGCTCCGCGACCTCGATCCGGCGTCCTTCGTCCGGGCCCTCGTGGCCCTTGACGGGCGCGCGGAGTCCCTCGTCCTCGCGCCGCCGGGGACCGATGCGGCCGTTCAGGCGGACTACGCCGCGCGGGCCCGCTGCGCGCACCAGGTCGCCACGCTCGAGGACCTCGCGCACCTCCCCGCCGCGCCGGGCGAGGCCGCCCCGACCCGCTGGGTGCTCGCCACGTCGGGTACCACGGCGGCGCCGAAGCTCGTCGGCCACACGCTCGCCTCGCTGACCCGGAGCACGCGCACCGACGTGGCCAGGGGCGCCGGGCTGCGCTGGGGGCTCCTCTACGATCCGACGCGCTACGCCGGGCTCCAGGTAGTCCTGCAGGCGCTCCTGGGCGGCTCGACGCTGCTCGCGCCGCCCCTCGCCGCGCCGCTCCCGGAGCGCGTGAGCGCGCTCGCCCGGGACGGCTGCACGCATCTCTCCGCGACACCGACCCTCTGGCGGCGCGTGCTGATGACGCCGGCGAGTGCCTCGCTGCCGCTCCGGCAGATCACCCTCGGCGGCGAGATCGCCGACCAGGCGCTCCTCGACCGGCTAAGTGCGACGTTCCCCGAGGCGCGCGTCGCGCACATCTTCGCGTCGACGGAGGCCGGCGTGGGCTTCTCCGTCACCGACGGCAAGGCCGGCTTCCCCCGGCGCTATCTCGAGGAGCCACCACGGGGCGTCGCCCTGCGCGTGCGCGAGGGCCGGCTCTTCGTGAAGAACACGCGGGTCCTCGGCGCCTATCTCGGCGAAGAGGATTCCACCTTCCGCGACGCGGAGGGCTTCGTGGACACCGGCGACGCCGTGGAGGTCCGTGGCGATCGCGTGCTCTTCCTCGGCCGCGCGAGCGGCGTCATCAACGTCGGCGGCCAGAAGGTGCATCCCGAGCGCGTCGAGGCCGTGCTGCTCGCCCATCCCGGGGTCGCGGCGGTCCGCGTCGGCCAGCGCCGGAGCCCGATCACCGGAGCGCTCGTCACCGCCGAGGTTACTCCGGCCCCCGGGGCGGCGGCGGGCGCCCTGAAGCGCGAGCTCCGCGCGCACTGCGCCGCGCTCCTGGCCCCGCACGAGCGCCCGGCCCTGGTGCGCCTGAGCGGCGCGCTCCGCATGAGCCCGGCGGGGAAGCTGGTCCGCGAGGTGGCGCCATGAGCGTCGGCGACGCATCCGGGCGCCTCGTGCTCGTCAGCGGCGTCAGCCGCGGCCTCGGCGCCGCCATCGCGGCGCGTCTCCTCCGGGACGGCTACCGCGTGGTCGGCTTGGCCCGGACGCGCTCTCCGGCCGTCGACGGCCTCATCGCCGAGCACGGCGAGCGCTTCGCCTTCATGGGCGCCGACCTCGCCGAGACCTCGGCCATCCCGGCGCTCGTCCGCGACGTGAGCCGTGCCCATGGCCCGCTCTACGGGCTCGTGAACAACGCCGCCGTCGGCGGCGACGGCCTGCTGGCCACCATGCACGCCACGGACATCGAGCGCGTGGTGCGGGTGAACCTGCTCGGGGCCATGACGCTCGCGAAGTACGGCTGCCGCTCGATGCTCAAGGCCCGCGAAGGCCGCATCGTGAACGTCAGCTCCATCATCGCCCGCACGGGCTTCAGTGGGCTCAGCGTCTACGCCGCCACCAAGGC
Source organism: uncultured Myxococcales bacterium (assembly GCA_937893795.1). GTDB lineage: Bacteria > Myxococcota_A > Polyangia > Polyangiales > Houyiibacteriaceae > CALCTH01. The sequence goes on along the minus strand of CALCTH010000186.1, from coordinate 5,739 downwards.
CGGCCTCGAGGGCTTCAGCCGCTCGCTGGCCCGCGAGCTCGGCAAGGTCGGCGTCACCGTGAACTGCGTGGCGCCCGGCTACATGGAGACGGAGATGACCGCCGGGCTCCAGGGCGAGAAGCTCGAGAGCATCCGCCGGCGAAGCCCCCTCGGCCTCGCCGAAACGGCCGACGCCGCCGGCGCCGTCGCCTACCTCCTCGGCCCCGACGCGAAGCGGGTGACGGGCACGGTGCTCACCGTCGACGGCGGGAGCAGCGCGTGAGCGTCGCACTCGCTTTCTGCCAGGCCGACGAGGAGGCGGAGCTCCAGGCCTTCCTCGCGGCGCATTGGCGCGCGGACCACGTCTTCGTGCACTCGCCGGAGCTCCTCCGTTTCCAGCACCTCGACCGTCACGACCCTTCCCGTCTCAACTTCGTGGTCGCCCGCGATGGCGGTGCGATGGTGGCCGCCCTCGGCTTCGTGCCGCTCCGGCACTACGGCGAGGCGACGGGACCGCTCGACGTGATGCTCGCCATCTGGAAGGTGCAGGGCGGCGCGCCCCCGGGCCTCGGCCTCGCGCTCCTCAAGTTCCTCCGCGGGCGCCTCGGGCCGCGCCTGGTAGCGGCCCTCGGGCTCAGCCCGGGCGTGGTGCCGCTCTATCGCGCCCTCGGCTACCGGGTTGGCACCGCCGGGCACCACGCGCTCTTTCATCCCGACGCCCCCGCCGAGGGCATCGCCGTCCGCGCCGGACCGGTCGTCGTCCCGAACGCCGACGCGCCGGGCTGGTCGCTGCGTCCCTTCGACCTCGCGGGGGGCGGCGACGCGACCCGCGCGCTGTCCGCCGCGCAGACGCCCCTCAAGCCAGCGGGCTACCTGCGCCACCGCTTCGCTGCGCATCCCGTCTACCGCTACGCCGCCAGCGCCGTCTTCGAGGGCACCGCGCTCCGCGCGCTCCTCGTCTGGCGGAGGCAGCCGGCCATGGGGCGCCTATGCCTCCGCGCCGTGGATCTCTGGGGCGACGAAGAGGCCCTCGGCCGCGTCGGCAGCTCGCTCGTGGGGCTCCTCGAGGACCAGGGCGCCGACTACCTCGACCTGGTCGAGGCGGGCGTCGAGGGCGACGCCCTCGAGCGCGCTGGCTTCATGACCGCCGCAGCCAGCCGGCACCTCGTCCTGCCCAGCTATTTCGACCCCTTCGAACGACGCACGGTGCCGCTCACCTACGCCTTCAAGGCACCCGAGCATGCCCCGCCCGTGCGTCTCTTCCGAGGCGACTCGGACCAGGACCGCCCGAACCGCATCCCCGGCCTCGCCGCCGCCTGAGCCCCGCTCACGCCGGCGGGGGCGGCACCGGACAGGGGCGCATCTCGAACTCGCCGTAGGGTTGCGGGACCTGCTCGAAGCAGCTCGCGCGGCATTCGTTCTCGCCCACGTAGTCGAACTGAACGAGGTAGGTCGACCCGGCGCGCGGGGCGAACTGCAGACCCGTCTCGCACTCGTCGTCGGCGACGCGGACCGTCTCCCAGGCCTGGTAGGGCTCCTGCTTGTTCCGCGTGCAGGTGCTGGGCACCTGGCGGCAGCTTCGGTTGGCCCCGAAGCCCGTGCACTGCTCGCGGTAACACGTGTAGGTCTCGGTCACCGTGCGGTACCGGGTCACCATGCGCTGCTCCGTGTGGAAGGAGACGCCGCCGATCACCAGCGGCGCGACCTCGGGCCTCACGCGCAGGTGGAAGGTGTGGCTGCCGGAGCGACCCTCTTCGAGGCTTGGGATGGTGCGCTCGTCGATGCCGTGACCGTCGAGGGTCACGTGGCTGCCGTATTGGGGTCCGCCCTGGCGATGCACGACGTGGCGGACCTTCAGGAGCGCGTGCGGCTCATGCTCCGCCGGAGGCCGGTAGGCCGGAGGGCGGCAGGCGGAGGTGAGGAGAAGGACGCCGAGCGACCCCGTGAGGAGCGCGGCGCCGGTCAGTAGGGGCAGGAATCGAGGCATGGTCCGAGGTTCGCGTCGCATGACTGCAGCTCGTGCGCATCGCGGGCCTGCGTGATGCACCGGTCGTGAATGCCTTGGCAGTCCGTGCGACAGGCCGCGTGCGCCGGCGTGTGCACGCGGCGGAAGCAACCGGTGAGGCAGAGCGCGAGGATTGCAGCGCTGAAGGCCTTTCGCATCAGGCCGTGGACTACCTGGTCGACCTCGCTCCAGCCTATGCGCCTCCACACGTCGGCGGCTCGGTCGAGCAGGACGCCGAGCGAGCGCTGGAGGAAGCCACCGGTGGTGCCGCCGAGGCGCTCGAAGGGGTCAGGGCGCCAGGTCGCGGGCCGGCACGAGGTTGCAGGTTTCGCTCTTCGGGTCGAAGAGCACCACCACCTCCCCGCGCTCGAGCTGCTTCCGTACCGCGGCGATCTTCCCTTCGAAGGGCACCTCGGCGTGGCCGTAGTCTGTGCCCTCGCGGGTGACGTACTCCTCCATCACGCCGCGAAGCGCCTCGGGCGAGAGCCGCTCCCAGGGGATGAGGGTACCGGGCGGAGAAGCGCTCACGACCTTCGTCGTGGCATCGCGCGCAGGCGGCGCAAGGCGCGAGGGCCCTCCCTTCGGGAGTACGCGGCCGCAGGGACCGGCCGCTCGGGCGCGCCGCGCTGACACGTCGGGCGCCTTGCGCCGACCAATGGCCGCCATGGCCTACAGCTGGGACGACCTTCGCGTGTTCTTGGCCGCCCACCGGACCGAGAGCCTGAACAAGACGGCGCGCGAGCTCGGCATCAGCCTCTCGACGGCGAGCCGCCGGCTCGCGGCCTTCGAGCAGGCCGTGGGCGTGCCCCTCTTCAGCCGGAGCGCGTCGGGGCTCCGGCCCACGCAGGCGGCCGCCGCGATCCTCGCCGACGCGGAGCGCATGGAGCGTCTCGCCGGGTCCATCGGCCGTCGCCTCGCCGACCAGGCCGCCGTGGTCGACGGCGTGGTGCGCATCGCCTGCACGCCGAGCCTGGCCTCGCTCGTGCTCTTCCCCTTCCTCGACGACCTGCTCACGCCGCATCCGGGGCTCGCCGTGGAGGTGTTGGCCGGACCGGGCCTCGCGGATCTCGAGGGCTTCGAGGCCGACGTCGCGGTGCGGACCTGCCGTCCCGAGGCGGGCGAAAACCTCGTCGTGCGCCGGCTCCGGCAGACCCACCTCGGCGTCTTCGCTTCGCGGAGCTACGTCGCGCGCCGGGGCCGCGACCTCGAGCGCGGGGAGCACCACTGGACGGGGCTGGCGGGCCGGATGCCGGACCATCCGCTCGAGCAGCTCCGGCTGCGCCTCGCCCCGGCGAGCGAGGTGCGCCTCCGGGCCCAGGACTACCGCACGCTCGCCGATGCTCTGCGCGCGGGCCTGGGCGTCGGCTTCCTTCCCGTGACCTTTGGTCGCCTGCTGCCGAGCCTGGTGCAGCTGCCGGTGCCGATGCCCGAGGTGCCCGGGCCCTCGCTCTGGCTCGTCGGTCATCGCGCGACGCGGCACACGCCCGCGGTCTCGGCGGTGTGGGACTTCCTCCGTGCGCTCCTCGACGAGCACACGGACGAGCCGCTGGCGGGCTCGCTCCAGGACCGCTTCGACCACGCCTTCGGCGCCTGAAGCTCGCTCCCCGCGTTTCACTCGGCCCGCGTTTCATTCCGCGGGCGGAAACCCTCGTTCCGGTTACCTCGCCGGGGGAGCGCCGACGGAGCGGACGGCATGCGTAACCGGAGTCCCATGATTCGTCCCCTCGTCCTTCTCGTCGCCCTCCTCGTCGGATGCGGCTCCTCCCTTCGTCCCGCCACCTCGGCCTCGCTGCCGGCCACGCCGGACCAGGCGTCGCCGCTGCACGCCGTCGCCGCGCCCCCGCCGCCCGGGGGCTTCGCGGCGCTGCCGCCCGGTACGGCGGTCGTCATCACGCCCGCCGAGACCATCTCCTCGGCGGATGGATCCCGCCGCACGCGCACGTCCCTCGAGACGAGCTTCGTGGTCTCCCGGGACGTGCTCGGGCCCGACGGCCAGGTGACCCTTCCGCGCGGCACGCCGGTGGAGGTCGCCGTGCGTCGCGAGCGCCGGAAGGTCTTCGGCCGCTCCGGCAGCCTCGAGGTCACGGCCCGTTCGCTCCGTCCCGCCGGTGCGGCGCCCGTGTCCATCATCTCCCAGCCTCTCCGCTTCGAAGGCGACGAGCGCGTCGGCGGCACCCTCGTCGGCTCGGCCTTCCTCGGCCCGCTCTTCCTGCTGCGCCGCGGCGGGGACGTCGCGCTCCTGCCTGGGGCCGAGCTCGTCGTCGTCGTCGGCCAGGCCAGCTGAGTCGCTCCCGTCCAGCGCCGCGGACGTTGACGTCGCCGGGGCCGAGGCGTAGTTCTCTTCCCGGCGACGTCGCGACGCCGAACTCCTCTCGTCCCCCGCCCGGGGCGGCTTCGGAGCAAAGGAGGGCCCGACCCTTCCGCGAACGTCAGCGCTGTTCATCAGCACGATGCGAGTCGTGGACGTTCCTCCGGAGCGCCACGTGGCCCGGGGCGGCGGCGCACGAGGCGCTCGAGAGGATCGAGACCATGACCAAGAACCAGGACTTCAAGCGCCTCGTGCGGGCGCGCATGGACAAGACCGGCGAGCGCTACGCCGCCGCCCGTGCCCAGCTGCTGCTCAAGCGCCGGCCGGCGCCGAGCCACGAGGGGCTCTTCGCGGGCTACGGCCCCTGCGGCGGCCTCCAGAGCGAGACCGCGCCGCTCGCGAACGCGCTCCGGCACCTCGGCGTGCGCGGCCCCGGCGGCGCGCCGCCCTCGGAAGCGCTCCTGCACGGGCTCACCGGCGGCCTGGGCTTCCTCTACGGCGCCTTCGAGTGGAAGGAGTACGGCCCGACGCTGACGCTCGTCGCGCGGAGCCGCTCGCTGCCTTCGACCTACCTGGCCGAGGCCCTGCCGCGCGCCGGGGTGCGCTACGCCGTGCACGAGACGGAGCGCGAAGCGTGCCCGCGCGCATCTCGACGCCGCGCTCGCCGCGGGGCACCCGAGCCTGGCCATCGTCGATGGCGCGGCGCTGCCCTACTACGGCGTGCCGGAGCGGCTCCACGGGATGTCGCCGCACGTGGTCGGGGTCGTGGGCGCCACGGGCGACGACGTGTGGCTCGACGACCGCGGCGCCCGGCCGCTGCGCGTGAGCCACGACGCCCTGGCCGCGGCGCGGGCGGGCATCCCCAAGGCCAAGCATCGGCTGGTGGAGCTCGAAGGACCCGCGGAGAAGACGGGCTGGAAGGCGGCGGTGAGCGACGCGCTGGACGCGACCGTGCGCCTCTACGACGAGCCGCCGGCCAAGCCCTTCGCGAGCAACGTCGGCACCCGCGGCCTCGAGAAGTGGGCGCGCCTGCTCGAGGACGAAAAGGACCCCAAGGGCTGGCCGACGATGTTCGGCGAAGGCCCACGCGCCTACCTGGGCCTGCGCCGCGTCTACGACGGGCTCCAGCACGACTACACGGCCCCGAACGCGGGGCGTCCGCTCTACGCGGACTTCCTCGACGAAGCGGCTGCGCTGCTCGAGCGGCCGTCGCTCGGCGCGCTCGCGGCCGACGCCCGGGCCCTCGGCGAGCGCTGGGGACAGCTCACGCGCACCATCGCCGAAGCGGACGACGAGGCCGTGCGGGAGGGCTGCGCGATCAGCGACGCGCGCGCCGAGATTGCCGGCGGGGGCGTCGGAGCCGAGGGCGGCACGTGCACCGCCGACTCGTACAGCGAGTGCATCTAGGAGTGTCGGAGAGGAGAGGAGAGGAGATGCGAGCTAGTGG
>CALCTH010000185.1 GCA_937893795.1 uncultured Myxococcales bacterium | reverse complement strand
CCGCGTCGGGAACCCCGGCCGCGGGGTTCAGCGCGACGACGGAGGGCGGCGCCGCGGTCATGTGCTGATTCAGGACGCCCATGAAGGTCTCGTCCTCGTAGGGTGCCCGCCCCGCAAGCATCTCGAAGACCAATACGCCCAGGGCGTAAACATCCGCGCGATGGTCCGCTTTGCGGCCCATGCACTGTTCCGGCGACATGTACTCCGGCGTGCCGAAGATCGCGCCGGTGCGGGTGAGCTTCCGGCCGGGCTCCGTGCCGTACTCGAGGTCCGTGACCCGCGCGAGACCGAAGTCCACGACCTTGACGAAGTCCGCCTGCCCGTCACGGGTCACGAGGTAGACGTTCTCGGGCTTAAGATCCCGGTGCACGATCCCCACGGCGTGCGCAGCGCCGACGGCCTGGCAGCACTGCACGGCGATGGGCATCGCGATCTCGAGCGGGAGCATGACGTCGCGCTGGAGCCGCTCGCCGAGGTCCTCCCCCGAGAGGAGCTCCATCACCAGGTAGGCGACGCCCTCGGCCGAGGTGGCGAACTCGTACACCTCGACGATGTGCGCTTCGCCGAGCTTGCTGGCGGCGCGCGCCTCACGCTCGAAGCGGCGAAAGGCGGTTCCCCCGTCGTCGTCGACCCGACGCAGCACCTTCACCGCGATGGGCAACCCGTCGCTCGTTCGCGTCGCCGCATAGACCGTGCCCATGCCGCCCTGGCCGAGGACCCGCTCGAGGCGGTAGCGCCCGTCCAGCACGCGGCCGACGAGCGGGTCGACCCCCACGCCGCCGGACATCTCCGTGCTCTCCCGCAGCGGTCGACGCTCGTCGAGCTTCATGCCGTCGTAGGGACAGAAGGCCTCCCCGTCGTAGTAGACGCGGCCGCAGTGGGGACAGACCCGCGGCGCTACGCCGGGTCGACCTTGGGGCTCGCCCCCGCTCATTGCGTCCTGCTCGCCCATGCCGCGGTGTCCGCGGCGGAGTCTAGCAGGCCTGCGTCCCCGATGAGGGCCAGGATGGGGGGTGGCGCGCCCCTCGGGCCATCCCTGCGTCCGGAGGGTGACGAGGAGGTTTCGATCCCGCCGAATCGCGCGACGCTTCCCCCTCGCCCCTCCCCATGCCTTGCTTCGCCGGCCGCGTCTGGGGAGGGTGGCTCCAGCGATGCGAGGTCTGGCGTGAGGACGAAGGCGGCCATGAAGGCTCGGAGGCGGGAGCGCGTGCGCGAAGGGCATGGCGCGTGGATCGCCGCGGCGCTTCTGCTCGCCGCCTGCGGCGATGACGACGCGCGCCCCGAGTGCGAGCGCGATCCACTTCTCGCGTGTCCCGACATGGGCATGCTCGACCAGGGCCTCCCGGACATGGGTGGCGACACGGACATGGGCATGATCGTCGACGGCGGTCCCATGGACATGGGTGGCGGGGGGATGCTCTTCGAGGACCCCGTCATCGAGCTCTGCGCCTCGCTCGAGCCGCTCCCGGAGGGCGTGTGCTCCGTGGAGAACGGCAGCGCGGCGACGCTCGTGGAGGGTGATCTCCTGCTGCCGGGTCGCGTGCTGCGCGGGGGTCAGCTCCTGATGAACGCCGAGGGCGCCATCCTCTGCGCCGCCTGCGACTGCAGCGGCGAGGCCTTCTTCGCCGACGCGACACGCGTGACCTGCCCCGAGGGCGTGGTGTCGCCCGGGCTCATCAACGCCCACGACCACCTGACCTTCGACAACACGGTGCCCTACGCCGCGCGCGGCAACTTCACGGACGAGCGCTACGAGCATCGCAACGACTGGCGACGCGGACTCCGCGGGCATACGGCGGTCCCGAGCGGCGGCGGACGCGCCACGACTGCCGAAATGCAGTGGGTGGAGCTGCGGCAGCTCGCCGCCGGCACGACCTCCATGTTCGGTTCGGGCAGCACGGCCGGACTCATGCGGAACCTCGACAGCGACGACCGCAACGAGCTCTCGGGCGTCGACGCCTCGGACTACGACACGTTCCCGCTCCATGGCGCGGGCGAGCGCAGCGAAGCGCGGCTCTTCATCACCGGCACCTGCGCCGGCTACGCGGAGAGCGGTGACTTCATGTCACGCGCAGACCAGCTGGCCTACGTGCCTCACGTCGCCGAGGGCATCGACGGGGCCGCGCGCAACGAGTTCCTCTGCATGCGAGAAGGTGCCAGTGACGCCGTGGAGCCCAACGCGGCGTTCATCCACGGTACGGCACTCCTTCCTCAGGACATGCAGGAGATGGCCGCCGAGGGCGTCGAGGTCATCTGGTCACCGCGCACGAACATCACGCTCTACGGCGACACCGCCCGGGTGACCGAATACGCCACGCTCGGCGTGACCATCGGCCTCGGGACCGACTGGATCCCCACGGGCTCGGCCACGATGCTCCGCGAGCTCGCGTGCGCCGACGAGCACAACCAGCGCTACCTCGGCAGCTTCTTCCCCGACGAGCAGCTTTGGCTCATGGCCACGGCACACAACGCCGAGGCGCTCGGCGTGGGCGACCGGCTCGGGCGCCTCGAGCGTGGCTTCGAGGGCGACGTCGCCATCTTCGACGGCCGCATGCACCGAGACCACCGGGCCGTGCTCATGGCCACGCCGGAGTCCGTCATCCTCACGCTCAAGGCGGGCGTCCCGATGTACGGCGACGCGAGCGTCGTGGATGCGCTCGCGACCGGCTGCGACGCGCTCCCCGCGAGCGTCGCCGCGGGCTGCAGCCCGAGCTTCGCCAAGCGGGTCTGCCTCGCCGACGCGGGGACGAGCTTCGGACCGCTTCAGGACGGCAACCGCGACTCCTACGGCCTCGTCTTCTGTACCGCTCCCCTCGACGAGCCGAGCTGCTTGCCGGCGCGGAACGCAGAACGGCCGAGCCCGGAGGTCGACGGCTCCAACCGCTACACGGGCATGAGCAGCCCGGACGACCGGGACGGCGACGGGATCGTCGACGGCGTCGACAATTGCGTGTCGATCTTCAACCCCATCCGCCCCGTCGACGACGGGATGCAGGCCGACCAGGACGGGGACGGCATCGGCGACGCCTGTGACCCCACACCCATCGACGTCGGCGACCTCGACGGCGACGGGATCCCCCAGGACGTCGACAACTGCCCGAGCGTGGCGAACCCAGACCAGGAAGATGGCGACGGGGACGGGCTGGGCGACGCCTGCGATGCCTGCCAGGGGGCCGACGTCGGGCCCGGCGAGGCGTGCCCGACCACCGTCTACGACGTGAAGCGTGGCGTCACCGCCCCCGGGAACCCCGTGATCCTCGAGGGCCTCGTGGTGACGGCGGCGGGAGGCAGCGTGACCACGGAGTCCGGGCTTTACGTGCAGCAGGCCGTGGACAGCCCCGACTACGTGGACGTCGACTTCAGCGGCATCTTCCTCCGCACGGCGCCGGACGCCGCGGCCATCGGGGACGAGGTCGCCGTGGAGGGAACCCTCGTGAGCTTCTTTGGTCGGCTCCAGCTCGAGGACGTCACGCTCATGGTCACGCGGAGCGGCGTCGCCTTCGAGGCGGAGCCCGTGACGCCCGCGGAGATCGCGACGGGCGGCAGCCGCGCGGCGGCGCTCGATCAGGTCTTCGTGCGCGTCGAGGACGTGGTCGCCGGGCCCACGGAGGACTCCACCGGTCCGGACGACGTGCCGGACCGCTTCGGCGAGGTCTCGGCGAGCGGGGTCCGCATGGACGACGAGATCTTCGACTATGGGGAGCGGATCGGGCCCGGCACGGAGATGGCCTTCCTCGAAGGCCCCCTGGCCTTCAGCTTCGGCAACTCGAAGATCCGGCCCCGGAGCCTCGTCGACCTCGGCCTCGGCGGCATCGCCCTGACGCCGAACCCGATCCTCGCGGAGCCAGGGGCGATGGTGAGCGTCAACCTGCTGCTCGGGGAGGCGGCGCCCGCCGGAGGGCGCGAGGTCACGCTCTCGGTGACCGGCGACGTGCTGAGCCCCTCCATGACCACCGTCACGGTCCCGGCCGGCGAGCGCGAGCTCGCGATCGACTTCACGGCCGGGAGCGTCGGGACGGGCACGCTCGACGCAACGGCGGGAGCGGACGCGACCTCCGTCGAGGTACGCATCGCCCTCGGCGCCGAGGTCTTCTTCAGCGAGTACGTGGAAGAGGGCAATACGAAGGCCCTCGAGCTCTACCCCGCCGGCAGCGCCCCGCTCGATCTCGAGACCTGCGCGCTCACTCGCATCGTCAACGGCGGGACCGGCTCGAGCTTCCGCGCGGGCCTGAGCGGGACCGTCGCTCCGGGCGACGTACAGGTCCTCTGCGGCACGGCGCTGGCCGGCGCGCCGGAGGGCTCCGTCTGCGACGTCGGCAGCGACGTCATCAACCACAACGGCGACGACGCCTACGTGCTGCGCTGCTCCGGCACCGTAGCCGACACCTTCGGCTCGAACGGCGGGGATCCCGGTGGTTCCTGGACCGGCGGCGGCTTGAGCACGGCCGACACCGTGCTGCGGCGCCGCTGCGACGCGACCGCGGCCGACCTCGACGTGAGCGACGCCTTCGACCCGAGCGCCGCCTGGGAAGCTGGCACGCGCCTCGATCTGTCGAACCTCGGCACCTACGCCTGCCCCTGACGCGCATGGGACGCGATGCCCTCGCGCAGCGCATCCATGATCCCCCGCACCCTCGGCACGTCCCGAAGATCGTCGTGCGTGGCCACCTAGGCGTCCCGGGGGACGGCGACGTCGGGGAGAACCCGCACGAGTGAGGGCAGACGCAGCTTGGACGCACCGGCCGGTAGGCGGCTCGGCCCTCAGGCGGCCGCGATGAAGTGCTCGGGGCTCTGGAACGAGACGCTCGGCGCCTCGAAGCGGAGGCCGCAGAGCCAGCCGTCGGGCAGCTGCTTCTGCCACACGACGACGGCGCGCTGGCGACGGGCGGTCACCTCGGTGGTGACGAGCAGCTCGACGTGGCCCTCGGGGAGACGCTCGTCCACGGCCACCCGCAGCCCGCCGGCGCTCGCGTTGAGCACGAGCCCGCGCACGCGACCGAGCGAGACCTCGGCGTCGAGAAGCCAGCGCGCGTGGCGGCGACGGGCCTGGTAGTGGGCGGCCTCGCCGAGGTCACCCACGCGGATCGCTCCCGTCGCTTCCGGTGCGACTCGCACGCGCAGCTCCTCGGGAAGTCCGGGCACGTCATCATTCTAAGCAATTCACGGGAGAGGCCAGCGCTCGCTCGCTCGCGAAGTTGCGCGGCGCGGGATGACCTGGTCCACCTTCGAGAACGCCAAGCACCCGAAAGGACGGCGTTTCCCCGACCCTAGACACCCGTTTGCGCAATTGTGCGGAATATCACGTTTCGCGCGGATGACCGGCGGGTTACGGCGCCAGGGACGCGATCGCGCGGCGCAGCGAGGGGATCGCCTCCGACACACGTGCGCCGTACCAGAAGAGATCCTTGCCCGAGACGAGCGCCGCGGGGACGCCTCCGAGCGCCTCGCCGAGCGCCTCGGCATCACCGGCATCGAAGGCATAGGGCTCGTCGGGGAGAAGCAGCACGGCGGGTCGCCGCGTCCTCAGCTCGGCGAGCGTCAGGCGGGGATAGCGCGTGTCGCGGTCGCCGACGCGCGCGGCCTCGAGCGCGGGCCGCGTCCCGAGATCGGCGCCCAGGGGGTAGCGGCGAGGACGGTCCGCGACGACGTTCTCGCCCCCGGCGAGCTCGAGCATGTCGCTCGCGAAGGTGCGACCGTCGAAGCTCATCCACGGGTCCTTCCAGATGGGCACGAAGACGCGGACGCTGGGCCGCGCGTCGGCCGCGGCCTGCGTGACGACGCGGCGGAGCTCCGGCGGGAGCGGATGGCCGGGGACGCCGACCAGCGTGGCCAACGCCTCGACGTAGTGAACGCTCTCCATCGCCGTGGTGGGGAAGCTGACGTGCACCGTGAGGCCGACCGCCATGAGCGCCTCGACGGCCTTGCGCCCGCTCTCTTCCTTGTTGGCGAGCACCAGATCCGGCGCGAGCGCCTGCACCGCCGCGACGTCCGGGTCTTTGGTTCCGCCGACCACGACCGCCTCGGGCGCATGCTCGCAGTAAGACGTACGGCCGACCACGGCCTCCACGCCGAGAAGGCGCGCGATGGTCTCGGTCTCCGAGGGCACGAGGGAGACGACCCGCTGCGGGCGCCGCTCGAGGCGCACCCGGCGCCCGAGCCCGTCGACGACGGCCTGCCTCACGGCCGCCCTCGGGATCGCGCAGGCCGCGGGCCGGGGACCCTTGACGCCCTGCGTCTGGCCGATAGGGTCTTAGGAATGGGACGGTCCTCGGGGGAGGGGCTTACCCGAGGTTCGAGGGGGACACCAGAATGGACGGACACCCGGTCGCCGATGACGCTCCCCTGGAGGCCGCAGATCACGCTGCCGAGGAGATCGGCACGGTGAAGTGGTTCAACAACGCGAAGGGCTGGGGCTTCATCAGCCGCCAGGACGGCTCCGACGTGTTCGTTCACTACAGCCAGATCGGGGGCGACGGCTACCGCACGCTTCGCCAGGGGCAGCAGGTCCGCTACGTGCTCCGCACGGGCCCGCGCGGCCAATACGCCGAAGACGTCACCTGGTGACCGGCCGCCGGTACCGCGTGCCGCGTGCTCAGGGAGCGAGACGGCGCGCACGCCAGACCTCGCCGCTCGTGGCACGTTCGTAGCGGAAGCGGTCGTGCAGCCGATACTGGCCGTCGTACCAGAGCTCGATGGCCGCCGGCGTCAGCCAGTACCCACCCCAATGGCCGGGGCGCGGTACCACCTCGTCCGGGTAGCGAGCCTCGGTCTCGCGCACGGCGCGGAGCAGCGCGTCGCGGCTCTCGAGGGGGCGGCTCTGGGCCGACGCCCAAGCGCCGATGCGGCTCCCGCGAGGACGCGCGACGAAGTAGGCGTCGCTCACCTCGACGGAGGCCTTCGTGACGGTGCCCTCGACGCGCACCTGCACGCCGATCTCGAACCAGTGAAAGGCGAGCGCCGCGTGCGGGTTCGCCGCCAGCTCGCGGCCCTTTCGGCTCTCATAGTTGGTGAAGAAGACGAAGCGGCCCTCCGCGTCCACGTCCTTGAGCAGCACGTAACGCACGGAAGGCCGGCCCTGCGCGTCGGCGGTCGCGAGCGCGACGAGCGTCGGGTCGTGGGTCGCGCGGGCCGCCGCGGCGGCCCGAAGCTC
>CALCTH010000184.1 GCA_937893795.1 uncultured Myxococcales bacterium | reverse complement strand
CCCGGCCCTCCACGTGCCCCGCGCAAGAGTCATCGCGACCGGCGAAACCAACGGCGGGAGGAAGCGAACCCACAACGAGGACAACTTCACGTGCCTCGACGAGGACAACCTCTACGTCGTGGCCGACGGCATGGGGGGGCACGCCTCGGGCGAGGTCGCCAGCCGCATGGCCATCGACACGCTCCGGGAGTTCTTCCGCTCGACGAGCACCGACCCGGAAGCCACCTGGCCCTACAAGATGGACAAGAGCCGGGGCTACGAGGAGAACCGGCTGATCACGAGCATCAAGCTCGCGAACCTGCGCATCTACGAGGCCGCGCAACGCGAGTCGAAGCTCCGCGGCATGGGCACGACGGTGGTGGGTATTCTCATCGTCGACGACGGGGTGCTCATCGCCCACGTCGGCGACTCGCGGGCCTACCGGCTCCGCGACGGGAAGCTCCACCAGCTCACCGAAGACCACTCGCTGCTCAACGACTACATCAAGATGAAGCGCCTCTCCGAAGAGGAGATCGCGAACTTCCCGCACAAGAACGTCATCGTGCGGGCCCTCGGCATGAAGGACTCGGTGAAGGTCGACACGCAGCTCGATCGGCCCGAGCCCGGCGACATCTACGTGCTCTGCTCCGACGGGCTCTGCGGGCCGGCGAGCGACGAGGAGATCGAGGAGATCGTCGCCAGCGAGCCGAAGGACATGCGCTCCGCCGCGGCCCGGCTCATCGAGCGCGCCAACGCCAACGGCGGCCCGGACAACATCACCGTCGTCCTCGCGAAGGTCGTCGGGACCGGCTGAGGTGCCGAGACGCGCGCCGGCGAGACCTCACGCCCGCCCTTCTGCTACCGCTGGTGTACGCTTTTCGCCTTCGGGCTACGAAGCTCGGCATGGGCGAGGTGGAGGCGACGGCGTTGCCGGAGGTGCGCAAGCTGCACACGCGTCGCCACGGAGACGCGCGCGGCGCCTTCGAAGAGGTCTGGCGGGACGAGTGGGCCGAGGCCCTCGGCGTGCAAGGGCGCTTCGTGCAGCACAACCGCTCCCTCTCGGCCGACCTCCACACGCTGCGTGGCCTGCACTACCAGCTGCCGCCGAAGGCGCAGGGCAAGCTCGTCCGCGTGGTGCGTGGCGCGGTGCAGGACGTCGCCGTGGACGTACGCCGGGGGTCGAGCACCTACGGCGAGCACGTTCTGGTGCGCCTCGACGCCGCCCATCCGACCCAGCTCTGGGTACCGCCCGGTTTCGCCCACGGGTTTTTGACGCTCGAGCCGGATACGGAGGTGCACTACCTCGTGACGGCCACCTACGGGCGGGAGCTCGAGCGCGCCCTGCGCCACGACGACCCGGCCCTCGGCATCCCGTGGGCCGCCGCGGCGGCCGTGATCAACGCGCGCGACGCCAGCGCCCCGTTGCTGGCCGAGCTTCCGGACCCCGTGCCCGCGAACGGATCCCTCTGACCGTGGGAGGGCCGCACCCTCCCCTTCCCCGCCTGCGATGACCACACCCACCGTCCTTCTCACCGGCGGCGCCGGTTTCATCGGCTCCGAGCTCGTTCACCAGCTCCTCGCGGAGACGGAGGCGCGCGTCGTCAACGTCGACGCCCTCACCTACGCGGCGAACCCGCTCTCCCTCGAGGACGTGAAGGACCACCCGCGCTACGTCTTCGAGCAGGTCGACGTGAACGACCGCGCCGGCGTGGACCGGCTCTTCGCGACCTATGCGCCGGACACCGTGTACCACCTGGCGGCGGAGTCCCACGTGGACCGGAGCATCGACGCGCCGCTCGTGTTCGTGGAGACGAACGTCGTGGGGACGGCGAACATGCTGCACGCGGCGCGGACGCACTTCGACACGCTGCCGGCCGACGCGAAGGAGCGCTTCCGCTTCATCCACATCTCGACCGATGAGGTTTTCGGGTCTCTGGGACCCGAGGGGAAGTTCAGCGAGACGACGGCCTACGACCCGAGCTCGCCCTACTCGGCCTCCAAGGCCGCGTCGGACCACCTCGTGCGCGCGTGGGCGCGGACCTTCGAGCTGCCCGTCGTGGTGAGCAACTGCTCGAACAACTACGGCCCGCGCCAGTTCCCGGAGAAGCTCATCCCGCTGATGACCCTGAAGGGGCTCGAGGGCGGCGCGCTGCCGGTCTACGGCGACGGGTCGAACGTGCGCGACTGGCTCCACGTGTCGGACCACGCCCGGGCGCTCCGGCGCATGGCGGAGGCCGGCGAGCCCGGCTCGACCTACTGCGTCGGCGGCGACGCGGAGCGCACGAACCTCGACGTGGTGCACGGGATCTGCGACGCCCTCGACGCGCTCCGCCCGGGAGACACGCCGCGGCGGGAGCTGATCACCTTCGTGACCGACCGTCCCGGGCACGACCATCGCTACGCCATCGACGCGACGAAGCTCCACAGCGAGCTCGGCTGGAAGCCGCAGCACGACTTCTCGACGGGGCTCCGCGACACGGTGAGCTGGTACCTCGCGAACGAGCCCTGGTGGCGCGCGATCCTCGAGGGGCGCTACCGCGGCGAGCGCCTCGGCGTTCGGGGGGGCTGATGCGGGTCTTGCTGACCGGGAGCACCGGCCAGCTCGGGACGGCGCTTCGGGCCGCGGACGCGCCGGGCCTCACGCTCTTGCCGCACGACCGGGCGGCCCTCGACCTGACCGCGGACGACGCGCAGATCGAGGACGTGGTGCGCGCCGCGACGCCGGACGTCGTGCTCACCGCCGCGGCCTATACCGCGGGGGACCGCGCGGATGCCGCGCCCGCGCTGGCGGCGCGCGTGACCGGACCGGCCGCCGCGGCGCGCGCCCGGGCGGCGAACGAGGCCGGCGCGCTGCTCGTCCAGGTCTCGACGGACTACGTCTTCGACGGGCGCCTCGGACGTCCCTACCGCGAGGAAGACCCGACCTCGCCGCTCGGCGTGTACGGCGCGAGCAAGCTGGCGGGCGAGCACGCGGCGCGGGAGGCCGCGCGCTGCGCCGTGGTGCGGACCTCGTGGGTCTACTCGGCGACGGGAAAGAACTTCCTCAAGACCATGTGGCGGCTCGCGGGCACGCACCCGCGGCTCCGCGTCGTGGACGACCAGCACGCGCGGCCCACATCTGCGGACCAGCTCGCGCAGGCGCTTCTCTCGCTGCTGGGGCGTCACGCGGCGGGGGAGACGCTCCCGCGCCTCCTCCACGTGACGGGCGGGGGCGACGAGGCGAGCTGGCGCGGCTTCGCCGCCGAGGTCACGGCGGCGCGCGCGAACACCTACGGGGGCGAAGCGGTGCCCGTGGACGCGATCACGACCGAGGAGTTCGGGGCGCCCGCGCCGCGACCGGCCCGGTCCACGCTCGACACCGCGGCCGCGGCGTCGCTGGGCATCACGCCGAGCGACTGGCGCGCCGAGGTGCAGAGAACGTGTGCGGCGCTCGCAGCCGCGGAGGAGAGGGAAGCATGAGGGGCATCATCCTGGCCGGCGGTTCGGGGACGCGGCTGCATCCGGTGACGCGGGCGGTGAGCAAGCAGCTCCTGCCCGTCTACGACAAGCCGATGATTCACTACCCGCTGAGCACGCTGATGCTCGCCGGGATCCGTGAGGTGCTCGTGATCACGACGCCGCCGGACCAGCCCTCCTTTCAGCGGCTCCTCGGCGACGGCGCGGCCCTCGGCATGTCCATCGAGTACGCGGTGCAGCCCTCGCCGGACGGGCTGGCGCAGGCGTTCATCATCGGCGAGACCTTCGCGAAGGGGGAGCCCTGCGCACTCGTGCTCGGCGACAACCTCTTCTACGGCCACGGGCTGACGGACGCGCTCCAGCGCGCGGCGCAGACCACGCACGGCGCCACGGTCTTCGCCTACGCGGTGAAGGACGCGCGGCGCTACGGCGTCGTCGAGATCGACGAGGGCGGCAAGGCGCTCTCCATCGAGGAGAAGCCCGAGCAGCCGAAGTCGCGCTGGGCCGTGACCGGGCTCTACTTCTACGACGGCCGCGCGAGCTCCATTGCCAAGGCGCTCACGCCCTCGCCGCGTGGCGAGCTGGAGATCACGGATCTGAACCGGAAGTACCTCGACGAGGGCACGCTCCAGGTGGAGCGCCTCGGCCGCGGCTTCGCCTGGCTCGACACGGGGACCCACGACTCGCTCCTGGCGGCGGGCGAGTTCGTCCGCACGGTGCAGGAGCGTCAGGGGCTGCAGGTCAGCTGCATCGAGGAGATCGCCTTCCGCATGGGCTTCATCGACGCGGCGCAGCTGAAGAAGGTCGCGGAGACGGGCCCGCGGCACCTGCGCGGCTATCTCGAGCAGCTGGCGGGCGAATAGCGCCGTCATAGCGTCTCGCCGCGGTTGGCGTCGGTCCGGCGACCCGTCACCATGGACGGGTGGGTATGCGACGGTCGAGGTGGCTTGGGTTCGGCGTCCTGGCCCTCGGGCTCGCCGGCTGCGCCCGAAGCGGCCTGCGCAGCAACTGTCAGGACGGCCCGGAGCGCCCTTGCGTCTGCCCCTCGGGCCTCCCGGGCGTCGAGCGTTGCCTCTTCGATCGCAGCTACGGCAGCTGTGAGTGCGGCGTCTCCGACGGCGGGGTGCCCGACGACGGTGGGCCGCCGGGCCCTCGGCTCTGCACCGGCCTTCAGCTCGCCGAAGGCTGTCGCGCGCAGTGGTGCCTCATCAACGCGCCGCTCGTCGAAGGCGGCGACAGCCCAGTGCTCGAGGTCACGCCCGAAGAGGTCACGGACCCCGCGCTGGCCGCCGAGCTCGTGGAGCCGCGCATCTGCATCATCCGTGTGCTCGATGGGAGCACGACGCCGCCCTCGCTTCGCCTCACGCAGTTCCTGAGCGAAGAGATCGACACGGCGGACGTCGCCCTCGTGAGCCTGGCGCAGCCCCGGAGCCTCCTCCTGGAAGCCAACGCCGAGGAGGGCCGCGTTCGCGCGCTCGTCCCCGGCAGCGGCCGCTACGGCCCAACACGGGTCCCACCGGAGGTGAGCGCCCTCGGGCCCTTCGGTAACCCCTCGGCGAGCACGGAGACCGAGACCGGCTTCTACCGCGACCTCCAGGAGCGCGGCTTTCAATCGGCCTTCACGGCCGGGGACCGAACCTACGTGGCGAGCGGGCGGCGCATCCTCGTCTACGAGGGCGTCATCCCCGAAGGCGCCGCCCGGCCCTCCTTCGTGCTCGGTCAGCCCGACCTCGACGCGGCCCTCACCGGCACCACGAGCGCACTCTTCGCTCCGCCTCGCTCTTTGTGGGCCGACGAGTCTCGGCTCGTGGCCAGCACGGGCGCCCGCGTGCTGGCGTGGAGCCCGCTTCCCCGTGACGGCCTCAGCCCGGCGTCGCTCGTTCTGGGGCAAGGCGACTTCTCGGGGTCCGAGCCCAACGCCGGCGGCCGGAGCGCCCAGAGCTTGGATACGCCCGCGCAGGTCGACGTCTCGGGAGGCCGGCTCGCGGTCGGCGACATGCGCAACAACCGGGCGCTCACCTGGGAGACCTTCCCCACGGGCCTGGGACAGGAAGCGACCGGCGTCATCGGGCAGTCGCGCTTCGATCTGGGCGAGATCTTCGGCGGGGAGACGCCCGTCTACCAAACCTGGGGCGTTCTCCATCAGAACGATGGTCTCTGGGTCGCGGGGTACTTCGGCCGGGACGTCTACTGGGTGCCGCGAACGGCGCCAAGGGTGAATCCCGCGCCGGCGCGTCGCCTGGAGGTGCGCCTTCGTGCCGTCAGCGAGGACTCGATCGCCAACCCTTCCTACCTCGGAGCGCTCCCGGACGGCGGGTTGGCCATTCGGGACCGGGTCGGTCGGCGCGTGGTCACCTTCGATGACCCTTTTTCGACCCCGCCCCTTCGCGGACCCGTTCTGGGTCAGCCGGGGCCCGACCGCGTCGTCACGGGGCCCGTCGACGGATCCAGCTTCGGTCGAGGTCAACAGCTCGCGAGCGGCAGCGGCATGCTCTGGCTGGAGGACGGGGCGCGGCTCCTCGGGTGGCGGGAGGCTCCGCGCTACCATCACCAGCCGGCCGATGTCGTGCTCGGGCAACCGGGCTTCGCCTCTCGGGAGGGAGCCGACTTCCGCGGCGTGACGGCGGACACCTTGGCTGCGCCGGGTGACGTCGCCGCGGCACCGGATGGCACCGTCGCCGTGGCCGATCGCGCGAACGCACGGGTCCTGCTCTATGCGCCCGGCGCCGACGTCTCGCTCGGGGCGCGGGCCGTGGCCGTCGTCGGTCAGCGCGACTTCGACGGCTTCGCGGCGAACCAAGGCGGCGGCGTCACCCGCGCCGGGCTCTCGGGCCCGGCAGGCGTGGCGCTGAGCGATGACATCCTCGCCGTCGCAGCCACGGAGAACCACCGGGAGCTCGTGTGGCGTGGGCGCCCCACCACCGGGCGACCCGCGGACCTCGTCCTCGGTCAAGCGGACGGACGCAGCTCCCGGCCCAACGGAGGCGCGGGCGACCTCGAGGCGCCGGCCGGCTACGTCGACGCGACCGCGGGCGGTCTGTTCCGGCCCACGGGCGTCGCTCTCGGCGGGTCGCGCCTCGCGGTAGCGGATCGCCACAACCCTCGCGGGTTGGTCTGGGATGGTCTCCGAAGCGCGCGCGATGGCGCCGAGGCCGACCTCGTGCTCGGGCAGGCAAGCGCCAGGGGCGTCCTTCCGAACCGTGGCCGCGGCGCACGGGAGGTCGACCCGCAGGGCCTTCACGGACCCACCGACGTACTCTTCGACGGCGCCGCGCTCTACGTCGCGGACGCCGAGAACAACCGCGGCGTCCGCTGGGAGCTCGAGCCGGAGCCGCGGGCCGTCGCGGCCTACGGTCAGCCGGACCTGGACTCGGTGGTCGCGCTGAACTTCGTGCGCACGGGGTCCGTCGCCGGCACCGAGTCGCTCCCCGCCCCCACGGCAGCCTCCATGGTCCGGCCCTGGGCCATCGCGCGGCTAGGTGCGGACACGCTCGCCGTTGCGGAATACGGCGCGCACCGCGTTCACCTCTTCGGCGTGAGCACCGGCGCATCGCTGGGGGTCATCGGCCAGCCCGACGACGACTCCGGGGGAGCGAACGCCGGCGGTATCTCGGCGCGCAGCTTCACGGAGCCCATGGGGATCGCGGCGGACGCCGACGGCGGTGCGCTGTGGGTCACTGACCAAGGAAACCACCGCGTGCTGCTCTTCCCGAGCCCCG
>CALCTH010000183.1 GCA_937893795.1 uncultured Myxococcales bacterium | reverse complement strand
ATGAGCCCGCCGATGTTCCGGAAGCGGAGCTGGTAGCAGATCTCCTCGACCGCCTCGAGGTTCGTCTGGAAGATGGTCTGGGCGACGTCCTGCCCCTTGCCGGTGAAGCGTCCGGTGTTGACGTCGATGGCCGTCAGGGCTTCGGCCTGGTCGATGACCAGGTGACCGCCGGACGGTAGGGGGACCTTGCGCGAGAGCGCGCGCGTGATCTCCGCCTCCACGCCGTACTCGTCGAAGAGGGGCTCGGCGGCTTCGTAGAGCCGTACGTCGCCGGCGCGCTCGGGAAGGAAGACCTGGAGGAACTCCTCGAGGCGGGCGAGCTCCTTGGCGTCGTCGACGACGATCTCGTCCACGTTCTCGTTGAACATGTCGCGCGCCGCGCGGAGCACGATGTCCGGCTCCTCGTGAACGAGGTACGGAGCCTTCCGCTTCCTTCGCTTGGTCTTGTTCGCGTCGAGGGTCTCTCGGCACTTCGTCCACACCTGGACGAGGTAGCCGATGTCCGCCTTGAGCTGTTTCTTGGTGAGCCCCTGCGCCAGCGTCCGAACCACGACGCCGCCCTCCGGCGGCTTGATGGACTCGATGACCTCCTTGAGGCGCTTTCGTTCGACGTCCTTGCCGATGCGCTTCGAGACGCCGACGTGGTCCACCGTGGGCATGTACACGACGAAGCGCCCCGGGAGCGCGACGTGACTCGTCACGCGCGCGCCCTTCGTGCTGATGGGTCCCTTCGAGACCTGCACCAGCACCTCCTGCCCTTCGCGGATCAGCTCGCGGATCGGGGTCTTGCGGCTCGCACGGTGGCTACGCCCACCCTTGCTCCGCCCGTTGCTCTTCTCGTCGCCCTCGGGCTCGTCGCTCTTCCCGACGGGCTGCAGGTCCGCCTCGTGGAGGAACGCCGCCCGGGCGAGGCCCACGGCGATGAACGCCGCCTGCAGGCCCGGGAGCACGCGGGTGACCTTGCCAACGTAGACGTTGCCTACCGGCGAGCGTTCGCGCCGGCGCTCGATGTGCAGCTCGCCGACCGCGCCGTCCTCGAGGAGGGCCACGCGCGTTTCGGCGACTCCTGCGTTGATCAGGAGCGTGGTTTTCGTCATGCCGACCTCGCCGGTCGGGGCGACGACGGTTCGGGCCCGGCGTGCGGGTGCGCGGTTCACGCGGCTCGCACGACGATCGGGGGCCGCTCCGTCGCGGCCCTCGACCTCAGTTGGTCTCGAAGATCTTCTCGATCTCCGCTTGGACCTTCTCCTCGCTCTTGGCCCGCGCCACCGCGATCTCCTTCACGATGAGGTTCCGAGCGGTCTCGAGCATCTTGCGCTCACCGAAGGAGAGGGACTTCTCGGCCTTGAGCCGGTAGCGGTCACGCATGACCTCCGCCACGTCGAACACCGAGCCGGTCTTGATCTTGTCCATGAACCCCCGGTAGCGGCGGTTCCAAGTCTGGTTGTCGAACGCGATGGTCCGCTCCTTGAGGATCACGAAGATCTCGCGGATGTCGTCCTCCGAGATGGGCGGGCGCAGACCCACGTTCTCGGCGTTCGTGACGGGGACCATGATCTTGCGGTCCGTGTCGAGGATCTTGAGGACGTAGAACTTCTGACGACCGCCGGCGATGTCCATCTCCTTGATGGACACGACCTCGGCCGCGCCCTGGGCGGGGTACACGGCCTTGTCGCCAACCTTGAACTCGAGCTGTTCGGACGCCTGCATCAGGACTCCTTCGTGACTCCGCTCGGCCCCCATGGGCCGCGAGCGGAGGGGAAACGTCGACTCCTCGGGAACACCCACCGCCGCGATCGAATAGCATCTTCGCGAACTACGCCCCAGTCGGGGGCGCTCGGGGAGTCGGAGGGGGGAACCACGTGAGGTACTGTGCCCAGAGGGCTCCCGCCGAAACTGCCAAAAGCGCAGCTATCGTGCGGGTTTCGGCGAGGCGAGGGCCCACGCCGGATCCGCTCGCTCTCGTTCCGCGTGAGCAGTGTTCACGTAGAAAAAGACCGTGCGATGAGAAGCGGCAGCATAGCCCGAAGGGGCTCTCCGGTCAATCGACTCAGGGGGTTCCGTCGCCCTCGTTCCCCAGCTCGGAGAGGCTCGAGAGGTCCGGCAGCTCATCGAGGTTCGGGAGCAAGACGATCTCGATTCGACGGTTCTGCTGGCGCCCCTCGGGACTGTCGTTCGCCGCCACGGGCTGGGTTTCGGCGTAGCCCGCGGCGCTGAGCCGCGCGGCCGGAACCCCGGCGTCGACCAGCAGCTTGGCGACGTTCACGGCCCGCTGCGTCGAGAGCTCCCAGTTGCTCGGGAATCGCCGGGTCCGGATGGGCACGTCGTCCGTGTGCCCGGAGACCTGGAACTCGCGATTCTCGATGTTCGCGAGCACCGCGGCCACCTGCTGGAGCGCCGTCCGACCCTCCGGCTTGACGTTCGCGCGCGCGGTGTCGAAGAGGATGCCCTCCGGGAGCTCCACGATCATCCGGTTGTTACGGATGCGAACGCTGAGCTGGCCGGCTTCGATGAGGCTCTGGAAGCGGCCGAGGAGCTGCCGGAAGGTCGCGAGCCGCGCTTGCGCCTGCTGTTCACGCTCCCGCAGCTCCGCGAGGGCGCGCCGCGTCTCCTCGAGCCGCGCGGCGAGGGTCTCCCGTTCACCCTGGAGCTGCTGCACGTTCTCTCCCTGCCGGGCGAGGGCGGCCTCGATCTGAGCGTTCTGGGCCTCGAGCTCCCGGACGCGCTCCCCGACCCGAGCATTGTCCGTCCGTGCCTCCTCGAGCGCGGCGCGCAGCGAGCTCGCCGCCTCGTTGGCGGCGTCGAGGTCCTCCTGGGAAGGGCCGCAGGCCCCCACGAGGACCGCGAACGAGAACACGAGCGTGCGCGGCGAAATCCGGTGCGTGCTTTCCATCGCTCCCCCTGCTTCGGCCCTGCGTCGTCGCGCGCGCGGCCTCTGGAGAACCGCAGCCGTACGGCGCCGCGGGGAGCGCTGTCAACGGCGAGGCCACCATTGGATCGCGGTCGGCACCGGGGGGACGTCATGTCGGCGGATTTTCGGGCGCTCACAAAAACTCAATGATTCCGTTAGCTTCGGCTCTTGCCATGCCACAATTGGGTCAAATTTCACTAAGTTAGGTATAAATTAGGTGCCCGTTCGCTTGACACGTGAGATGACGTGACAATACGGTACCCCACGAAAGGCCCCACAGGAGGTCCATCCATGGCTACGACGAAGAAGTCCACCAAGAAGGCCACCAAGAAGGCCGCCAAGAAGACCGCTAAGAAGAGCACGCGCAAGGCGGCCAAGAAGCCCGCCAAGAAGACGGCGCGGAAGACCGCCAAGAAGGCGGTCAAGAAGGCCGCGAAGAAGACCACGCGCAAGTCCTCCAATTAGCCGACTAAGTTGGCTTCCAAGAAGACCACGATCAAGGCCTCGAAGAAGTCCACCAAGAAGGCCGCGAAGAAGACGACGCGCAAGGCCGCCAAGAAGACGGCCAAGAAGGCGACGCGTAAGGCGGCGAAGAAGACCACGAAGAAGGCCGCGAAGAAGACGACGCGCAAGGCCGCCAAGAAGGCCACGAAGAAGGCGGCCAAGAAGACCGCCCGCAAGGCGGCCAAGAAGCCCGCCAAGAAGACGACGCGCAAGCGCGCCGCCAAGAAGAAGTGATCAGGCGCGCAGCTCGCGCGCGATGCGCGCGCGGGCGCGCTCCTTCTCGCGCCGGAGAACCAGGACCTTTTCGCGACTCACGTGCACGGCGCCCGGGGGATGCCCTTTGCGCTTGTGCACGTGTCGTCGTGGAGTGTGCTGAACCTCCACCGTCGACTCTCCCGCGGCTTCGGAGAAGTGGGCGGCAAGGGTTGCCGCATCGATGAGTCGTTCCGGCGGGCAGATTTCTCCCCTTCCGAGCGGCACGACGACGTGCGCGCCACGTACGCTGCGCGCATGCAGCCAGAGATCGTGCGGGCGCGCGACACGGAGCGTCAGCTCGTCGTTGCCCGCCGCGCTGCGACCCACGAGCACGAGGCCCCCGTCGCTCGCGCGAAACGCGCGATAGCTACGCCGGGAGCTCTCGCGAGAGCCGCCGCGTCGCGCGCCGTGGCCAGGCGTCGCCGGGCACCAACCCCGCGCGGATGCGTGAGCCTCGATGACCTGACGTTCCTCCGGCTCGAAGGCACGGTCCAGCCGCTCGAGGAGCGCATCGAGGTCGCGAAGCTCCGCCTGGGTGTCGGCCCGCCGTGACGCCGCGATCTCCGCCCCGCGGGCGTAGCGCCTCGCGCGCTTGAAGAGTCTCTCGGCGTGCTTCTTCGCGCCCCGCGAGGCGTCGATGATCAAGGTGCGTGGGGCCGGCGGGCTCGCTCCCCAGTCCAGCACCTCCAGGGTCTCGGCGCCCGCGACATAGCGGCTCATATGCGCCGTGATGAGCTCGGCCTCGTGGCGCAGCGCCGGTGCCTCCTCGGCCCGCGCGGCGTCGGCCGCGATGGCGCGTTCCTTCCTCACGAGCCGCTTTCGAGCACTCCTCAGCGCCCGAAGGAGCTCGCCCGCCGGGGCGGTGCTCGCCGGGGTCGGGGCCTCGTCGAGAGGCGGAACGAAGGGCGTCCAGGGCTCCGCCGCGGGAGCCCGCGTGGCGAGACGCTGCCGGCCGGCCAAGGGCTTTCCGCTGCTTCGCTCACGGAGGACGGGCATCCCGCCCTCGGCGAGCAAGACCGCGTCGAGGTCACCGCGCCGCAGCACCAGCCGCACCCCGGGCCCCTCGTCCCGCGCCTCGGCATGTACGCGGGCGCCGACGAGGAGCTTTCGTAGCCGGCGCACGAAGCCGTCGGCGTCCTGCCCTCGCGGGCGCTCCCGGACCCGCCGGATGCCGCGGCGCGCGTCGAGCACGAGGACCTCGCGGAGCCCCGCATCCGCGGTCGGGTCGCGGCGGTAGACCGAGAGCGCCACGATATGTGGCGTGGGCCCGTCGACGCGCTGCACGCGGCCGAGATCGGTCTCAGCCTTCACCGTCCGCCGGTGCCGCGGGTCCGCCCGCGAGCTCGGCGAGGCGTACCGCCTCGCGGAACGAGCGTGGGGATTCGATGGCCACGTAGGCCTTGGTCACCTCCAACGCCTCCAGCCGGTCGACGAGGTCGAAGAGCACCCCGTCTCCGAAGCGCTGCCGCCCGCCGAGGGCGCGCAGCCGCGCATGGGCGACGTCCCCCGGAGGAGCGGGATCGACGAGGGGATCGAAGGCGCACCGCAGGCCGAGCTCGCGGGCCACGGGCTGCGCCAGCTCGGCCTCCCAGAGCCCCGCAGCGGCCCAGACGATGGGCCGCCCTCCGGTTCTGAGCGCGTCCAGGTAGCCGGCGAAGCGCGCCCGGTCCTTCGTGCCCGTCGTGAGCTCGCGGCCCGTCGGGAGCACGAGGTGCGCCGCCTCCAGGGCGTCGGCGGCATCGAGCACCCAGCCGATGCGCTCGTCCAGCTCCTCGTCGCGGCGGAAGGGACCGGCGGCGCCGACTCGCGCGCCGTAGGGGACGACGAGGCCCACCTCGAGGGGGCCTGCGAGGCTGCCCCGCCAGCGGCGCAGCGTCGCCGAGCGGGGAACCGTGGACGGAAAGGTGAGCTCCACGTAGCGCAGGGCCTGCACGTAGCGCGGCCCGGGGGGACGATCGACGACGGCGCCGGCGAGGATCTCGACCATGCGCGGGCTTAGCAGGCGCGTGATCGGCTCCGCAACGGATGGCCGACCTCCGGCCGAGGGAAGCATCCGGGCTCCACCGCCGTTATGCTGCATGGCTCATGCGCCTTCGCGCTTCGACTCTCTCCGCGCGGCCCGCTCCCGTGGCGGTGGCCGCCCTCGCGCTGGGGCTCTTCGGCGTGGCTCTGCTGGAGCCGGCGCCCGCCACGGCCCAGGGATGGGGCCTCACCCGGGACCGCGGCTCGATGCGCTCGTCGATGCGCTCGAGCGGCATGCGCTCGTCGATGCGCTCGAGCGGCATGCGAACGCGCTCGACCATGCGCTCTCGCGCTTCGATGCGGCCGTCCACGGGCACGCCGCCATCGGGCGAGTCACCGGCGAGCGACGCGAGCTCGCCCGGGGACCGCACCGAGCAGCTCATCGCCCGCTACCGCCGCATCCTCGACGCCGACCCGCGCGAGACCTTCGCCTTTCAGCGGCTCCTCGAGCTCTACCGCGAGCGTGACGGCGGCCTCGCCGCTCTCGCGGCCGACCTCGAGCGTGAGGCCGCCGCGGCCGACGAGACGGCCTACGCGCCGCTCATGCTGCTCGGCCACGTCGCGAAGGCGAGGGGGGAGCTGGAGGCGGCGGCGCTCCACTATTCGGGCGCGTCGCGGCTCCGTCCGCGCGAGCCCGCCCCCTTCGTGGCGCTCTCGCGCGTGCTCGCGCAGCAGGGCGATACGCTTCGGTCGAAGCGGTCGCTGGCCGAGGCGCTCGAGCGCACGCGGGGCGACGAGGAGCGCCGAGCCCTCCACCGCGAGCTCGGCGAGCTGGCCCTCCAGGACGGCGACTTCGACGCCGCGGAGCAGCACTACGCCGCCCTCGCCCGCGGACCCGGCGCCGGGCCGACGGCGCGCACGGAATACGCGCGCGCACTCCTCGCGCGCGACGAGAGCGAGCGCGCCATCGCGGCCTACGAGCGAGCGCTCTCGAGTCTGCGCGGGGACAACCGCGTGCTCGGGCCCGTTCTCCGGGAGCTCGCCGACGCTCAGCTCGCGGCCGGGCGTACCGACGACGCGTTGGCGACCGTGGATCGCGCGCTCCGGGTCTCCGGCAGCCGCACCGGCGTACGCGCGGAGCTCCTCGAGGTCTTGGCTCGCGCCCACCGTCAGGCCGAGACGCTGCCGGCGCTCGCTACGCGCCTCGCGCGCGAGGCCCGGCGCTTCGATGAGGTGGAGCTCCTCGGTCGGGTTCGGGACGAGCTCGGCGAAGACGAGGCGGCCCTCGCCGCCTACCGACGGGCGCTCCGCCTCGATCCGCGGAGCGTCGACACGCGCGTTCGCGTCGTCCAGCTTCTCTCCCGGAGCGGCCGGCTGGAGGAGGTCGTGGCCGAATACCGCGCGCTCGTCCGCGCCGCACCGCGGGAGCCCCGCTTCGTGGTCGAGCTCGCGCAGCTGCTCATGCAGGTCGGTCGCCGCGACGAAGCGCTCCGCATGGCGGCGGAGACGAGCCGCCGCCACGGTCGTGAGGTGGCCGTCCATCAGGCGCTGGCCGAGCTCTATACGACCTGGGGCGAGCAGGAGCTGGCCACGGCGGAGCTCGCGGCGCTGGTTCGCGTCGAGCCGCGGGACCCGGCGCACCTGATCGCCCTTGGCGAACAGCTGCTCGACCAGGGCGATGAGGCCGCCGCGCTGGCGACGTGGCGCCGTGTGCTCCAGGTCGAGCGGGACCCCGGCGAAGCCCACGCCATGTTGGCCCGGGTCTTCGCCGACCACGATCGCCTCGACCTCTCCGAGCGCCATTGGCGCGACGCGCTACGGCGCGACGGCGAGCGCGTCGAGTGGCTACGCGGCCTCGGCAACGTGCTCGAGCGTCCGCGCCGTGGCGAGTCGGCGACGCAGCGGCGCGAGCGAGACCTCGAGGCGGTCCGGCATTGGGAGCGCGTGCTCGCCACGGCCGAGGACTCCTCGGCGCGCCGGGAAGCCCGGCGGCGCATCGTCGGTGTGTGGGCTCGCCGCAACGAGCTGCCGGCGAAGCTCCGCGAGTGGCGCCGAGCCTTCGCGGCCGAGCCGCCGGATCTCGGCGCGGGGCGCTTCCTCGCCGAGGCTCATCTGCGGAGCCGGCCGCGAGACGTCGTCCGCGCGGCGGCCGTGCTGGAGCAGGTCACGACGCTCGACCCCGGAGACGTCGAGAGCCTCCTCGCCCTCGAGCGCGTCCGCACCGCGCAGGGCGACCTCGCCGGGGCCATCGAGGTGCTCGAACGCCTCGCCGAGGCCGACGCGCGCAAGGCCCCCCGCTACCTGCAGCGCATGGCCGAGCACGCGCACGCCCTCTACCGCGACGAGGACGCGGTCCGCTTCGCGGCGGCGGCGGTCGCGCGCACGCCGGACGACGCCGAGGCGCATCGGCGCCTGGGCGACCTGCTTCGCGCGCGGCAGCAGTTCGAGCGCGCCATCGTGAGCTATGGGCGCGCCCTCGAGCTGAACGAGCGGCTCTTCGGCACCTACTTCGACCTCGCCGAGCTCAGGCTCGCTCGCGGCGAGACGGACGCGGCCGACGCGCTCTATCGCGAGGTGCTCCGGCGATGCCCCGACGACGACCTGGTGGCACGCGCCGGCCGAGCGTCGCTCCAGATTCACCTCGGGGCCGGTAGCCTCGAGGTGCTCGAAGCCACGCTGCTTCCCCTGGCCATCGCCCAGGCGCGGCGTCCGGTCTTTCGGAAGCTGGCCGTCGAGGTCTACGACGTGCTCGTGGCGCCCCTCGCCCAGCGGTGGCGCGACGGGGGGACCGGGAGCGAGGAGGCCCGAGCGAGCCTCGACCGGCTCGGGCGGCGCGCGCTCAAGCCGCTCCTCGAGGCGCTCGTCGACGAGGATCCGGCGCAGCAGCGGGTGGCCGTGGACGTGCTCGGGTACCTCGGGAACGCGAACGCCGCCGAGCCGCTCGTGGCCATGGCCGAAGGGGACGCGCCCGCCGAGCTGCGGCTCCGGGCGGTCATCGCCGGCGGGACCATCGCGCTGCCCTCCCTCGCGCCACGCTTCGCGGCGCTCGCGGCGGGGCCCGAGCATCGGCTCCGGGCGATGGCCGCCTGGGG
Organism: uncultured Myxococcales bacterium; assembly: GCA_937893795.1. Classification (GTDB taxonomy): domain Bacteria; phylum Myxococcota_A; class Polyangia; order Polyangiales; family Houyiibacteriaceae; genus CALCTH01. The sequence goes on along the minus strand of CALCTH010000183.1, from coordinate 30 downwards.
CCTCGCCCGCATGGCCGGGAGCGCGGAGGG
>CALCTH010000182.1 GCA_937893795.1 uncultured Myxococcales bacterium | reverse complement strand
CACCTTCCTGGTGAACTACCCCTTCCGGGTCCGCTGAGCGGCAGGGAGGGGCCCGGCTCGAGCTCCACGACGCCGCCCGCGTCGGTCGGTCTCAGAGCGACTCGAGGAAGCGGACGGCGGTCGCGACGCCGTGCCCCGTGCCGCCCTTCGGCAGGCGGCGATGGGGACCGTCGTTGAACGAGGGTCCTGCGATGTCGCAGTGGATCCAGGTGCAGTCGCCCACGAACTCGCGCAGGAAGAGCGCGGCCGTGATCGAGCCCCCGTGGGGGCCGCCCACGTGCTTCAGGTCGGCCACGAAGCTGTCGAGCATGGGCCGGAGATCGTCGTCGAGGGGCATGCGCCAGTAGCGCTCGTCGGCGGCCTCGCTGGCGGCGAGGTACTGGGAGGCCAGCTCGTCGTCGGCGGTGTAGAGCGCCGTCCGGTGCGGGCCGAGAGCGACCATGGCCGCACCCGTGAGCGTCGCGTGGTCGATGAGAATGTCGGGCTGAATCTGATCGCGCGTCCACGCGAGGCAGTCGGCGAGCACCATGCGCCCCTCGGCGTCGGTGTTGATGACCTCGACGGTCTTCCCGTCGAGCGACGTGAAGACGTCGCCGGGGCGGTAGGCGGCGCCACCGGTCATGTTCTCCGTGGAGCCGATGATCGCGTGCACCTCGACGGGCAGCTGCAGCCGCGCCGCGGCGAGCACCACCGCGAGCGTCACGGCCGAGCCCGCCATGTCGCACTTCATGTCGACCATGGACTTGGCCGGCTTTAGGCAAAGCCCGCCGGCGTCGAAGGTGAGCCCCTTGCCGACGAAGGCGACCTTCTTCTCCGCGTTCTTCGGCGCGTAGGTGACGTGGATGAAGCGCGGCTCGATGGCGCTCCCGCGGTTCACGGCCAGGAAGAGGTTCATGCCCAGCTTCTCGAGCTGGCGCTTGCCCAGCACCTTCACCGGCAGGTCGAGCGCCTTCGCCTCGGCCTGCGCGCGCTCCGCGAGCGTGATGGGGTTGAGGTCGTTCGGCGGAGCGTTCACCAGGTCCCGCGCGATGGCGGCGCACTCACCGACGATCAGGCCGGCCTCGACGGCTGCCTTGAGGTGCCCCGCCTTCTTGCCCTCGATGACGAGGACGGTGCGCCCGGGACCCGTGCGCACCCCGCGCGTTTTGTAGTCGAGGTACCGGTAGGCGCCGAGCACGGCCTCCTGCGCCGCGGCGCGGAGCTCCTCGGGCTCCGCCGCGCCGACGTAGACCGCCACGCTCTTCCGGCTCCCCGCGAGCTTCAGCGCCGTGTGGGAGACGAGGCGCACGGCGTCGATGCCCGTGGCGTCGCCGAGGCCGACGAAGAGCACGCCCTTGGCCTTTACCTCGCCGCCGCCGGGGACCTTCACGGCCTGTCCAGGCTTGCCGTCGAAGCCCTCGGCCTTGAGGAAGGCCGCGCCTCCCGAGGCGCTCAGGAGAGCGGCGGCAGCGCTGCCGCGCGGCGGCTTCTTGGTCCCGAGCCCGATGGCGATGAGGTCGGCGGAGACGGCCGTGGGCGCGTCGTTGTTGAGCGTGATGCGCATGCTGTTCGGGCGGCCGAAGAGAAGGCGCGAGGGGCCGCGCGGCTTCGACAGCGCGGCGACCCTGGCACTTTTTCCGGGGCGTCACAAGCGGCGCCGGAGCGAGCGGCGCGGGTGCTCCCGTCGACCTGGGAGCGCGGCCCGCCGGACGCCGGCGCCCGCCGGCCGGACGCCGGCGCCCGCTACCCGGCGCCGCCCGAAAGCGCAGCGATCTCCTGACGAAGGGTCGCGGCACGCGTCGTGCTCAGCGCAGGGCGAACGAACGCTGACGCCCGCAGCCAGGGCGAGAAGGAGCCCTGCCATGAACCATGACGAGCGAGAGCACGGCCGCAGCCGCGAGGTCGTCTACTGCGTGATCGATCCGACGCCGAGCAACGGCCTCAAGAAGGCCTACTGGCAACGCGTCGGCATGGCCTTCGAGAACCGTGACGGATCCCGGGCCGTGCTGCTGAACGCACTGCCGCTGAACGGCCGGCTGATCCTCCGCCGCGAGCAGGGCCTCGAGCGCATCGGTCGCGAGGCCGACCCGAAGGACTTCCAGGCCGCCTGATGCGGCGCTGAAAGGAGAACGAGAAAATGACCCAGCGAATCCCCACCCGGCGCGGCCTACGCGCCCTCTTCGAGCCTCTTGCGTTGGCGCTCGCCCTCGCTGCCGCGGTGCCGGCAGCTCCCCTGGCCGCCCAGGAAGCGGCGAGCATGGACGAGAGCAGCGCCAACGCGCTCGACCTCAACACCGCCAGCGCGGAGCAGCTCGCGACCTTGCCGGGCATCGGCCCGAGCAAGGCCGCGGCGATCGTCGCCTATCGGGAGCGACGCCCCTTTCGGCGCATCGAGGATTTGATGCGCGTGCGGGGCATCGGTCGGGCGACCTTCCGAAACGTGCGCGCGCTCATCCGCGTGAGCGGGCCCGCCCGCTGAGCACGCTGCCCGGCGCCGTCCCGGCGGAAGCTCGGGGCGGCGCCGGGACGGGCTGGTGCCCTGCCGCGCCACGGCGTACTAAGGTGCCGCGCGTGGGAGTCACGCTCCGCACCGCGACAGGTCGCGACCGCCCGGCGGTGCTCGCGTTCCACCGGGCGCTCTACCTCGAGCACCGCGCGTCCGTGATGCCTCCCGGGCGCGAGATCCTCTACGCTTATCGGCGCTTCGAGGACGTGCTGCGGGAGGACGTCGACGCGATGTTGAAGGGGCGTTCCCACGTGCTGCTCGCGGTGCGCGACGGCGAGCCCGTGGGCTACGTGACGGGCTTCGTCGAGCACGACCCTCGTCGCGTGCTCTCACGACGCGGGATCATCGGAGACTGGTACGTCGTTCCCGAGGCCCGGGGCGAGGGCATCGGCCGGCAGCTCTGCGACGCCCTGGTCGCCCGCTTCGAGGCGGAAGGATGCGCCGTTCTCGAGATGGCGACCTGGCCCTTCAACGCGAAGACCCGGCGCGCCATCGAGGCCCTGGGCTTCGACGAGATCCAGATCACCTACCGCCGGGCGCTCGGCGACGACCTCTAGGCGGCTCGCTCCCCGAGCCGATCGCGGCGCGACCACGGAAAAGCCGAAACCACGGAACGCCACGCGGCGTACGCGCGGGGACACGCGGGGTCTCCCGTGTGGCTCCGAAAGGCTCTCATCATGTGGATTCGCTTCGCGGCGCTCACCGCCGCACTCCTCCTCCTGGCCGCCTGCGGCGACGACGACGGCACCACCGGCGGCACGACCCCGGACGGGAGTGTCTCGCTCGACATGGAGGCTCAGGACCTCGGTGGCGAGGACCTCGGGCCCGAGGATGCCGGCGGCACGCCGATGACCGTCGTGCTCACCAACGCAGGCACCATCGCCATGGAAGGCCACACGCCGCGGGGCTTCCAAGGCCAGGGCAACGGCCTCTTCGCGGGCGACAACCTGAACCCGGCCTTCCCCGATGGGGACGGCGTGCAGTTCTTTCTGAGCTTCGACCTCTCGACGCTGCCCGCCGGCACCCTCGAGTCGGCGACGCTCCGCACCGACAACGGATCCGTCTCCGGCTCGCCCTACGCCGACCTGGGCGCCCTCGAGCTCGAGGAGATTCGCTACGCCTCCTTCTCGTCGGCGCTCTGGAACGCACCCGTGGTGGATGGCGGCTTCAGCTGCGTCTTTGCCACGAGCACGGAAGGTCCCTTCACCTGCGACGTCACGCCCCTCGTCGCCAGCTCCCGGGCGGACGAGTATGGCTTCGCGCAGATGCGGCTACGGCACGAGCGGGCCGGCGACAACGACGGAAGCCAGGACCTGGCGCTCTTCTTCCTGACGGACTCGAACACCAACGAGCCGGGCATCTTCGAGCTCGAGGTCGTCGTCCGCGTTCCCTGAAGGGAAGGTGTCGTCCCTCGGGGCGCCGCGCTGCGCGGTGCCCCGCGGCCGCCCCGGCCGGGCTCGCCGCTTCGTTGCCCCCGGGGGCACGAGGCGGTACGCCCGGCTGGTGGACAACCTCCGCATCCAGGGTGGCGCCCGCCTCGAAGGCCGCGTCGGCATCAGTGGCGCCAAGAATGCGGCGCTCCCCATCCTCTGCGCGGCGCTCCTCGCCGACGGGGACCACTGCTTTCGCAACGTGCCGGGTCTCCGGGACGTGCGCACCATGGGCAAGCTGCTCGAGACGCTGGGTCTCGGCGTGCGCATCGAGGGCCACGTCGTGGAGGTGGCCTCGAGCCCCGTTCCAGAGCCGCTCGCGCCCTACGAGCTCGTGAAACAGATGCGGGCCTCCGTGCTCGTCCTCGGCCCGCTCGTGGCCCGCTACGGGCGGGCGCGAGTTTCGCTGCCGGGAGGCTGCGCGATCGGCGCGCGCCCCATCGATCAGCACCTGAAGGGCCTCGAGGCGATGGGCGCGGAGGTGGAGCTCGACCACGGCTACGTCAACGTGGTCGTCCCCAAGGGGCGCCTCGAGGGCGCGATGATCTACCTCGACGTGCCCACCGTGACCGGAACCGAGAACCTGATGAGCGCGGCCGTGCTGGCCAAGGGCCGGACCACGCTGGTGAACGCCGCGCGCGAGCCGGAGGTAGAGGAGCTCGCGCGCGTGCTGAACAAGATGGGCGCCAACATCACCGGCGGAGGCACCGACGTCATCACCATCGAAGGCGTCGAGGGTCTGCACCCCGTGGACCACGCCGTCATTCCCGACCGCATCGAGGCGGGCACCTACATGGCGGCCGCCGCGGCGACGCGAGGCAACGTGCTGCTCGAGGGCGTGGCCTTCGAGCACCTCGAGGCCGTGGCCGCCAAGCTCCGCGAGGCGGGGGTCGTCGTCGAGCGCGAGGGCGCCGGCGTGCGGGTGGCGGCGCCGACGCCCCTGCGCGGCGTGGACGCCACGACGGCGCCCCACCCCGGCTTCCCGACGGACATGCAGGCCCAGTTCATGATTCTCATGTGCACGGCGACCGGGCCCTCGGTGATCACCGAGACCATCTTCGAGAACCGCTTCATGCACGTCCCCGAGCTCGTCCGCATGGGCGCGGAGATCGACATCCGGGGCCGCGCGGCCACCGTGGCCGGGACGCGGCCGCTCTCCGGAGCCCAGGTGATGGCGACGGACCTGCGCGCGAGCGCGAGCCTGGTGATCGCCGGCCTCGTCGCCGAGGGGACGACGGACGTCCTGCGCGTGTACCACCTCGACCGCGGCTACGAGCGCATCGAAGAGAAGCTCGGCGGCCTCGGCGCCAGCATCGAGCGCGTCCCTGGCAGCCTCTGAGCGAGACGAACGCATGAACGAGAGCGTGACCATGGCCGTCCCGAAGGGACGTGTCCTCGAGCAGCTCGTGCCGCGCTTCGAGGCGGCGGGCGTCGACGTCTCGGCGCTCACGATGCGCAGCCGGAAGCTGATCCGCGGCGGCACGCCGCTCCGCTTCCTACTCCTGAAGCCCGACGACGTGCCGACCTACGTCGAGTACGGCGCCGCAGACCTGGGCGTCGTGGGTCGGGACGTGCTGCTCGAGCGGGCCTATGACCTCTATGCGCCGGTCGACCTGGGCATCGGCCGCTGCCGCCTCGCCGTCGCGGGCATGAACGGCGCCGCCTACCCGCCGAAGGCGGGCGAGGTCCTCCGGGTGGCGACCAAGTTCCCGAACGTCGCGAGCCGGCACTTCGCCGGCCGCGGGCTCCGCGTCGAGGTCATCTTCGTCCAGGGAAGCGTCGAGCTCGCGCCGCTCACCGGGCTCGCCGACGTGATCGTCGACATCGTCGAGACGGGAGAGACGCTTCGCCAGAACGGACTCGTGGTCCTGGAGGACATCGCGCACGTGTCGAGCGTCGTCGTCGCCAACCGCGTGGGCCTGAAGCGGAAGCGCGCGGCGATCGCGCCGCTCCTCGACGCGCTCCGGGCCACGATTCACTAGCGCTACGCGGCCGCGGGCTCAGGCGCCGAGCAGCCCGACGACCAGGAGCGCGAAGCCGAGGCTGGCCACGCCCGCACCCCGCTTCAGCTCGGCGGCGCGCCAGCCGCCGCGCGCGTCGAGGCCCTCGCGGGCCAGGCGCAGCAGCGCGCCCACGAAGAGGACCAGGCCGAGGAGCGCGGCGGCGGCGGAGAGCGGCTCCGGTCGATGACGGGGCGGGGGACCAGGAGCCACC
>CALCTH010000181.1 GCA_937893795.1 uncultured Myxococcales bacterium | reverse complement strand
CCCGGCGCGTCCAGGCGGAGCACCCGCGCCCCGCGCGTCGCGCGGATCGTCCAGTGCGCCCGCCCGCGCACGGCCGGGCGGGCGCCCTCACCGAGCGTCAGCTCGACCGCGACGGCTTCCTGGTCCCACGCGGCACCCGCCCCGGCCTCGGTGAGCGCCGCACGCGCACCGCAGGCCGTGAGGAGAGCCACCGCCATCGCCGCCGCTTCCCGCACGCGGGTCGAGTCTACGCGCGGGGTCGGAGAGCCCGCGCAGACGCGGACCTCACATGGGCGGGAGCACGGGGAAGGCCAGGTCGAGCGTCGTGAGCGTCCAGTCGCCGTCGTCCGTGGCCTCGACGATCAGGAGCCGCAGCGGCTCCGTGAAGATGGCCGGGATGTCCACGTAGCCCGTGGCCACGACGAAGTAGCGCCCGAAGCCGGCACCGAGGTCGACCGGGTCGAAGAAGGCGTCCACGTCGAGCGGCGCGCCCTCGTCGCCCACGCCGAAGACGAAGGGGCCCGTCTCGTCGAGGGTCAGCCCGGCGAGGCCGTCCACGACGCCGTAGCGAAGGTCCTCGAGGCCCGCGATGGCCGTGAACGAGAGCGGTGACACGCTGGCTGGGTCGTCCGAGCGCGAGACCTCCACCTGGTCGTTCGCATCCGGGCTCGCGTGGAAGCCCACGACGCGCGGGCGCGTCGGGAGTGCCGCGTCGGGCTCGATGCGCTCGGGGAGCACGCCGATGGCAAAGGGCTCGCTCGTGGTGTCCACGTCACCGTGCAGCACGACGAGGTAGCGCTCGCCCGCCTCGAGGCCGGCCGCGGTGGCGGTCTCCGCGGGCGCCCCGAAGGGACGCGTCGTGCCCGCCGTCGGCGCGAAGACGTCGAGGTCCCCGGCCACCCGCGGCGCGACCTGGAGGGGTCCCTGCATCTCGCCGAACTCGATGTCGCTCGCGACCTCGCGCGCGCCGAGGAAGACGTCGCCGGCGCCGAGGTTGAGGGCCGCGTGTACGACGTGGAGCCGCGGGTCCTGCGCGACGAAGGCCGTGGGCGAGCCCGTGTCCGTCGCCGGCCCGACGACCAGCAGCCCGAAGGCCTCGTCCGCGCGGGGCAGCGCGCCCGTGAGACCGACGGCGAGCACGAAGAGCTGGTCGCCCTCGACCACGTCGAAGCTGAAGGTGGACACCGAGGCGCCGCCCACCTGGACGTCCGCCCGCGCCGCACCCGCGTCGAGGTCGAGCGTCATGGCGGTCCGCGTGAAGCGCGCGAGGCCCGTCACGTCCACCGCCCCGTCGAGGTCCGCGTCGACGTCCACGGCCGGCGCGTCGGGGCTCGCGTGCACCAGGTCGAGGGTGCCGAGCCCGGGCCCGGGCGCCGTCGTGCGCTCTTCGAAGGTGAGCAGCCGGAGCTGGTCCTCGGGCGCCGACGAGCCCGCGAGGCCGGCGGCGACGATGACGTAGCGCCGGTCTTCCGTGAGGCTGAGCGTCTCCGCGAAGACCACGGAGCCGCTGCCGTCGAGTACCTCCACCAGCGTCTCGCCGGCGGGCACCTCCGCGTAGCCGCTCGCGGCCTGCGGCATCAGCCCGCTGACGAAGGGCGAAGACTCGCCGGCGACGCGCACGTCGATGGCCGGCGCGTCGGGCGAGGCGTGCACCACGCGCACCTCCGCCGTCGGCGTGGGCGGGAAGTCCCCGAACTCGCGGAAGGGGAACATGTCGAGCGCGAGCGCGTAGATGGCGATGGTCCCGCTCACCTCGTTGCCGACGACCATCAGCGGCTCGCCGTTCGGGCTGTCCGCGGCGTCGATGATGACGATGCTCTCGGGGCCGAGGTCCGGCTGGTCGGCGCCGTTCGCCTCGATGAGGGCCTGGAGCGCGTCCTCGTCCAGGCTGAAGTCGCGCGGCGCGAAGCCCTCGATGTAGTTCTGGAAGATGGGCGCGTTCGGCACCGTCACGTCGTAGATGGCGACGCCACCCACCCGCTCGAGGCCGATGAAGGCGTAGGCGCGCCCCTGGAGCGTCGCGACGGCGATGGCCTCCGGCTCGGGCCCCTTGTTGTCCGAGCGGCTGTCGCCGTCGCCTTCCGTGTTGTCGTTGTTGAAGGCGGCGCCGAAGAGGCGCGCCGTGAGCACCTCGAAGTCGTTGCCGCTGTCGAAGACGAGGGCGCCGGTGGCCGCGTCCCAGATGGAGAAGGAGCGGCTGCCGAAGGCGTGGAGCAGGTCCACGTCGCCGTCGTCGTCGACGTCACCGTCGACGAGGGAGAGGTTCAGCTCGCCGAGGGCCGCCGCGTCCGCGAGCTCGGCCGCGTCCGGGTAGGCCTCGGGGTCGAGCGTGAGGTCGTCGATGCCGACCTCGTCGGCGAAGATGACCTCGTCCTCGCCCGCGACCTCCACCTCGAGCTCCCGGCCGTCGCCCTCGTTCGCCGTGACGAGGTAGCGGCGGCCGCCCGTCACGTAGGAGACGATGGTGTCGGGCTGGTACATGCCCACGATGGGCCAGGGGCGGATGTTTACGCTCGCCGCGCCGCCGGGGCCGTCCTCGTCGCTCGCGTCGAGGCCGAAGGTCTCGATGGAGTGGTCCTTCACGCCGAGGCCGACGAGGGCGCTCACCGTCGCCGTGGCCACGTCGACGACGGCGAGGGCGTTGTTCTCCTGAAGCGTGACCCACGCCGTCGTGCCGTCGGTGGTGATGTACTCGGGCTCGAGCTCCTGCGCGAGCGTGCTCGCCGCGTTGAAGCCCTGGCCGGGGAAGCGCGCCCCCTGCGCGACGAGCAGCGCCTCCATGCCGTTGAAGGCCGTGAAGTCGGCGCTGCGCGCGCTCAGCGTGGTGAAGTCGCCCGTCGCCGGCGGCACGGAGATCACCGACACGCTGCCCTCGGGGTCCGTGAGCTCCGCCGGGTCGATCGTGGGGAAGGCCGACACGTCGATGGTGCTCGCGTCGGGCTCGCCCTCGTTGGCCACCAGAAGCGTGGCGCCGTCCGGCGTGAACACGACGTTGTCCGGGTTCGGGCCGACGTCGACGGCGCCGAGGTACGCGCGCGTGGCGGCGTCGTAGAAGGCGACGGCCCCGTCGTCCGTGACCGGGTCGGCGGCGATGGCGACGGCGACGACGCCGTTCGCGACGGCGACGCTGTTGAGGCCGTCGAGGTCGCTCGCGGCGTCGGCCGCGGCATCCGTCACCGCGTCGAGCACGCCCACCTCCGCCGGGGCGCTCACGGTGCTCAGGTCCGTCACCCGGACGTTGCCGGCGTCGGCGTTGATCGAGAGGAGCTGCTGGTTGTCCGCGTCGTAGACGACGATCTCCGCGGCGCCCTCGTCGAAAACGCCGGTGGTGATGCGCGCGCCGGGCTCCACGGCGAGGCCGATGAAGGGACCCACCACGGGGCCACGGATCGCGCCCGGCGGAAGCTGCGCGCCATCGGCGCCGTCCATGCCGTCCCTGCCGTCCACGCCATCCATCCCGTCCATGCCGGGGTCGCCGGGGTCACCCGGGTCGCCGGGACCCCCGGGATCGCCGGGATCGCCGGGGTCCCCCGGGGGGCCCTGTTCGCCGGCCGGTCCGGCGGGTCCCGTCTCGCCGTCGCCGCACGCCGCGACCCCGAGAAGGGTCGCCAGGAGGAGCCACGCGGTCTGCGTTCGGAGCATCGAAGCCGTTTCCTTTCGCGCCCATGCCGGTGCCCACCGGCAGAGCGCCGCCACCCAAGCGGAGCGAGGGCGCAGATGCAACCGAGTTGCATGTGTTATTACGTGGCAATCCGGCGACGCCGTCATCCCCGCGCCACGTGACAGTCACGACCACGCCTGGGCATGCTCCCGCCGTGTCCGCGAACGAAGACCCCGGCGCGCGCGTCCGCGCAGCGCTGAACGCCCTCGCGAAGCCGCCGGGGAGCCTCGCGCGCCTCGAGGAGCTGGCCGTGTTCATCGGTCGGGCGCAGCGTTCGGAGCGGCCGCATGCGGCGGCCCCTCACGTGCTGGTCTTTGCGGCCGACCACGGCGTCGCGGCGGCGCATCCCGTGAGCGCCTATCCGCAGGCCGTCACGCCGCTGATGGTGCGGACCATGCGCGAGGGGCGAGCGGCCGTGGCCGTGCTGGCGCGGCAGGCCGGGGCGCCGCTCTGGGTGACCGACGTGGGCGTCGCCGCACGGCTGGCCCCGCCGCGCCAGGTGGACGCCGGCGTGCGCTTCATCGACGCCCGCGTGCGCGAGGGAAGCGCAGATCTCGTGGCCGGCCCCG
>CALCTH010000180.1 GCA_937893795.1 uncultured Myxococcales bacterium | reverse complement strand
GGCGTCGAAGGCGGCGAGGCGACGCCGGGCCTCTTCGATGCGCGCCCGCTCCGCGAGGAGCGCGCGCTCTGCGACGTTGCGTGCGGCCGCCGCCTCCGAGAGGGCCTGGCGGCGCCGGCTCTCTGCCTCCGCCACGGCGACCTCCGCCGCGCGGCGCTCGGCCTCGTTCTCCAGCGCGGCGAGGGTCAGCATGCGGCGCTCGCCGGCCGCCCGGACGATGTTGCTCCGGCGCTCGACCGGGAGGCGCAGGAACTGAAGCCGAAGCGCGTCGCGGCGCCGCTCGAGGGCCTCGAGCGCTTCCTCCGCAGCCCCTTCGTCGACGGGCGGAGCGTCGGCCTCGGCCTCAGCAGTGGCGGAGGCTTCCCCTGGCGCGGGTTCGTCGGGAGCAGAGGCGGGCGCCGCGGGCTCGACGCCGGCGTCGGCAGCCTCCTCCTCGTCCCAGTCTTCCCCCACCGCGTCTTCCCTCACCGCGTCTTCCCTCGCCGCTGGCTCCTCGGGCTCCGGGGCGTCCGGCGACGGCGCGTCCTCGGCCGGCTCCGGCGAACGGGCCAGGGCCGCCTCGAGCTCCGCCACTCGCGCCGCCACGGCCTCTCCGTCGGCGACGTCGATGTCGAAGAGGGAGCCGACCTCGACGTCCGGCGGGAGCGCGCCGTCGAGGAGCGCCTCGAGATGCTCGATCTCGGCCATGACCTCCCGCCGCGGGTCCTCCACGGGCGAGGCCTCCTCGGCGGGCAGGGCAGGCGCGGCGAGGACCTCCCCGGCGGGCGCCTCTCCGCCGGGCATCGCGGTCCCGGCCGGCGCCGCGGCGTCGGCGGTGCCTGCGTCCTCGGCGGTCACGCCCGCGTCCGGGCCCTGCGCGTGCGCGAGCCCCGTCGGGGCGCACGCGAGCAGGGCCGCGAACGCGAGGCGTCGCAGCGGAGGGCACATGGAGACGGATCGTAGGGGAAGCCCGGCCTCGAACGCCGGAAAGCGGCGCGCGCTCAGGCCACGCCGGCCGCCTCCTCGAGCTCCGCCAGGGACTCCTCGAGATGGTCGATGATGCGCTGCACGCTCGGGACGGTCGTGCGGTCCGCGATGACCCCGAAGTCGAGCTGGTCGGCGTTGCTGAGCAGCGTGAAGTTGAGCGCGAAGCCATGGAAGATGGCGCTCACGGGGTACATGCCGTCGAGGCGAGCCCCGTTCCAATAGCTGCGCTCGCGCGGGCCCGGCACGTTCGAGATGACCGTGCTGTAGGGGGGAAAGCGATCACCGAGTCCGAGCGCGCCGATGAGGAGCGGCGGCGTCTGGGTGAGCTGCGTGAAGAGCTCGATCTCCTTGGCGCTCATGCCTCGAAGCAGCTCCTTGCCCTCGCGCATGGAGGCGCGTGTGGTCTCGAAGCGCTCCAGGGGATCCTCGAGGTGGGTGGCGAGGTTGGCGGTCAACGCACCGACGGCGTTGCCGATGGCGCCGTCTCGGTCCGCCTTGAGCGAGATGGGCGTCATGGCCGTGAGCGGCTGGTCCGGGAGCTCGTTCCGCGAGAGCAGGTAGCGCCGCAGCGCGCCCCCGCACATGCAGAGCACCACGTCGTTGAGGGTCCCGCCGAGCGCCTTCCCGACCGCCTTGACGCGCGGCATCGAGTAGCTCTGCGCCACGAAGCGACGGGCCCCTGTGATCTTCGTGCTGAAGGAGGTCTGCGGTGCGGTCCACCAGCTCGTCGTGAGCTTCTGCTCCTGAGGGTGGAGCCAGGCCTTCGCGTAGGTCTTGAGACCCTCGAGCACCGTGCGACTCAGGCCGAGGCGCTCCCGAAGGACGTCCGCCACGGCCTTCACCTCTCCCGGCGTCGGCGGCTCCGCCGGCCGCGGCGGCAGCGACGCGCGCTGCGCCGCCTGCGCCCGGAGGGAGAAGGGGCTGTAGTCGATGCGGGCCTCCGGCGCCTTGGACAGGATGCCCTTGGCGAGGCGCACGCCGCCGACACCGTCGATCACCGCGTGGTGCACCTTGGTATAAAGCGCGATCTGGCGGTTCTTGAGACCCTCGATGATGTGCATCTCCCAGAGGGGCCGGTGCCGATCGAGAAGCGCCTGGTGGAGCCGGCCGGTGAGCGCGAAGAGCTCACGGTAGCGCCCCGGTCGCGGCAGGGCCGAGTGGCGCACGTGGTAGCGCGGGTCGAAGCGATCGTCGGGCTCCCAGTACGACGGCCCCGCGGGTCCGAGGCGCCCGAGCTTGAGCTTGTGACCGAAGGGTACGCGCCACTCGGTCTCGTCGCGCATGAGGTCGAGCTGCGCCCGGATGAACTCGGACTCGTCGGCGCCCTCGGGAAGCGTGAAGAGGTAGAGGCCGCCGACGTGCATGGGCGTCTCCCGCGATTCCGCGAGAAGGAAGCCGGCGTCGAGGGGACTGAGGCGGCGCATGCGGGCGATGATAGGGGCTCCTGGCCTCCGCGCGACAGGAGCGTGGCCAGCGGCGCAGCGACCCCGCGTGGGGTAGGAGAGGCGCATGCGCGTGCTCGCCCTCGTCCTCCTGCTCGTCACGCCCGCCGTCACCCCCGCGCAGCGCTTCCCGCGCCCGCCGGCCACGAACGATCCGCGGCTGACGGAGCCACCACCGCGCCCCGGCGCGGGGGGCGCCCAGGAGCGCGCGCGCCTGCTCTTCGAGGCGATCAAGGCTGGCGACCACACGCTCGGCCTGGGCTTCTTCATGCCCCGCGAGGTCTTCCGCCAGATCAAGGGCGTCGCGGACCCGGACCGCTTCTACGATCGCATGCTGGCGATGTTCGAGCGGGACGTCGCCGAGCTCCACGAGGCCCTGGGGGAGGACGCGGAGCGCGCCACCTTCGTGCGGCTGGAGCTCTCCCGGCGCCGCGGCTGGGTGGGCGTGCGCCAGGAGTCGAACCGGCTCCCCTACTGGGCCCAGCGCCATAACACCCTCGTCTACCGTGTCGGCGACGAGGAGCGGACCTTCGAGGTCCGGACGCTCAACGCCTGGGACGGCGAGTGGTATCTGACGCACCTCTCCGAGTTCCGGCGCTAGCCGGTCAGGCTCTCGTCACGCGACGTCATCCGGCCAGGCGAAGGACCCCGCCCGCGCTCCGACGAGCTCGGTCACCTCGGTCACGGCCTCGAGAGAGACGTCGCCGTACACGTGGGGAAAGAGCGCTCCTCCGCGCGAGGGCTCCCAGCGGAGACCCGGGAGCGGGCCCTCGAGGCGCACCAGCACCAGCTCCGTGGCCGTCGCGAAGTGCTTCTCCGCGGTCTCCCGCACCTGATGGAGGGCGCTCAGGTGCACGAAGCCGTCGGCCTCGTCCACGGGCGCCCGGGGGAGCGTGCCCGCCCGGGCCTCCCAGGCGCTCCGGGAGAGGATCTTGAAGAGGGGTCTCTCGGTCACGGGAGGGGGCATAGCGCAGCCCCCCTTTTTCGTCGCCGGGCACGTAGCGCGAGCGCGTGCACGGCGTCCCTTCCCTGCGCGAGGGCGCGGAGGTGGAGCATGAGTGAGAAGACGGTCGCAGTGGTGGGCGTGGGACCGGGGAACGGCGCGGCCTTCGCGCGGCGCTTCGCCGAGGCGGGGCACCCCATCGCGCTCTGCTCGCGCTCCACGGACTTCGGGGACGAGCTGGCCGCGACGCTCGCGCCACCCGCGAAGGCCTACGCCTGCGACGTCACGGACGACGCGGCCATCCGCGCGACCTTCGCCGCCATTCCCGGCGACCTCGGCGAGGTCGGGACGCTGCTCTACAACGCGGGCTCGGGGAGCTTCACGGACCCGGACGAGACGACGCCGGAGCAGCTCGAGCAAGCCTGGCGCATCAACGTGCGCGGGCTCTTCGTTGCGACCCAGGCGGTCCTGCCGGCCATGCGCGCCGCCGGCGGCGGGAGCATCGTGGTGACGGGCGCGACGGCCTCGCTCCGCGGCGGGGTGAAGACGACGGCCTTCGCGCAGGCGAAGGCGGCACAGCGGAGCCTCGCCCAGTCGCTCGCCAAGCACCTCGGCCCGGAGAAGATCCACGTGTCGCTGCTCATCGTGGACGGCATGGTGGACCTGCCGCGCACGCGAGCCGCCATGCCCAAGGCGCCGGACGACTTCTTCCTGAACCCGGCCGACGTCGCGACCACGGCCTACGCACTGGCCACGCAGCCGACCTCGGCCTGGACCTTCGAGGCCGTGGTGCGGCCCTTCGGCGAGCGCTGGTAGCGGGCTACCCGGACTCCGCCTCGGTGGCCGCCTCGAGGCGAGGGTCCTTGGGCCCTTCGAGGGCGACGACCTCGACCCCGTGGTCGCGGAGGTAGTCCACACCGTTGGCGCCGAGGTAGCCCCCTTCGACCACGAGCACGCGCGCGACGCCGGCGTGGTGCAAGAGCTTCGCGCAGAGCATGCACGGCTCGCCGGTCACGATGAGCCAGGCGCCCTGCGTCGCGACGCCGTTCGCCGCCGCGTTGCAGATGACGTTCATCTCCGCGTGATGGCAGCCGACCTCCATGCGCGTGCCGCTCTTCACCGAGAGCGTGTCGCGAAGGCACTCGGCGCCGCCGCAGAGCGGGCCGCCGCCGCGCGGGCCGCCGTTGTACCCGTCCATCAGGATCACGTTGCGCTGCGGGTCGAGTAGCTGCGCGCCAAACTTCCGGCGCGGGCAGTTCGAGGCCTCGGCG
>CALCTH010000179.1 GCA_937893795.1 uncultured Myxococcales bacterium | reverse complement strand
CTCCATCGAGGGCAGCGCTCAGCTCGAGCTCGTCGAGATGAGGGTCGCTCACGACGCCCCTCCGCGGCGCGCGGCGCCCGCGTCGTCGGCGCGCAGCTGCTCGGCGCGCGCCACCCGTCCCCGGGCGATGCGGCTTCGTACGGTGCCGATGGGCACGCCCATCATCTCGGCGATCTCCTCGTAGCGAAATCCCCAGACGTCCTTGAGCAGGACGGCCTCGCGCTGGGAGCCCGGCAGCGCCGCCAGGGCGCGCTCGAGGCCGGCGCGCTCCGGTCGCTCCACGCTCGCCCCGGGGACGCTTCGCTCCGGGGCCCGGGCGTCCGACGAACGCACGAGGCGCAACTCCGGGCGTGCGCGCCGGCTCCGCACACGGGCGACGTGGAGGCGGCGGGCGATGGTGAAGAGCCAGGAGCGCGCCTTCTCCGGGGCGCGAAGCTCGCGCCAGCGCTCGGCCGCGCGGGCGTAGGTCGCCTGCACGAGATCCTCGGCCTCCCACCCCTCGCGCCCGGCGCCCATGCGACGCGCGAACGCCAGCACCGCGCCCAGCTGCGCGAGCGTCGCCCGGTCGAAGGTCCGTCGGTCCATGGCCTCATCACGTCCGACGGAACCCGCTGCACGTTGGTTCCATCGAACCACGACGATGCCATGGCCCGGGAGGGCCGGGGCGGGCTCGAAACGGAAACGGAAACGGAAACGGAAACGGAAACGGAGACGCCTACGACGCCGCCGGCTCCTCCGCCTCCACCGCGGGGGCCTCCGCCTCGGTCCCGCCCTCGGCCGTCGCCCGGGCCTCGTCCGGGGCGTCCGCCTCGTCGGCGGCCTCCCCGGCGTCCGTCGCGCCGGCCGGGTCACCGGCCGCGTCGGCGACCAGCGAGCCCTCGTCCTCGGCGGGGCCCTCCGGCAGGCCTTCGCCCTCGAAGTCCTCCTCGTGGTCCGGTGCGTCCGCCGCGGGGAGGTCCTCGAAGACCGTCACCTGCCCGTCGGGCTCCACGATCTCGATGGCGAGGGGCACGTCGTCGCGACGGCGCGGCCAGCTCATGGACCGGCGACCACGCCGCCGCGGACCCGAGAGCGTGCCGTAGCGCGGCCGCTGGCCGGGCCGCGACCAGTCGACCCACTGCGTGCGCCGATGGCGCGCGTCCACGTGCGTGAAGGCGCTCCGCGGGTAGTAGCCGCAGCCCACGTGGTCGATGCGGCGGCAGGCCTCCCACAGCGTCCGGTTGCCCACCCCGCGAATCTTGATGTCCGCCGCGCGCCCCGACGTGTGCCGGCTCGAGGCGCGCGTATAGCCACCCACCGGGCGCCAGCCGCTGACCACCGAGACCGGCCGCCCGCCGAAGGCGTCCGAGAGCTTGGCAAGGAGCAGAGCGAGGCGCGGTGCGGGCGGCGCCGGGGCGTCCTCGTCGTGGCGGCGCATCAGGCGGCCGAGGGCGTCGAGGCCCGTCCGGAGCACGCGGCCCTCCGCGTCCACGAGGCGGACGCGCTCGCGCTCCCCGCGCCGGACCAGGGTGACGACCCCGGGCTCGTCCGGCTCGCCCCAATCGCGGGTCTCCGGCGCCGGGACGAAGGTGGGCAGCACCAGGCGCTGGCCGACCCGGAGGCGCGCGTTCCGGCGGAGCCGGTTCAGCTGACGGAGCGTGTCCTGCGGTACCCGCACGCGACGCGAGACGCGGGCCAGCGTGTCCCCGGGCCGTACGTAGACGACGCCGCGCTCGGGCACCCGGAGCACCTGCCCCGGTCGGAGCGTCGTGCGCCGCGAGAGGTTGTTCGCGAGGCGAAGATCGATGACGGCGACGCGATAGCGCCGCGCGATGGCGGCGAGCGTCTGCCCCGGCCGCACGGTGTGGCTCCGGCTGGCCTGCGCGGCGCCCGGCAGCGCCAGGGCGCCGAGGGCCAGGCATAGCCCGAGGGCGCCTGCACGGAGGAGGAGGCGGAGCACGGCCGGGCAGTATGAGGCGGGGTCTCGACCCAGGGCAACGCGGCGCGCGCGGGCGGCGGCCCACCGGCGTTGCGTTGCTCGGCCGCTTCGGGTAGCTCGCTCTTGCCGGCCCGGGGGCCTGCGCGAGGCGAGCCGATGAAGTACCGCGTCACCATCGACGGCGAAGCACGGGACATAGACGTCCAGATCACCGAGGGCGGCACCGTCTCGGTCAGCGAGGACGGCACGCCCGTCGACGTGGACGTCACCCGCGTGCCGGGTGGCGTCAGCCTGCGCCTCGACGGCAAGGTCTGGGACGTGCACGTGGGCCCCCTCGGCGACGAGACCATGCTCGCGGCCGGGCCGCACCGCACCAGGGCCCACGTCGAGAGCGAGCGCCAGCGGGCGCGGAAGGCGCGCGGCGCCGGCGCGTCGGCCGCCAAGGAGCTCCGCGCGCCCATGCCCGGACGCATCGTCGAGGTCTTCGTCGAGGCCGGCGCCGAGGTGGACGCCGGCGCCCCCCTGGTGGTCATCGAGGCCATGAAGATGCAGAACGAGCTCCGCGCGGAGACTGCCGGGACCGTCGCCTCCGTCGAGGTGAGCGCGGGAATGAACGTCGAGGGCAATGCGCTCCTCCTGAAGTTCACGTGAGCGCACGAAACGACGGGCGGTCGAAGAGCGACGGGCGACGATGACGGGCGCGGAGCCGCGTTCCGACGCGACGGACGCCCCGAAGCGTGGCCTGGCGCGGCTGCTCCCCGCCAAGGCCGACCCGCTGACGAGCCTGGCGCTCGTGGTGCCGGTTTTCCTCGTCTACCACTACGGCATCCTCGCGATCGACCTGCGCAACGGGGTCGATCTCGTCAGTCAGGCGACCTTCGCGCTCCTCGAGCGGAGCCTCCTCGCCTACGTCGCCGTCACCCTCGGCTTTGCTGGCGGCCTCGTGGGCGCGATGTACCTGCTGCGCCGCCGCGGCACCGTGAAGCCCGTGGCGCTCGTACCGGTGCTCGTCGAGAGCACGGTGCTCGCCCTCGGGCTCCGGCTCTCCGTCGGCTGGGCCGCGGCGCGGCTCACGTGGATCCCGCCACTCGCGACGACGGCGCACGAGCTGGGGCCCTTCGAGAAGCTGGTCATGTCGGCGGGCGCCGGTTTCCACGAGGAGCTCGTCTTCCGCGTGGCGCTCTACGGCGGCCTCGCGGAGCTGGCGCGACGGACGCGGGAAGGCAGCGCGCGCCTCGGGGCGCTGCTGGCGGCGGCGCGCGTGAGCTCGCTGCTCTTCAGCGCCGTGCACTATGTCGGCGCGCTCAGCGACCCCTTCGCGCTCGGCAGCTTCGTCTTTCGCTTCCTGGCGGGGCTCTACCTCGTGACCGTTTACGAGCTCCGAGGCTTCGCCGTCGCGGTCTACACCCACACGGTCTACGACCTGATGGTCTTCTTCTCGCCGTGAGCGGGCGCTCCGGGAGCGCGCGCCCTTCCCAGGCGCTGGCGGCCGCCGCGTGGCTCCTCGCGCTGCCCGGACCCGCCGCGGCCGACTGGCTCGTCACGCTTCCCCCCTGCGCGGACGCGGAGCTCGACGCGGGCGCCGGGCTGGCCCTCGCCTCCCCGGCACGCGGTCTCCCGGCCGTGGCCCCTGCCGGCGCGACGCTGACGGTCTGGGTCCGCGTGGCCGCGCCGCTCACGCCGGCCCCGGGTATCCAGCAGCGTCGAGCCCTGCGCGGCTTCTACGCCCGCCACGAGGGTACGGCGCCGGAGG
>CALCTH010000178.1 GCA_937893795.1 uncultured Myxococcales bacterium | reverse complement strand
GGCCTCAGGGGCGCGAGGTCCTCCGCTTCCGCATCGAGCGGCGCGCCCCCGCGCGTGGGCTGCTCGTCGACGTGGGGACCCCCGACGGACGCTGGCGACGGCTTCGGGCCCTGCCCTCGGGTGAGGTCTTCCTCGTCGACACCACCGTTGGCCTCGCCGAGGTGCGGGTCGGGGTGGAAGATTGATTTCGCGCGGTGAGCTGCGGCATGGTCGCCGCTGCCGCCGATGAGCGACCCGGAGACCAGCGCCACGAGTGAGGCGCCCCGCTCCTTCGAGGAGGTGGTGGGACGCCTCGAGGACGTCGTCGCGACGCTCGAAGAAGGCGACCAGCCTCTCGAGCGCTCGCTGGCGATGTTCGAGGAGGGCATTCGGCTCGTGCGCGAGGGGGCTCGGCAGCTCGACGCGGCCGAGGCCCGGGTCGAGCGGCTCCTCGCCGCGTCCCGGAGCGGTGAGCTGGACACGGAGCCTCTCGGAGGCGTGGACGACGAACCATGAGCGAGCTTCTTCAGGTCCCGACGCATTTCGAGGACATCGCGGCGCTCTCGGAGGGCCTGGCCGATCGCATCGAGCCGGACCGGCTCATCCTCTACGGGCCGCGTTCCTACACCGAAGGCGATCGCATTCCGTTCGCCGTCTACCTCCTCGACGGCAACCCGGCCCTCGAGGGCACGGGGCAGGTGGCCGTCGCCGTGGACGGCGGTGAGGACCGGGCCGCCGAGACCCGCTTCGACATCGTGCTCGAGGATCTCGCCTTCGATGCGCGCTCGGAGGTCATCGTCGAGCGCATCCTGCTCGGGCGGAGCTCCCTCACCGGCGAGGCCTCGGGCGTGGTCCCCGTGGACGAGGTGCCGTCGGATGACGTTGCGGAAGTGGTCGTCGCGGACGACGTTTCGGTGGACCTCACGTCGGCGGCGGACGCAGAGGCAGCGCCGGCGGAGGCCTCGCCTCCCGCGCTTCCCGGCGACGGAGCGGTGGACCTCGTCCCGGACGAGATGCCGGCCTCGGGCGCGGCGCCAGCCCTCGACGCGCCGGCGCTGAGCGACGGCGTGCTCCGGCGGCCCATGCATCCGCCGGCCTGGACGCCGGCTCCAGGGGCCGCCCCTGCGCCCGGGCCCTCGACGGGGGCCTTCAGCCATGCCGCCGGGCCGCTCCCCGTGCCCAGCGCGCCTCCCTTTCCGGAGCTCGCCCCCGAGGAGCGCGTCGCGCCCGCACCGCGGCCGGGAGACGAGATGCCCACGCCCTCGCTCGTCGCTGCCGCGGAGCCCGCCGCCGCCGCGGCGCCGATGGACGCCACACCCGCGCCCGCCGACGCCGCGGAGCCGCCAGAGGAGGCGGAGCGAGACGACCCCACGCCCGTGGACGTCGCCCTCGTCGCCCACGGCGAAGCGGAGGACACCCCGTGAGCCGTCATCGCTCCGGCCTCGCCCCGTCCCGTCCCGTCCCGTCCCGAGTGAATGCGGCGCCGCGCTCCCGCGTCCGCTGCGCACGGCCTCCGATGCAGAAGCTCCTACCCGCTGCCCTCGCCTTCGCCTTCGTCCTCGCCCCGGCGGGGCTCGTCCACGCGGACGCGCTCGTCGTGGTGCAGGTGCGGGCGCCGGACGGGCGCCCCGTGGACGGTCGCGTGGTCCTTCAGGGCCCGGCGGGCGAGCATGCCTGCACCACCCGCCAGGGCGAGTGCCGCATCGAGGGGGTGCCCGGCGGGCGCTACACGGCGCGCTTCGAGCCCCGAGAGGGCGAGGCCCCGGCCCCGACGCGGGTGGTGGTGCCGCCCGAGGGTCGCGTCGTGCTCAACGTGGCCGCTCGCTGAGCTCCCCAGGGGCATCGCCGTCGACGCATCGACCCCGCCGGCGCTGAGCCGCCGGGCCGGAGGCCGTCCACTGGAAGGCCGGTGTTGCCGCGGACGATCGTGACGGGGCGAGCCGCCCCGCGCCACGCAGCGGGCGGTGCGCACGCGCCGTCGTGGACCTGCGGAGAGCGATCCGGTATGGACACCGGACCTTGCTCCCGCGCGGCGCGGGACCCTCGAGGAGCTCAGTCACTCATGCTTCGGCTTGTTCGCTTCGGCCTCGCAGCCGTTCTTCTCTCTTCCCTTCAAGGCCCCGCGCTCGTCGCGGCTCAGTTCGACGACGAGTTCGAGGACGAGTTCTCCGAGCCGGCTCCGGAGCCCGAGCCCGCGCCGGAGCCGGCCCCGGAGCCCGAGCCGGCACCGGCGGAGGCCCAGGAGGACGACCCCTTCGCCGAGGATTTCGAGGCCGAGGACGAGGAGGAGGACCCCTTCGCGACCGACGCGTCCGAGGACGAGGACCCCTTCGTCGACGATGACGCCGCCGGGACTCGCCGCCCGGCCGCCGGAGAGGCCGAAGACGCCCGTCGCCAGCGACTCTTCCTGGCCCACAACACCTACCTGGGCTCCACCGGTGGCTGGCGCGTCGTGGACGCCAGCTCGGGCCCCGTCGGCAGCTTCCGCCTGCAGCTCGGCTTCGAGTACTTCCGTACCGAGAACTTCATCGCGCCCGGCGACGTGACCGAGCACACGGGCGGGAGCTTCGCGCTCAGCTGGACCGTCTGGGACTACCTCGAGGTCTTCGCGTCGCTGCAGAGCTATGCGAACCGCAACACGACCAGCGACCCGCAGCTCTTCCAGGTGCTCGGGGACACGCGCTTCGGTTTGAAGGGCTTCTACCCCGTCACCGACGTGATCGGCCTCGGCGCGGACCTCGAGATGATCTTCCTCAACCAGGTGGGGAGCATCGGCCTCGACAACGTCAGCGCGGCCCTGCGCGCGGCCTTCACGGCGGACATGCGGGCCCGGCCGAACCCCGTCCCCTTCATCTTCCGCTTCAACTTCCAGTACCTCTTCGACAACTCGGCGCGGCTCATCCGCGGCACCGAGAACGCGCGCTTCGACGAGCTCTTGGACCCGGCGCTCGACCCCAGCACCGGCGACCCCTCGATGCAGCTGGAGGACCGGCACCTCATCACGCCGGTGGAGCGCTACTCCCTGACCATCAGCCGCGTGGACATGGCCACCCTCTCCTTCGGTGTGGAGATTCCCCTCGCCTTCGGCCCGGAGAAGAACTGGCGCCTCCACCCGCTTCTCGAGTGGAGCTTGGGCATCCCGGTCAACCGGCAGGACTACACCTGCCTGAGCACCACCTTCACCATCGGTCCCGACGGCACGCCCATCCCCGACCCCACGGGGCGCGCGGACGGGGAGGACAGCTGCCTCAACGACGAGGGGCTCTCGGTCTACCCGATGGACCTCACGCTGGGCTTCCGCTTTCTCACGCCGCTGAGCGGCCTGAGCTTCGCCTTCGCGGCCGACATCGGCCTCACCGGCACGCGTCGCGCGGACCTCGTGCGCGAGCTCCCGCTGAACAACCCCTACAACATCTACTTCGGCATCAGCTACGCCTACGACACGGCGGCCCCAACGGAGCCCGAGATCCAGGAGGTCGAGCGCCGCGTGGAGGTGCCCGTGCTTCCGCCCATGCGCGGCCGGCTCTCCGGCACCGTCACGACCGAGGGCAGCGGCTCGCCGGTCGCGGGCGCCACGCTCCGCTTCCCGGGTCGCGGCGTCAGCGCGATCCTCAGCGGCGACGACGGCGCCTACACGAGCTTCCTGCTCGAGCCGGGCGAGGTCGCGGTGGAGGTGAGCCACCCGCGCCACGAGACGCGGACCTGTACCGCGACGATCCCCGACGCACCGGACGAGCCAGAGCCCGCGCTCGCGGACGGTTCCGAGGGCGACGGCTTCGGCGAGGGCGAGGGCGAGGGCGATGCGTTCGCGGAGCCCGCCGAGGCCGCCACGCCGACCTTCGAGGACCGCGAGGTCACCGTGTCGCTCGACTGCGCGCTCGTCGCGAAGCCCGACGAGGGCACCATCGACGGCCGCGTCACCAGCGCCGATGGCGACGCCGTGCCGAGCGCCCGCATCGAGCTCGCGGGACCGACCCGACAGACTCTCACGAGCGACGCGCAGGGCCGCTTCCGCGTCGAGGACATCCGTCCGGGCACCTACACCGCGCGCGTCGAGGCCGAGGGCTACCTCATCAAGCTGGACACGATCCAGGTCGGCTCCGAGGGCGACACGCTGGCGAGCCTCGTGCTCATCCCGCGTCCTGCCCGGGCCCAGGTGCAGGTGCAGCGCACGGCCATCCGCATTCGGCGTCGCATCAACTTCGCGACCGGGAGCGCGGAGATCCTCGACAACAGCCTCCCGCTGATGAACGAGATCGCCGACGTGCTTCTCCGAAACCCGGACATTCGCCTCGTGCAGATCCAGGGCCACACGGACGACCGGGGCAACGCCTCCGCCAACCGGCGCCTCTCGCAGGCGCGTGCGGACGCGGTGCGCGCGTGGCTCATCGCCCATGGCGTCGAGGCAAGCCGCCTCGAGGCCCGTGGATACGGTCCGGACTCGCCGCTCGTGCCGAACATCACGCCGGCCAACCGGGCACGGAACCGCCGCGTGCAGTTCGTCATCCGCGAGCGGACGGCTCCCACGGAGTGAGCGCGGGCGGCCCGGGGCCGCCCGTCCGAGCGACGCTCGACGCGTCGGGGCGAGCGGGGCACGCTGCGGTGTGCTCCGCCGCCTCGCGTTCGCCTCCGCCGCCCTGCTCGTTGCCCTCGCGTCGGCTCCCGTGCGCGCGACCACCGTGGAGGCCTACGACCTCGCCGGGCTGAAGCGGAGCGCGGTGCGCGTCGCTCTCGTGCGCGCCGGAGAGCCCGTCGCGCGGCGGGACGCCCGCGGGCGTATCGTCACCGACGTTCCCCTCCTCGTCGAAGACGGCATCGTCGGCGGGACGGCCCCCTTCGTGCTCACGGTCTTCGGCGGACGGCTCGGAGACGTCGGCATGGTGACCGTCGGCGAGCCCCGCCTGGACGCCGGTCGACGCTACGTCGTCTTTGCCCGCGCCTGGAACGACGCGGGAACGCCGCGCTTTCGGCCCGTCGGCATGAGCCAGGGCGTGCTCCCCGTCGACGGCGATGCGGGAGGGGCGGAGGTCCGTCCCGGCGGCGGCGGGCTCACACTCGTACCCTCCGGGGCGCGACCGGCCGTCGCGTCGCCGGAGCCCCTCGAGACCTTCCTCGTCCGTCTCGGCCGCTGCCGAGCGCCGCCGTGCCCGCGGCCTCCGGTGACGTCGCGCCTTGACCCTCGTTCGCCGCTACGGCTACTCACGGCGCCCATGGGGTACTCGCGACTCAGGAAGGCGCTCGGGGCATCGGCGCTGGTCCTCGCCACGCTCGCCGCGCCCGCGCTCTTCGGCTGCGACCTCACGAAGCTGACGGCGAACTCGACCTCCAAGCTCTTCGCGCGGGCCTCCCCGGCCTTCGAGCAGCATTGGGACGTGGAGCTGGCGGGCGAGGCCGTGCCGGCCAACATCATGCAGATGGAGGGGCTCCTCCGGATCATTCCAGAGAACTCGATCATCGTGATGAACGCGGTGCGTCTCTACGACGCTTACGCCTTCGGCTGGATCGAGGACGAGCTCGAGGAGGCGCAGCGCGAAGGCGACTACGCGCGGGCCGACGCGCTGGGTCGCCGAGCACGGTACATGTACCGGCGCGCCCTCGACCTCTGCCTGCACCGCATCCGCTACGAGACCGAGGGCTACGACGCGGCCTATGAGGGCGGCGTGGAGGCTTTCGCGGCCTGGCTCGACGGCACCTTCGACGAGCGCGAGCACGCCGATCTGCTGCTCTGGACCGGCTACAGCTGGGGCTCGTACATCAACGCGAGCAAGGACGACATGGTCGCCGTCGCGGACCTGCCCTTCGCCGAGGCGCTGGTGGAGCGCTCCGTGGCGCTCGACGAGGCCCACCAGCACGGGGCGGGGCTCACCTTCCTGGCGGTGGTAGCGACCAACGCCCTCGGCGCGGACCTCGACGAGGCCGAGGCGGCCTGGGCCCGCGCCCTCGAGGTCACCGAGCGCAAGAACCTCCTCACGCTCGTCAACTACGCCCGGCACTACCTCACGAAGCGCGGCGAGCGTCAGCTCTACATCGACACGCTGCGCGAGGTGCTCGAGGCCGGCGACGTGCTCCCGGAGGCCCGGCTCACGAACATGCTCGCGAAGCGGCGCGCCCGTCGCTACTTGCTGGAGACCGACGAGCGCTTCCCCCAGTGAGACGCGCAGACGCCTGCGAAGCGCCTCAGTGAATACGCCGGGACCCCTCATCGTCGGGTCCCCGCAGACCAAGGCACATCGATGAAC
Organism: uncultured Myxococcales bacterium; assembly: GCA_937893795.1. Classification (GTDB taxonomy): domain Bacteria; phylum Myxococcota_A; class Polyangia; order Polyangiales; family Houyiibacteriaceae; genus CALCTH01. The sequence goes on along the minus strand of CALCTH010000178.1, from coordinate 7,683 downwards.
CGATTCAAGACGAGCTGGCTGGCCCTCGGCATCCTGGTATTTCTCGCGCCCGCGGCGCCGCCGAGCGCCGGGGCGCAGGGGGCGACGGAGCTGCGCATCGCCACCGTGGCGCCCGAGGGCTCCCCCTGGATGCGCGTCTTCCGGGCCTGGGATCAGGAGCTGCGGCAACGCACGAACGGCCAGCTGGGCCTCCGCTTCTACGCGGGAGGCGCCCAGGGCCAGGAGCCCGACTACATCGACAAGATGCGCGCGGGCCAGCTGGATGGCGCGGCGGTCACGAGCACGGGCCTCGGGCAGATCGTGCGACCGGTGCTCGTGCTCAGCGTGCCCGGCGTCTTCGAGAGCTACGCGCAGATCGACCGCGCACGGCGCCGCCTCGCTTCGCAGTTCGAGGGTCAGTTCGACAGCAACGGCTACACGCTCCTCGGCTGGGGAGACGTGGGCAAGGCCCGGCTTTTCTCCACGGAGCGCATCGAGCGGCCTTCGGAGCTCCGGCAGCGCCGTCCGTGGGTGCCTCGGACCGACGCGGTCTTCGCGGAGATGCTCGACGTGGTGGGTGCGACGCCGCAGCGCCTCGGCATCCCCGAGGTCTACCCCGCGCTGCAGACCCGGCGCATCGACACGGTGCCGGCCTCCGCCATCGCCGCCGTCTCGCTCCAGTGGTACACGCGGCTCCGCTACTACTCGCAGCAGAATAGCGGCGTGCTCATCGGCGCCACGATCCTGAAGAAGGAGAAGTTCGAGGCGCTCCCGGAGGACCAGCGCACCGCGCTCATGGAGACGAGCCAGCGCGCGCATCGCCTGCTGCAGCGGGCCATCCGCCGCGAAGACGAGCGCTCGCTCACCGTGCTCCAGCGTCGCCTCGAGGCCGTGGACACCAGCCCCCATCAGGCCGAGTGGGACCAGGTGCAGGATCAGACGCGGGACCGGCTCGCCGGACGCCTCTACCCGCGCGCGCTCCTGAACCGCGTCATCAGCGCCGCCGGCGATCCCTGAGGCCTCGGCGCGGCGCTGACCCCGCGCTTCGGCCTCGGCCCGTGGGGCCTGCACCGCCCGCTGCCCCCTCTGTCGCCGGCCTGCGCGCGCGGCGGTACACCTCCCGGACTCGCGCCGCCCCGACCCCGGCGCGAGGCCCCTCCCCGTGAACCTCCTCCGCGCTTTCGACCGGAACCTCGCCCGCGGCGAGGCGGCGCTCGCGACCCTCGTCCTGCTCTCCCTGGTGGTCGTCGCCTCGGTGCAGGCCGCGCTCTGGAATCTCGCCAACGGGGGGGCGCTCTGGGCGAGCGACGCGCTCCAGGCGCTCTCCTGGGGCGACGCCTTCCTCGAGAAGGCGACGCTCTGGGTCGCCATGTTCGGCGCGAGCCTCGCGACCTTTCACGGCAAGCACATCGGCATCGACGTCCTGCAGCGGGTCGCCGCGCCGAAGCAGCGCGCCTTCATGCGCGGCGTCTCGAGCGTCTTCGCCGGCGTCACCTGTCTGCTCTTCGCGCGCGTCGTCTTGAGCGCGCTCCTCGCGAAGTCCGCGCGCATCCCCGCCGAGTACGGCGTCTTCGACGCGGACTTCAACACGGTGCACATCTGCCTCGGGACGGCCGAGGCCATCGCCGACGCGGGCTACACGCGGCCGGACCTCTTCTGCGGCCTTCGGTCCTTCCTCGAGGCCCTGGGCCTGACCGTCAACACGCCGGAGCGGGCCATGGACCTACTCATGCCCGCGCTCTTCCTGGTGATCGGCGTGCGCTTCGTGGCCTACGGTATCGGCGCCTTCGGGCGGATCGGCACCGGCGGCATCACCGAGGGCGAGGGCGAGCACCCGGGCGACGAGACATCCGCGGGGGAGGGCGCCTGATGGACGTCTTCGTCCTGCTGGCGCTGCTGGCCCTCGCGCTCCTCGGCGTGCCTCTCCTCGCCATCTTCGCGGCCGCGGCGATGCTGCTCTTCGCGCAGCTCGAGGACACGTCCATCACCGGCGCCGCCGCGGACATCTTCAGCGAGAAGTTCGCCGAGTCGCCGCTCCTCGTGACCATCCCGCTCTTCACCTTTGCCGGCTATCTCATGGCCGAGAGCGGCACGCCGCAGCGCCTCGTACGCGTGAGCCGGGCCTTCTTCGGCTGGCTTCCGGGCGGCCTGGCCATCGTTTGTCTCCTGGCGAGCGCGTTCTTCACGACCTTCACCGGCGGGAGCGGCATCACCATCGTCGCCATCGGTGGGCTGCTCTACCCGGCGCTCCTCCAGGACCGCTACGACGAGCGCTTCAGCCTCGGCCTCGTGACCTCGAGCGGCTCGCTCGGTCTCCTCTTTCCGCCCTCGCTCCCCATCGTGCTCTTCGCCGTCGTCGCCGGCATCGACGTGGTGCGCCTCTTCGCGGCCGGCATCCTCCCGGGCTTCGTCAGCGTGCTCGCCATCGCGGCCTACGCCTTCGTCGTCGGGGTGCGCTCGCCGGAGCTCACCACGCAGCGTTTCGAGGCCAAGGAGGCCTTCGCGGCCTTTCGGGAGACGATCTGGGAGCTGCTCCTGCCCGTGGCGCTCATCGCCCTCCTCGTGACCGGCAAGCTCCGCATCCACGAGGCCGCGGCGTTCACGGCGCTCTACGTGCTCGTCATCGAGGTCTTCGTCTACCGGGACGTGAGCTTCCGGAAGGACCTCCCGCGCATCGTGAGCGAGTCGATGACGCTGGTCGGCGCCATCCTCGCCATCCTCGCCACGGCCATCGGCTTCACGGGCTTCCTCATCCAGGACCAGCTGCCCATGAAGATCCTGGAGCTGATGAGCGAGAGCATCGACTCGCCCATCGAGTTCCTCCTGGTGCTGAACGTCTTCCTGCTCCTCGTGGGCATGCTGATGGACGTCTTCAGCGCCATCGTCGTCGTGGTCCCGCTGATCCTGCCCATCGCCCGGAGCTTCGGCATCGACGACTACCACCTCGGCATCGTCTTCCTGCTGAACCTCGAGATCGGCTACATGACGCCGCCGGTCGGCCTGAACCTCTTCATCGCGAGCTTCCGCTTCGACAAGCCGGTCACGACGCTCTACCGGGCCGTGCTGCCCTACATCGGGCTCCTCGTCGTCGCCCTCCTCGTGGTGACCTACATCCCGAGCCTCTCGACCTCCTTCGTCGATCTCATCGCCGGCGAGGAGGACGCGGCGCCGCTGGCCGAGCCTCCGCCCGCCGGCACCGATGCACCCGTGGAGGAGGCGCCCGGGGGTGGGCTCGACGACCTCGAGGACCTCCTCGACGAGGGCGGGGAGCTCGGCGGCGGTGTCGACGCCCTCGAGGAGGAGCTCGACGCGCCGGGCGCGGAGGGTGAGCTCGACCTCGATGCGCTCGAGCGGGAGCTGGGCGGGGAGGGCGACGAGGGCGCACTGGACCTCGACGCGCTCGAGCGCGAGCTCGCCGGAGACGCCCCGGAGAGCCCGGAGGGCGCGTCGGCCGACGAGGCGACGACCGACGAGGGCGCCTTCGACCTCGACGCCCTCGAACGCGAGCTCGAGGCGGCCGAGTAGGCGCCGCGGGACGCGCTTCAGATCTTCGCAAGACCGCTCAGGCTCCCTGGGACGTCCCGTCCCGTCGCCCCAAGGTCTCCTCATGCGTCGCTCCGGCTCCCTTCGTCTCTCGCTCCTCACCTTCCTCGCGCTCGGAACGGCTGCGTGCGGTCGCTCCTCCATCGTCACCGGAGCGCCCGCCGACGGGGCCGTGGACGGGGGCCTCCTCGACGGCCCCGTCCTGCTCGATGCGGCGCCCGACGGAGCTGTCGATGCCGGCGTGGACGGTGCCATCGACGGGGGGCCGCCCGTGGAGGCCGTGAGCCTGGCCATCGAGCCGCCTCGCAGCGTGCTGCCCCTCGGCGGCAGCGCTTCGCTGCGCGCCATCCTGCTCCTTTCGGATGGGGGCACCGAAGACGTCACCGAGGCGGCCGCCTGGGTCTCCGCGGACCCGGAGATCGCCACCGTCGACGCGGGCCGGGTCGAGGCTCGCGCTGCGGGACTCGTGACCCTCGAGGCCTCGCGCCTCGGCTTCGTCGCCCGGGCCACCGTCGAGGTGCTCGAGGCCGCGCCCGTCGCGCTCACGGTGTTGCCCCCGTCGGCGGAGACGCGCGTCGGAGGCACCCTGACCTTCGACGCCGAGCTCACCCTCGACGACGGCACCACGCTCGTCGTGACCGAGTCCGCCGCGTGGGAGAGTGAGGACGCCGGCGTGCTCGAGGTCACGAGCCCCGGCGCCTTCCGGGCCGTGGGCTCGGGCGCGGACGTGGTGCGCGCGTCCTTCGCGGGACTCACGGCCTCGGCGACGGTCACGGTCGGTGACGCGCCGCTCGAGCGCATCGAGGTCTCGCCCCGCGATCCGAGCCTCGCCCTCGGCGCGACGCAACGCTTCACGGCGCTCGGCGTGGCCACGGACGGCTCCACCTTCGATCTGAGCGCGAGCGTGGTCTGGAGCAGCTCGGACCCCGCCGTGCTGGCCATCGGGGCGACCGGTGAGGGCGATGCGCGGGCGGCGGGCACCGCGATCGTGAGCGCCACCTTCGAAGGCGTGGAAGGCATCAGCACGGTCACCGTCTCGCCCGCACGCCTCGTCGGGCTGGCGATCACACCCGAGGGGCCCAGCCTCGGCGTCGGCGACGAGGTGAGTCTCACGCTCTCCGGCACCTTCGACGATGGGAGCGTCCAGGACCTCACCGAGTCCGCTGCCTGGTCGTCCGACGCGCCGGACGTCGCGCAGGTGGGCAACACACCGGGACGCCGCGGCGTCGTCACGGGCCTCGCGATTGGCGAGGCGCTCGTCGGGGCGAGCTTCGGTGGCCTTTCGGCGGAGGTGCGGGTCACGGTCAACGACGCTGCGCTGGTCGCGCTGGTCGTCGCGCCGGCCACGGCCACCCTGCCGGTGGGCGGCGACCTCCGCTTCGTGGCCACGGGGACCTTCGCCGACGGGAGCGAGCGCGACCTCAGCGGAGAGGTCGCCTGGACGAGCTCGGAGCCCTCCGTCGCCGTGATCGCCTCGGCCGGGGCCCGGGCAGGAACCGCGAGTGGCGTGGCCGCTGGTAGCGCCACCATCACCGCGACGCGGGATGGCGTGAGCGTCACGGCGTCCCTCACCGTGACCGCCGCGCGCCTCGTCAGCCTCGCGGTGACGCCGGTCGACGCGACAACCACGGCGGGCCTTCGCACCGCGTACACGGCGACGGGCACCTTCTCCGACGGCGCCGAGGCCGATCTCACCGCTCTCGCGCTCTGGTCCACCGCCGACGCCGACGTGGCGACCGTGAGCAACGCGCCCGGCTCGGAGGGACAGCTGAACGCCGTCGGAGCCGGGACCACGACGGTGAGCGCCAGCTTCGAAGGCGTGACGGGCAGCACGTCGGTCACGGTCGTCGGGCCTCGCCTCCTGGAGGTTCAGGTGTCTCCGGTGACCTTCGACGCCGAGGCGGGGCGCCGCATCCAGTACACGGCCGTCGCCATCTTCTCCGACGGCGAACGGCAAAACGTCACCGGTCGCGCCAGCTGGTCCTCGAGCGCCGCGTCGGTCGCGAGCGTCGACGGCCGCGGCCGCGTGGACACGCTCGCGGCGGGAGTCACGACGCTCACCGCCACCTTCGATGGCCTCAGCGGCTCGGCCACCCTGACGGTCACCGATGCCGTCCTCGTCGAGGTTCAGGTCACCCCCGTGGCTCCAACGCTCGCCGCGGGGCAGCTCGTCCGCTTCCAGGCCGTGGCGATCTTCAGCGATGGCACGAGCCGAAACGTGACGGGCGAGGCCACCTGGTCGTCTTCGGCGCCTGCCACCCTCACCGTGAGCAACGATCCGCGTCAGCGCGGCCTCGGCACGGCGGTCGCCGCCGGGAGCGCGGAGGCCCAGGCGGTCTTCGAGGGCGTGACCGGGTCCACCACGGTCACGGTGACGGCGGCTACGGTGGTCGACGTCTCCGTGACGCCGGTGACCTTCACGGCCGCCGTCGGAGAGGACCAGCGCTTCCAGGCCGTGGCGATCTTCAGCGACGGTACGAGTCGCAACGTCACGGTGCAGGCCACCTGGACGTCCACGGCGCCGAGCGTCGCGCAGGTCTCGAACCGGCCCGGGCAGCAGGGCCTCGTGACGGCCCTCGCGGCGGGAACGGCCACGCTTCGTGCCACCTTCGAGGGAGTGTCCGGGAGCGCGAGCGTCACCGTCACCGCGGCCACGCTCACGACGGTCCAGGTGACGCCCTTCGCGCCGAGCCTCGCCGCCGGCAGCACGCTTCGCTTCCAGGCCGTCGCCATCTTCAGCGATGGCACGAGCCGCAACGTGACCGGCGAGGCCACGTGGCTCAGCTCGGACGCCACGGTGGCGAGCAGCAGCAACGGTATCGGATCCCGCGGCCTGGCCACGGCGCTCGCCGCTGGGACGACCACGCTCGAGGCCGTCTATCTCGGTACGCGCGGGAGCGTGGTGCTGACGGTCACGGCCGCGACCATCGACCGCATTCAGGTCACCCCCTTCGTGCCGACGATCCCTGCGGGCTTCGGGGCGCAGCTCCAGGCCACGGCAATCTTCACCGACGGCAGCACGCGCGACGTCACGGGCCTCGCCACATGGACGTCGACGGCGCCGGCGGCGGCCTCCGTGAGCAACGCCATCGGCTCCCGGGGACGCCTCACGGCGCTCGCGGCGGGGAGCGGAGACGCCGAGGCCACCTACCTCGGCGTCTCCGGGCGCACGACCTTCACCATCACCGGCGCCACGCTGACCACCATCGACGTGACGCCGGCCACGGCAAGCGTCGCCGTCGGGGCCCGTACCGCCTTCGAAGCCGAGGGGAGCTTCAGCGACGGCTCGACCCTCGACATCACGGCCTTCGTGACCTGGGGCGCGGCGAACCTCCGGGTGGCCGACGTGAGCAACGCCGCGGGCTCGCGCGGGGAAGCCACCGGCTTCGCCCCTGGGATGACGGCCGTGACGGCGACCCGAGGGGCCGTGAGCGGGTCCGCGACGCTCACCGTGACGCCCTGATTAGGGCTCGCTCGCATCGTCCGCCGCCGTCGCGTCGTCCGTGGCCGGCGGGGGGATGGCGGCGGGCGTGAGCGCGTCGTCCTCCGGCTCCTCGGCGACGTCCACGTCGACGTCGACCTCGGGTGCCGGCGGCGGGTTGCGTACCTCCGCGAGGCCGGCCCCGGTCGCCGCCCGCACCTGCGCGGCGATGGAGCAATCCGTCACGCCGGCCCGCGCCTCGAGAGGGCGCGGTGCCCCGCCGCCGAGGCCGCCGATGGCGCTGCGCGCCGTCAGCCGCACGCCGCGCGAGCGCGTGCGCGTGCGGAGCAGCGGCTCCCCGCTCCGGAGGTCCCAGAGGTACACGTCCACCGGGTGCTGGCGGCGGTTGTCCCCGTGCTGAACGGCCAGGAGAAAGTAGTCGCTCTGGTCCATGTCCATGACGAGCGGCACGTCGCGGCTCAGCCGTCGCTCGAGCTCGTCCTCGAAGACGCGAAGGCGGAGCGGCGTGTCGGCCTCGTCGACGCCCGCGAGCCAGCTCTCCTCGAAGAGATCGATGCGCTGGTAGAGCCCGCCGAGCGCCACCGGCGCGAGGCCCAGGCAACGCGTGATGGCATCGGGGCCCATGCCGATGGCGGCGGCGGCGATCCGCTCGGGATCCCGGGCATCGTCCGCGTGGATGCGGAGGTAGACGCCCTGCGCGCCGTGGAGCCCGGCGAGGT